>JBBIIE010000091.1:0-12701 GCA_037446605.1 Geminicoccaceae bacterium | reverse complement strand
GATCGGGCCGTCGGGCCGGCGGCGGAGCTCGGCGCCGTGCACGCCCGCCGCAGCCGTCCGCAAGGGCGCCAGGAGCCGGTCGAGCTCGCCGATCGGCCGGCCCGAGACGAGCGCCAAGGCCCCCTCCAGACGCCGCCCGACCGCCTCGAGCGTCGCCACGAGCCCGTCCGGAACCCGGACCGCCTCGGGCCGGGGCGCGATGTCGAGCAGCGTCCCGTCGAGGTCGAGCAGGAGGCAGGCCGTGCCCCTGCCCGCCGGGGTCACCCGCCCGCCTCAGGCCCTGGCGAGCCGGGCGAGCTCGTCGGTCGCGGCATCGAGCGCCCGGCCGAACCGCTCGGCCGCCTCCTCCGCCTCGACCTCGCGCATGCACAAGGGCGGGGAGAGCGGGATCACCTCGATGAACGGCAAGGGCCGCGCCATCACCCCCGCCTCGAGCAGCCTCGCGCCCACCACGCGGTGCGCGCCCTGCTCGGCGCGGAACGGCCGCCGGCTCGCCCTGTCGGCCACGAACTCGACGGCGTTCAGCATGCCCACGCCGCGGATCTCGCCGACGAAGGGATGCTGGCCGATCCGCTCCTCCAGGCGGCGCTTCAGGTACGGTCCCACGCGCGCGCCGTTCTCGACCATCCCCTCCTTCTCCATGATGTCGAGATTGGCGAGCCCGATCGCCCCGCCGACCGGATGGCCGGAATAGGTGAAGCCGTGCATCACCGGCCCCCACTCGGGCGAGGCCTTCTCCAGCACCTCCCAGATCCGCTCGCCCACGACCGAGGCCGAGACCGGGAAGTAGGCCGAGGTGATGCCCTTGGCGAGCGTCACGATGTCGGGCTCGAGGCCGTAGAGGCCAGAGGCGAACCATTGCCCCGTGCGGCCGAAGCCCGTGATCACCTCGTCGACGATCAACAGGATGTCGTTCTTCCGGCAGATCTCCTGCACCCGGGGCCAATAGTCGGCGGGCGGCATCAAGACGCCACCCGTGCCCATGATCGGTTCGCCGATGAAGGCGGCGATCGTCTCCGCCCCCTCCCGTGCGATCACCTCCAGGAGCTCGGCGATCAGCCGGTCGCAGAAGGCCTGCTCGCTCTCCCCGTCCCGCGCGAAGCGGAAATGGTGCGGGCAGGAGAGGTGGATCACGCCCGGCAGCGGCAGGTCGAAGGCCCTGTGGTAGACCGGGATCCCGGTGAGCGAGCCGGCCGCCATGGTGAGGCCGTGGTAGCCGCCGTGGCGGGCCAGGATCTTCTTCTTTTCCGGCTTGCCGCGCAGATTGTTGTAGTAGCGCACGAGCTTGACGTTCGTGTCGTTGGCGTCCGAGCCCGAGGTGCCGAAGAACACCTTGGAGAGCCCACGCACCCCGGCCTTCTCGCGGAAGAGGGTGAGCACCCGGTCGGCGAGGCGGATCATCGGCTCGTTCGAGGCCGAGCCGAAGAGATGGTAGTAGGAGAGCTTCTCGATCGCGTCCCTGGCGGCTTCCGCGATCTCCTTGCGGCCGTAGCCGATGTTGACGCACCAGAGCCCGGCGCCGCAGTCGAGATACTCCCTGCCCTGATGGTCCGCGATGCGCACGCCGCTGCCCCGGCCGACGATCGTCGGGCCCTTGGCGAGATGCTGGACGATCGAGGTGTTGGGATGGAACAGGCTCGCCTTGTCCATCTCCTCGAGCGTCCAGTTGGCGCGTGCCTCGAGCATGGAGACCTCCCCGGCCGCGACCGGCGGCCCGGGGGCGGGATAGCGCGGCGGCGGCAGGGTGCGCCAGAGCGCGCCGCGCAACGGCACCATCCGAGCCACCGGGTCGGGCCGACCGCCCCGTTGGTGGGGCCGGCCCTCCCGGTACGGTGCGCCTGCCTTGCGCCCGACCCCGGCCCGCGGCTATGGTCCGCCCGCCCGCCGCAGTAGCTCAGCTGGTAGAGCAGCGCATTCGTAATGCGCGGGTCGGGGGTTCGAGTCCCTCCTGCGGCACCAGCCGGCGCCGGCTCGGCCGGGCTTGACTCCGCTTTCCCGGACGCGCATTCCGGTTTCATGGAAGAGCCGGATGCGATCGGGGCGCTGCTCGCGGCGCGCCTCAGGGGGCTGCGCGCCGCGCGCGGCCTGACCCTCGAGCAGCTCGCCGCCCGTTCCGGCGTCGGCCGCTCGACCATCTCCTCGATCGAGCGCGCCGAGGCGAGCCCGACCGCGGCCGTCCTCAACCGCCTCGCCACCGCCCTCGGCGTGACGCTGGCGAGCCTGTTCGAGGCCGCGGGCGCACCGCCCTCCCCGCTCGCCCGGCGCGCCGACCAGCCGGTCTGGCGCGATCCCGGGAGCGGCTATCTGCGCCGTGCCCTCTCCCCGCCCGGGAGCTCCGGCCGGCTGGAGCTGGTCGAGGTCGAGCTGCCTGCCGGCGCGCGGGTGGCGCTCGACGGCGGCCTGGGCTCGGTCGTCCAGCAGGTCTGGCTGATCGAGGGCCACCTCGAGGTGCGGCGCGGCGCCGACATGCACCGGCTCGGGCCGGGCGACTGCCTCGCCATGCGCATCGACCGCCCGACCGCCTTCGCCAATCCCGGCACCACCCCGGCCCGCTACCTCGTGGCGATCGCGCCCGAGCCCGTGGCCGGACGCCTTCCGGAGCCCGCCGCATGAGCCCCGTGCCCAGGATCCGCAGCCTCGGCGCCGAGGAGGCCGCGGCGCGCGCCGACGCCCTGGCCGCCATCCTGATCGACTGCGTCGAGGGTGGGGCCTCGGTGTCCTTCATGGCACCGCTCGATCCCGCCCGGGCGCGCGCCTTCTGGCTGCAGGTGGCGGCCGGGGTGGCGCACGGCGAGCGCATCCTGCTCGTGGCCGAGGCCGAGGACGGCCGCCTGCTCGGCACCGTCCAGCTCGTCCCGGCGGCACAGGAGAACCAGCCGCACCGCGCCGATCTGGCGAAGCTGCTGGTGGCCCGCGCGGCGCGCCGGCAGGGGCTCGGCGCGGCGCTGCTCGCGGCCGCCGAGGAGGCCGCACTCGCCGCCGGCCGCTGGCTCCTGGTGCTCGACACGGTGACCGGCAGCGCCGCCGACCGGCTCTACACGCGCGCCGGCTGGACCCGGGTCGGCGAGGTGCCCGACTACGCCCTCTGGCCCGAGGGCGGTCTCTGCCCGACCACCTTCTTCTGCCGCGACCTGCGCCGGCGCCGAGCCCTCCTCACGGCACCTCCACCTCGAACAGAGGCGCGTATTGCTGCGCGCCGAACACGTCGGTCTCACCCGGGCTGCCCGAGGGGGCGAGCCGGCGGATCGTGAACTTGATCGCCTGCGCCGGCTCGAAGGCGCAGTGATGGGTCAGCCGCTCGCGCGGGATCCGGTAGAGCGCGCAGATCGCCTCGGGCGAGAGCGCCGCGGATGCCTTCACCCGCTCGAAGGCGGCCCGGTCGCGGAAGATCACGTCGAAGGTCAGGTGATCCACGCCCGCGTTCTTCGAGCGGATCGTGGAAGCGAGCTCGCGCAGCTTGAGCATCAGCGTCCCTCCCCGCCCCGGCCGTCGATCACGCGATGGTGGATGCGCACGAGCTCCATCATGTCCTCGACCTCGATCACGTGGTTCAAGGTCCACTCGTAGCCCGGCTCGCCCACCAGGATCTCGTCCGACATGAGCGCCGCCGCACCGGCCGTGCCCTTGGTCCCGGGCAGCCGGGCGTAGAACAGGTTGCGCGCCGCGAGTGCCGCGATCTCCTCGGCGATCTTCGCTTCGGGATGCACCGCCTCGACCACGACGCCGAGCTCGTGCGGGGCCGCGGGCGGGTTCGGGTCGAGCTCCTTCATGACGGCGTTCCTACCAAAGAGATGGTGGAAGAGCCGGTACGCCCGTCCCTCCGGCCCGAACCGTTCGGCGACCTTGCCCCGGGCCCAGGCGATCGCCTGGTCGATCCGGGCGATCGTCTGCGGGTCGCGCACGCCTACGATGGCGAGCCGCCGCTCGCCGACGCGGCCCGCCCCCTCGAGCTTGACGGCGAGCTGCGCCGTCGCGTGGAACACCGCCCCCGAGGCGCGCGTGGCCTTGGCGTCGACCTGCTCGTAGCGGCAGCCGCTCATGTCGATCCAGCCGCCCGCGACCTGCTCGCGGAACGGGTCGGTGCGCTCGTACATGGCGTGGCTCGCGAGCGAGGCGGGCGTGCAGCGCTGCTCGGGGTGCATCGCCCGGACGGTGACGCTCTCGCCCTCGACCGTGCCCAGGATCGTCTCCTTGCCCATGAAGGGCTCGCAGCAGAAGGAGGCGCACTCCATGAGCTTGCCGGTGTAGTAGGCGATCGCCGGGGAGAAGCCGGCCTCGAGCAGGGGCGCGGCGAAGAGCGCGCAATCGGAGGCCCGGCCGGCGATCACCACCTCCGCGCCCTCGCGGAGCGCCCGGCGGATCGGCTCGGCGTTCATGACCGCGACCACCCGGTCGGTGCGCCGCAGGGTCTCGGCATCGGCGTCCGGCCGGCCGTCGAGCCCGACGATCCGGGCGCCGCGCGCGAGCCGGGCCAGCAGATCCGCGACCTTCTGCTCGGAGTGGATGGCCACGAGCTTGAAGGGGGCGAGGCGGTGTTCGGCCGCGATTTCGGCGATCAGCCGGACGAACTGATCGACGCCACGGTCGGTGCCGGTGTCCGAGGCCGAGCCCACGATCATGGGCACACCGAGCCTGCGCGCCTCGAGGAGCATGATCTCGAGGTCGTGGCGCTGGTGCGCTTCGAGGCTCACGTGGCGGTCGGCGCCCAAGGGCCGCGGGCCGATGTCGCAGGAGCCGGCGTCGGCCACGATGGCGTCCGGACGCTGCCGGCAGCCCTCGAGGAAGCTCGCCTTCTCGAGCGGGGTGAAGGCCAGATGGCCCGTGGGGCAGGCGATCGTGAAGGGTTTCAAGGGGCGGGGCTCCCGAATTCGGAGGGAAGGTCGGAGGGGTCGAGCTCGAACCGGCGCCAGGCGCCGCCGCAGGGCGGGCCGACGCAGAAGAAGAGGCGCCGCGCGCCCGTGTCGAAGATCGCCCCGGAGATCGTGGCGGCGAGATCGGCCGCGCCGTGGCGGCAGAAGGCCGGGCCCTCGGCATCGGCGTGGCGGGCGAGGCGTGCGCCGACCGCATCCGCTCCCGGCATCGCGCCGAGCCGCTCGAGGGCGAGGCCGAGTGCCGCCTGTCGGGCGATCGAGTTGCCGTGCGAGTGCGCGTTCGCCTCGCTCGGGAGGTTGCCGGGCGCCGTTGCGGGCAGGCGATGGTGGTTGGTCCGGCCGATCCGACCGGTCTCGCCCCGCTCGATCCCGACCGCCCGGTGGCCGAGCTCGACCGCCGCCACGGCCCCCGCGGCATCGGCCAGGACGAGGCAGCCGCTGCCGGTGTGCGGCGTGGCCCGGATCGAGGCCAGCGCCTCCTCGACGGTCGCGCAGCGCTGGAGGAGGAGCGTCGAAAGGAAATAGCGGTGCAGGCCGGGCCCGAGGTCGCGGGTGCGGGTGGCCGTGTCGGCGAGGGCGAGCCCCGCCGCGTTGAGTCCCGAGGAGAAGCAGCCGGGTGCGCCCAGCGAGCCTACGACGAGGAAGCTCCGCCCCTCGGCCGGCCGGTGCAGCACGACCTGCTGCAGGGCCCGGTGCTCGTCGCGATAGTCGCGGTTCTTGGCGAGGAGTGCGCCGCCGCCGGTCCGGACCGCGAAGGCCGTACAGCCCTCCGCCGCGTCCTGCCGGCAGGCGAGGAGGTCGGCGATCGTGGAAGCGTGCAGGAAGGCGAAGAGCCGCGCCGGCTCGATGCCGAAGCCCGCCCCGATCCCCTCGATCTCGGCCAGGATCTCGGGATGGTACCGCTCCGTGGCCGCCCGCTGACCGTCGAGGAAAGCCCGGACCTCCGGCCGCTCCAGAGCGCCCTCGACCTCGCGGAGCCGGAGCTCGACCGCCGCCCGCACCGCCTCGACGAGATCGGGCCGGGCGCGCGCCTGGGCCCGGCCGCGTTCGTAGGGCCCGCCTTCGAAGCGGAGCGGCCGGTCCGCGGGTGCTTCGGACGGGCGCATCAGCCGGCCTCCCGGTGCAGGTGGCAGGCGGTGCCGTGACCCGGTGCCACCGCGAGGAGCTCGGGCGCGCGTTCGCGGCAGATCGGCAGCGCGTGCGGGCAGCGCGGGTGGAAGCGGCAGCCCGCGGGCGGACGGACCGGCGAGGGCGGCTCGCCCGCGAGCCGGCCTTCGCCCCGCGCGCGCACGCGGTCCAGCCGCGGCACGGCGGCGAGCAGCGCCCGCGTGTAGGGATGCGCGGGCTCCTTGAGGACCGCCCGGGTCGGCCCGATCTCGACGATCTTTCCGAGATAGAGGACCGCAACCCGGTCGCTCACATGCGCGACCACGGCCAGATCGTGAGCGATGAAGAGGTAGGTGAGGCCGAGCTCCTCCTTGAGCTCGCGCAGAAGCGCCAGGATCTGCGCCTGGATCGAGACGTCGAGCGCCGAGACCGGCTCGTCGCACACCACGAACTCGGGCCCGAGGACGAGCGCCCTGGCGATCCCGATCCGCTGCCGCTGGCCGCCCGAGAACTGGTGCGGGTAGCGCTGCAGATGCGCCGCCCCGAGCCCCACCCGCTCGAGCATGGCGAGGATCTTCGCCCGCGCCGCCGCGCGGTCGAGCCGTTCGTGCACGGCGAGCCCGAGGCCCACGATCTGCTCGACCGTGCGCCGCGGGTTGAGGCTCGCGTAAGGGTCCTGGAAGACGATCTGCAGGCGCCGGCGCAGCGCCTTGGTCGCCGCACGGTCGAGGCCCTGGAGCGCGATCCCGTCGAAGCGCACGCTGCCCGCGGTGGGCTCGACGAGCCCGAGCGCGCAGCGGCCGAGGGTCGTCTTGCCGGAGCCCGATTCGCCGATCACGCCCAAGGTCTCGCCGCGCGCCACGCCGAGGTCGACGCCGTCGAGCGCACGGACCGTGTTGCCCTCGGCCGGATCGACGAGTCGGCGCAGGCCGCGGCGCAGATCGTAGTGCTTGACGAGCCCCTCGATCTCGAGGAGCGGCCGCGCGCCACCGCTGTCGGGCGTCACGATCGGGGCGGCCGTGCTCATGCCGCGACCTCGACGCAGCGGGCGGCCCGCCCCTGGCCGAAGGAGCGGAGCGCCACCGGGACCCGGCAGGCCGGCCGGGCGAGGCTGCAGCGCGGCTCGAAACGGCAGCCCGGCGGCGGTCGGATCGGATCGGCCATCTGCCCGGGGATCGGTCGGATCGGCCGCTCGGGCGCCTCGAGCGAGGGGATCGAGCGCAACAGCCCCTGCGTGTAGGGATGGCGCGGCTCGCCGATCACGGCACGGGTCGGCCCGTACTCGACCACCTGGCCGGCGTACATCACGACGACCCGCGCGCAGTGCTCGGCCACCACGCCCAGATCGTGGCTGATGAGCACCATCGCGGTGCCGAGCCGCTCGCGCAGTTCGGCCAGGAGATCCAGGACCTGCGCCTGGATCGTGACGTCGAGGGCGGTCGTGGGCTCGTCGGCGATCAGGAGCCGGGGGCGGCAGGAGAGCGCGATCGCGATCATCACCCGCTGGCGCATGCCGCCCGAGAGCTCGTGCGGGTAGTTGGCGAGGCGCCGCGCGGGCTCGGGGATGCCGACGAGCCGCAACAGCTCCAGCGCCCGCTCGCGCAGGGCCCCCCGCCGCGCCCGGCCGCGCGGGAGATCGGGGTCGTGCGCCTCGATCGTCTCGGCGATCTGCTGCTCGACGGTGAGCGCCGGGTTCAAGGCGGTGAGCGCGTCCTGCAGCGTGATCGCGATCGCCCGGCCGCGCAGATCGCGGAGGTCCGCCTCGGACAGGCCGGAGATCGTGCGGCCCTCGAAGCGGATCTCGCCGGCCGCGATCCGCCCGGGCGGGCGCAGGAGCCCGAGCACCGCGAGGAAGGTGACGCTCTTGCCCGAACCCGATTCGCCGACGACCCCCAGGCATTCGCCCGGGAAGACCTCGAGGTCGACCCCGTCGACCGCGCGCACGATCCCGCTGCTCGTCGGGAAGACGACCTCGAGGCCGCGGATCAGGAGCAAGGGTTCGCTCATGCCCGGAGCCTCGGGTCGAAGGCGTCGCGCAGCCCCTGGCTCGCGAGGTTGATCGCGAGCACGAGCACGAAGATCGCCACGCCGGGGAGCGTCGCCACCCACCAGGCATCGAGCAGGAAGGCGCGGCCGTCGGCCACCATCGAGCCCCAGGAGGGAATCGGCGGCTGCACGCCGAGCCCGAGGAAGGAGAGGCTCGCCTCGAGGATGACGATCGTCGCCATGCGGAAGGTGGCGACGACGAGCACGGGTGAGAGGATGTTGGGCAGGATCTCGCCCAGCATGATCCGCGCCGGCGAGGCCCCGAGCGCACGCGCCGCCTCGACGTAATCCATCTCGCGGGCGGCGAGTGTCTCGGCGCGCGCCACCCGGCAGGTGAGCACCCACTCCTTGAGGACGAGGGCGAGCACGATGTTGGCGAGGCCCGGGCCCATCGCGGCCATGAGCCCGATCGCGAAGATGAGGTAGGGAAAGCCCAACAGCGTGTCGACGATCCGCCCGATCAAGATGTCGACGAAGCCGCGCAGATAGCCCGCGAGAAGGCCGAGCGTCGTGCCGATCACCGCGGCGATCGCCACGACCAGGAGGCCGATCGTCATCGAGACCCGCGCACCGAAGAGGATCCGCGAGAGGATGTCGCGGCCGAGCTGGTCGCAGCCCAAGGGATGGGTCCACTCGCCACCCTCGAGCCAGACGGGCGGCTGGAGCCGGCGCAGGAGGTTCGCTTCGTAGGGATCGTGCGGGGCGATCCAGGGGGCGAACAAGGCGATCGCCGCCACTGCGAGCACGACCAGGAGCGAGAGGAGCGCGGTGCGGTTGGCGAGGAGCTCGCCGAGCTCGGCCGAAAGCGGCGAGCCGACGGGTGGGCGCGCCGGTGCGGCGGCCGGCTCCAGGGTCTCGCGCTCGACCGCCTGCGCGCTCAAAGCCGCACCTTCGGGTTGAGCACGGTCTGGAGGATGTCGGCCGCGAGGTTCAAGAGCACGTAGGTCACGGCGTAGAGCAAGACGGCCGCCTGCACGAGCGGGTAGTTGCGGGTGAAGATCCCCTCGACCACGAGCCGGCCGAGCCCGGGCCAGCCGAACACGGTCTCGACGATCATGTTGCCGCCCAAGAGCGTGCCGGTCTCGATCGCCGCCACGGTGACGGTGGGGGTGAGCGCGTTGCGGAGCGCGTGGCGGATCAGGACCTGCCGCCGCGGCAGGCCCTTGGCGGTGGCGAAGGTGACGTAGTCCTGGCGCAGCGCCTCGAGCATCGAGGTCCGCGTGACCCGCATGAGGAGCGCCGCCATGGCGAGGCCGAGCGTCACGGCCGGCAGGAGCAGATGGCGCAGCGCCTCGAGGAAGCTCTGGGGCCTTCCGGCCAGGAGCGTGTCGATCAGGAGGAACCCGGTGACCGGCGGGACCTCGCCCGAGAAGCCGATCCGCCCCGAGACCGGCAGCCAGCCGAGCTGGACCGAGAAGAGCAGGATCAACAGGATCCCGAGCCAGAAGCCGGGCATCGAGACGCCGGCGAGCCCCAGGATCGTGGCCAGCCGGTCGATCCAGCCGTCGCGGCGGACCGCGGCCACGACGCCGAGCGGGACGCCCACCGCGATGGCGATCACCATGGCGGCGAGCGTGAGCTCGATCGTGGCGGGCAGCCGCTCCAGGATCACGTCCGCGACCGGCCGGCGGTGGTGGAAGCTCTGGCCGAAGTCGAGGGTGAGCGCGTCGCCCAGGAAGAGCAGGAAGCGTTCCGGCAGCGGCCGATCGAGGCCCATGTCGCGGCGCAGCGCCTCGCGCTGCTCGGGGGTGGCGAGCGCGTCGCCGAGCATGAGCTCGACCGGATCGCCCGGCGTCGCCTGCATCATGAGGAAGACGACGAGGGCGATCCCGAAGAGCACCGGGACGAGCTGGAGGAGCCGCTCGACGAGTGCCAGAGGCCGCATCACCCGCCGCTCCTCCCCGCCTCGCCCCGGCCGCTGCGCTCAGTCGGCGAGCGCCGCCCGGTGCAGCTTGACGATGCCGCGCGGCGAGGGCTGCCAGTCCACGAGCTTGCGGCTCGCCCCGTACACGTCCTGCGGCAGCCAGAGGAACAGGAGCGGCGCCTCCTCGCGGATGATCGCCTGCGCCTTCCGGTAATATTCGGAGCGCTTCGCCTGGTCGGGCTCGGTGTCGGCGGCGGTCAAGAGCCGATCGACCTCGGCGTTGGCGTAGCCCGAGAAATTGCCACGATCCTTGGTCTTGAGGACCGGCACGAAGATGCCGACCGGGTCGAGCGCGCCGTCGCCCCAGGAGCGGAAGAACATGTGGCGGTCGTGCCTGGTCGGATCCTTCCACAGATCGGTGAGCGCGGTCCTCTCCCAGAGCTGGACCTTGGTGCGGATACCCACCTGCGTGAGCATGGCGGCGACCGCCTCGGCCTGCTCCTTGAAGGGATTGTCGACGTCGAGCGTGACGTCGACGCCGTTCGGATAGCCCGCCTCGGCCAGAAGCTTCCTGGCCAGCGCCGGATCGTACCGCCAGGGCTCGAGGTTCGGGTTGTAGCCGAAGGAGTCCGGGCTGATCAGCGTCGTGAGCGGCACGGCGAGCCCGCTCAGGATCCTGTCGATCACGAGCTTCCTGTCGACCGCGTGGTTGGCGGCCTGCCGCACCTTCACCTTGTCGAAGGGCGGCCTGGTCGTGTTGAAGTCGATGAAGAAGCTGCGCGTACCGTTGCTCTTCAAGACCTTGGTGCGCGGGTTGGCCTCGACCTGCCTGATCGCGTGGTGCGGCAGCTCGTCGATCAGATCGACCTCCCCGGCGAGGAGGGCCGCCACGCGCGAGGCGGGCTCGGGGATGATCTTGAAGATGACGCGATCGATCCGGGCCGGGCCCACGGGCGGGATGTCGGCAGCGCCGCCGTAATAGTCGGGGAAGCGCTCCATGATCACCGAATCGCCCCTGCGCCATTCGACGAAGCGGAAGGGCCCGGTGCCCATGGGCCGGGTCGCCATGCCGTCCGAGCCGACCTTCTCGACATAGGCCTTCGAGACGACCTGGTTGAAGGGCAGGTAGGCCGGGAACACGGGCCAGGGTGCGGAAAGTTCGAACCGCACCGTGAGCCGATCGACGGGGACGGTGCGGGCGACCGGGCCCACGAGGCTCTTCCTCGGGCTCGTCTTGCCCTCCATCGCCCCGTCCTTGGTGAGGCGGTCGAAGGTGAACACGATGTCCTCGACGGTGAGCTCGCTGCCGTCGTGGAACTTCACCCCGGGCCGAAGCCGCATCTCGTAGGTCTTGGCGTCGATCTGGCGGAAGCTCTCGGCGAGCTCGGGCACCACCTTCATGTCGACGGTGCGGGTCAGGACCGCATCGTACATGTTGTGGATCGCGCCCTCGGTGACCCGCGAGCGGTGATTGGCCGGATCGAGCGTCACGATGTCGGCCGAATAGCCGACGCGGAGCTCCTTGGCGGCCGCTCCGGCCCAGGGCAGGGCCGCCGCGAGTGCCGCCGCCACGATCCTCGAACGCATCGCTCGCCTCCCTTCGCGGTCGCGGGTTCTCGACCGGAACACCTCGCATCGTTGCCCGGCTCGGTCAAGTTTTCTTTTCGCCCGACGGTGAGGAGGAGAAAGTCGATAGTCTCACTTTATTATTCGCGATCGAACGGACCGTTCGCCGCCGCGGGCGCGAGCCAGGCCGGCTCCTCGGCCATCGCCCGCCGCGCGAGCTCGGCGACCGTCGCCACCGCCGGCGAGGGCGGCTCGCCCACCACCGCGAGCAGGTAGCCGAGCCCGGGCAAGGGCGGGTTGGTGGGCAGGAGCCGCAGGCTGCCCTCGGCGAGCTCGCGGCGGGCGACCGAGGCCGGCGCCATCGCCACGCCGAGCCCGAGGGCCGCGAGCCGGATCCGGGTCGGCAGGCTCGAGCAGGCATGGTGCCGCTCCGGCTCGACCCCGCCGCTCCGGAACCAGTCGAGGGCGAGGGCGTGCAGGTGGCTGCCCGGCGTGTCGGTGACGAGCGGCACGCGGGCGAGCTCGGCCGGGCCGAGCGGGCCCGCCGGCAGCTCGAGCCCGGGGCCGGCGAGCCAGGCCATGGCGACGCTGCCGAGCGGCTCGACCCGCACCCCCGGCGCCTCGAGCGGCCCGGCGAGGCAGGCGAGGTCGAGCCCGCCGCGCTGCAGGAGCTCGCGCAGCACCTCGCTCGATTCGACCGCGAACTCCAGCCGGATCAGGGGGTGCAGGCGCTCCAGCCGGGCGACCAGCCTGGGCAGCCAGGTCACCGCCGGGATCGCCGTCAGGCCGAGCCGGACCCGTCCGGCGGGCCGGTCGCGCGCGCCCACCCGCTCGACCGCCTCGCGGCCGAGGGCCAGGATCCTCTGGGCATAGTCGAGCAGCTCGCGACCCTCGGGGGTGAGCCGGAGCCGGCGCGAGCCGCGCTCGATCAGCGTCACCCCGAAGAACGTCTCGAGCTCCTTGAGGCGCGCCGAGATCGAGGGCTGCGCCACGCCCAGCCGGCGCGCCGCGGCGTGGAAGCCGCCGGCGCGCACGATCTCGTGGAACGCCCGGAGCTGCTCGAGCTTCGGCAGCCGCCCGGCCTCGTCGTCGGCCCGACCCACGTCCACCTCCCGCGTTCCCGCGGCGGAACCGTGGCGATCCGGACCACGCCGCGCGAGACCCGGAAACGAAGAGCGCCCCCGGGATCGCTCCCGGGGGCGCTCGGCGGGTCGCCGATCCGAGGGATCAGCCGACCAGCTTCAGGT
>JBBIIE010000090.1:0-12857 GCA_037446605.1 Geminicoccaceae bacterium | reverse complement strand
CCGGTTCAGGATCTTCTTCACGATCGCCCTGCCGCTCGCCCGGGCGCCCCTGATCGCGGCCACGGTGATCCTCTTCACGCTCAACTGGAACAACTTCCTGTGGCCTCTGCTCGTGACCTTCGACGAATCGATGAAGACCCTGCCCGTCGGCATGGCCGCCTTCGCCCCGGTGGTGGGGACCCACACCCAGCTCGAGGGGTACGCCGTGGCGATGGCCGCGGTGACCATCCTCTGCATCCCCTCGATCACCCTCTTCCTTCTGACCCAGCGACATTTCATCCAGGGCATCGCGCTCGGCGGGGTGAAGGGCTGAGCCTGCCGCGGAGGCATCCGATGCGCACCGAGCTCTTCGTCGACGGCACCTTCCGCCCGGCAGCGAGCGGCGCCGTGCTCCACGTGCTCGACCCGGCGAGCGAGGAGCCCCTGGCCGAGGTCGAGGCGGCGGGTCCGGCCGACGTCGCCGCCGCGGTCGAGGCCGCGGCGCGGGCGCTCCGCGGTCCCTGGGCGGCCCTCGCCCCGGCGGCGCGCGGGGCGCGCCTCTTCGCGCTCGCCGCCGCGATCGAGCGGGTGGCCGAGGAACTCGCCCGGCTCGAGGCGCGCAACACCGGCAAGCCGCTCGCCGAGGCGCGCGACGACGTGGCGGGTGTGGTCGCCACCTTCCGCTACAATGCGGGGGCGGCCGACAAGCTCGAGGGGGCGACGATCCCGCTCGGCCGCGAGATCGTCGACCTCACGCTGCTCGAGCCCTTGGGCGTCACGGCGCACATCCTGCCCTGGAACTTCCCGCTCGGCATGCTCGCGCGCTCGCTCGCACCGGCGCTCGCCGCCGGCTGCACGGCGGTGGTCAAGCCGGCCGAGGAGACACCGCTCACGGCCCTCGCCTTCGCCGAACTCCTGGACGGAGCGGGCATTCCCCCGGGTGTCGTGAACGTCCTTCCGGGCACCGGCGAGGAGGCGGGGGCGGCGCTCTGCCGGCATCCGCTCGTGGCCGGGATCACCTTCACGGGCTCGGTCGCGACCGGCCGGCGGGTGATGGCGCTCGCCGCCGAACGGGCGGTTCCGGTCGTCCTCGAGCTCGGCGGCAGGAACCCGCTCCTGGTCTTCGCCGACGCCGACCTCGACCGGCTCCTCACCGAGATCGTTCCGGCCGCCTTCGAGAACGCCGGCCAGGTCTGCTCGGCCGCCTCGCGGCTGCTGATCCAGGCCCCGCTCTTCGAGGATCTGGTGGCCCGGCTGGTCGAGCGGGTCGCCGACCTCCGGGTGGGCCCACTGATCTCCGCCGCGCAGCGGACCCGGGTGCTCGACATGCTGGCCGAGGCCCGCGCCGGCGGCGCGACACTTCTCTGCGGCGGCGGGCCGCCCGCGGATCGACCGCGCGGCTTCTTCCTGACGCCCACCCTCGTGCGCGACGTCCCGCCCGACTGCCGGCTCGCCCGCGAGGAGGTGTTCGCGCCCGTGCTCCTGCTCGAGCCGTTCGGCGACGAGGCCGACGCGCTCGCCCGGGCCAACGCCACGGGCTTCGGGCTCGTGGCCGGTGTCTTCACCCGCGACATCTCGCGCGCGCTCCGCCTCGCCCGTGCCCTCGAGGCGGGCTCGGTCTGGATCAACGGCTGGTACCTGGGTGGCCAGCAGGCTCCCACGGGCGGGGTCAAGGACAGCGGCTTCGGCCGCGAGCGCGGCCTTTCCGGCCTCCACAACTACGTCCGGATCAAGAATTTGGCCGTCCGCCTCTGAGCCGTCCGCCCGGATCCTCGGCAAATGCGAGCTCCTGGCGCACTTCCGGGCGGAAGCGCTCCAGCCGGTCGCCCGAGAATTGCCTCCGGAACTCGCGCGGCGCGAGGCCGAAGCGGGCCTTGAAGCAGCGCGAGAGCACCGAGGGCGAGGAGAACCCGGTCGCGACCGCGATCTCCTGGATCGAGAGGTCGCCGTAGAAGAGGTGGTTGCGTGCCGCCAGGAGGCGCAGGCGAAGGACGAGCTCGGCCGGGGTCTCGCCGAGGCGCGCCTTGGTCAGCCGCTCCAGCTGGCGGACCGAGAGCCCGACCCGGCGGGCGAGCTCGCGGGGCGTCAAGGGCTGGTCGAGATGGCGCTCGACCAGCGCGACGGCCGCCTCGAGCCGGCGATCGGTCGGCCCGGGAAGGGTCGAATGCACCGGCTGCTGCGGCTCGACCGCGGCCCGCGCCCGCTTGTGCACGAGCCCGGCGCGGACCGTCTCGGCGAGCTCGGATCCGGCGCGCCGCCGGATCACTTCGAGCATGAGGTCGAGCGTGGCGATCCCGCCCGCGCAGGTGAGGCGGTTGCGCTCGACCGTGTAGAGCTGCTCGACCGGTTCCAGCTCGGGGAAGTGCTCGCGGAAGAGCGGGATCGCCTCCCAGTGCACCGCCACCTTGGCACCCTCGAGCAGCCCCGCCCGGGCGAGGGCGAAGGCGCCCGTGTCGATCGCCCCGAGCACGGCGCCGTGCCGATCGAGCCGGCGCAGCCAGCCGAGCATCGTCCGGCTCAGATGGGGCAGCGGCTCGTTGCCCGCGACCACGATCACCGTCGGGCAGAACGGCACCTCGCCGATGGCCCGGTCGGGCTTCAGCTCCATCCCGTTGGTGGCGCGCACGGGCTTGCCGTCGACCGAGAAGAGCGGGGTGCGGAACAGGCGCCGCCCGGCGCACTGATTGGCGATCCGCAGCGCCTCGAGCGCCAGGATCGTCGCATAGATCGGGAACTGCGGCAGCAACAGGAAGCCGATTTCCTCGGCCGGCGCTGCCTCGTCCGGACCGTCCATGGGCGACTCCTCCGTCGCTACGGATCGAACAGGTGACGCGCACGGTCAAGTCGGAAACGACCGCGCGTGCGAGCCTCGACGGTGGTGGGCATGGACGGTCCGCCGCCGGCGAACGGGGGTCGCAGATGGATCCGGCGCGGCTGCGACGCGAGCTCGAGGGCTGCTACGTCACGATCCCGACCATGTTCCGGGATCCCGATCTGTCGGTCGACCCGGACGCGATCCGCCGCCACGTGCGTTGGCTGATCGAGGGCGGGCTCGACGGCCGCTGTGCCACCTTCCTGGCCGGCGGGGCGGCGGGCGACTTCTCGACGATGACCTTCGAGGAGCGCTGCGCGGTGGCCGAGGCGGTGGTCGAGGCCGCGGCCGGCCGCGTGCCGGTCGCCATGGGCGCCCAGACCACGAGCACCGCGGAGCTGCGCCGGCTCGCCAGGGCCGCCGCCGAGCGCGGCTGCCGGTTCATCCAGGTGAGCTGTCCCTTCTACTTTCAGCACACCGAGGAGGACTTCTTCGAGCACGTCTGCGCCGCGGCCGAGGCGGCCGACATCGGCATCGTCCTCTACAACACCTTCTGGACGAGCGCGCCCGTCTCCTTCCGCCTGGTCGAGCGGCTGGTCGAGCGGGTGCCGAACTTCGTCGGGCTCAAATGGGCCTGCCCGCGCACCGACGCCATGGAGTTCGAGGACGTCGTCACGACCTTCGCCGACCGGCTCACCATCATCGACAACCACCTGATGTTCGCGGTGAGCGCCATGCTCGGCGCCAGGGCGTTCGAGGTCCACCTCGCCAACTATTGGCCGGAATGGGGCGTCCGTCTGATCGACAGGGTCCAGGCCCAGGACTGGAAGGGCATCCAGACGATGCTCGTGAAGGAGGCGATGCCCTTCTACAAACTCTGGGTGGAGATCGAAAAAACCTGCACGAGCGGGGACGGCTATCTGGACAAGCTCTGCATGGAGCTCGTCGGCCTCGGCTCGAGCCGCTGCCGGCCGCCGACCCGCGACGTGCGCGCGCTCTACCGCGAGCGGTGCCGGGCGATGCTGGTCCGCACGGGCTGCCCGCGCGTCCTCCCGGCGGGGAGCTCCACCCCGTGAGTGCCCCGGCGCTCCTGCGCCTCGCTCCCGAGGACGACGTGGCGCTGGCACTCCGGCCGCTCGCCCCGGGCACGCCGCTCGGGCCGGAATTCGCCGGCCTCGCGCTGCGCGAGGCGATCCCGCTCGGCCACAAGGTGGCGCTCCGGCCGATCGCCGCGGGAGAGCTGGTGCGCAAATGCGGCGTGCCGATCGGCCGCGCCACCCGGCCGATCGCCCCGGGCGAGCACGTCCACGTCCACAATCTGCGGAGCGTGGTGCTGGTCAACGCGCTCGACCACGCCGAGGAGTGAGGGCGGTGCGCGCGGCTTCGGGCTATCTCCGCGCCGACGGCCGCAAGGGCATCCGCAACCGGCTGCTCGTGGCCTATCTCGTCGAGTGCGCGCACCACGTCGCCCGCGCCATCGCCGCACCCTTCGCCGAGCGCGGGGTCGAGCTCGTCGGCTTCTCCGGCTGCTACCCCAACGCCTACGCCCAGGAGGTGATGGACGCGGTCTGCACCCATCCCAATGTCGGCGGGGTGCTGCTCGTCTCCCTGGGCTGCGAGGAGTTCGATCGCTCGCGTCTGCAGCGCACGATCGCGGGCTCCGGCCGCCCGGTCGCGACCCTCGTGATCCAGAGGGAAGGCGGCACGGCACCCACCGTCGCGGCCGGACGCGCCTGGATCGAGGAGACCCTGCCGGAGCTTTCCCGCGTGCCGCGCGTGCCGGTGCGCTCGGCCGATCTCGTGATCGGGACGAAATGCGGCGGGTCGGACGGCACGAGCGTGCTCTCCGCCAACCCGGCGATCGGCCGGGCCTCGGATCTCCTGGTGGATGCGGGCGCCACCGTCATCTTCGAGGAATTGGGCGAGCTGTTCGGCTGCGAGGAGCACATGGCGGCGCGTGCCGTCCGACCCGAGCTCGCCCGCGAGCTCCGCGCCGTCATGGCCAAGGCGCGGCGCTACCACGCGACCATGGAGCATGGCAGCTTCGGCGGTGGCAACATCACGGGCGGGCTCACGACGGTCGAGGAGAAATCGGTCGGCGCCTACGCCAAGAGCGGGACGCGGCCCATCCGGGGCCTGCTGCGCCCGGCGGTCCGCCCGTCCGCCCCCGGCCTCTATCTCATGGACATGGTCCCCGACGGACCGGTCCGTTGGGGCTACCCGAACATCAACGACACGACGGAAGTGGTCGAGCTGATCGCCTGCGGGGCGCATCTCGTCCTCTTCTCGACCGGCCGCGGCTCGGTGGTCGGCTCGGCGGTGAGCCCTGTCGTCAAGGTCTGCGCCAACCCGGAGACCTACCGGCGCATGTCGGGGGACATGGATGTCGATGCCGGTCGGGTCCTCGAGGGGCGCGGCACGCTCGACGAGGTCGCCGCCGAGATCGTCGCCGTGATCGAACGGGTCGCGGCCGGCGAGCCGACCCGCTCCGAGGCCCTCGGCCACCAGGAGTTCGTGCTCGGCTACAAGCACTTCGAACCGCTCGGCCCGGCCTGCCTGCCGCGGCCGGCGTTCGGCGGGCGATGACCGGGAGGTCGACGATGACAGGGAGGACGACGATGACCACGACTCGACGGGCGTTCGCACTCCTCGGGCTCACGGGCTCGCTCCTGCTCGGCGGCGCTGCCGCGGCCGCCGAAAAGGTGACGCTGCGGACCAACTGGCTCTTCTACGGCAGTCACGCGATCTTCTTCCTGGGTATCGACAAGGGCTTCTACGAACGGGAAGGGATCGACCTCGTCGTCAAGCAGGGCAACGGGAGCGGCAACGCGGTTCGGCTCGTGGCCAACAAGGACAGCACCTTCGCCTACGCGTCGGCCGTGACCATGCTCAACCTCGCGGCGCAAGGTGCGCCCGTCCTGGCGGTCGCGACGATCGACGCCCAGGGTACCGATGCCGTGCTGGTCGACCCCGATTCGGGGATCAAGACGTTCAAGGACCTCGAGGGCAGGAACGTGCTCACCACGGCCGGCGCCGGCGTCAACACGCTCTTCCCGATCGCCGCGCGCAACGCCGGCGCCGATCCGGACAGGATCAAGCTCACCAACGTCGCGGAAAGTGCGCTCGTGTCGAGCTATTTGCAGAAGCTCGCCCCGGCCATGCTCGGTGGGATCGACGACAAGCCGGCGGAGATCAAAGCTGCGGGCGGCAAGCCACCGATCATCTTCAACTACGCCGATTACGGTGTGCACCAGCCCGGCTATGCGATCGTCGCGCACCGCGACACGGTCGAGAAGAACCCCGAGCTCGTGCGCCGCTTCGTCCGCGCCACGCTCCGGTCGGTGGCCGCCGCCAAGGCCGACCCGGACGCCGCGATCCGGGCATTGATCAATTGGCAGGCGAGCGTCGAGGATCAGAAGGCTCAGGCCCGCGAGGTCCTCGACGTCACCCTTTCGATCCTCCGCTCCAACAACGCCAAGGACGACCGGCTCGGCGTGAACGTGCCGGAAGACTGGGCCGCCGCCCTCGAGATCTTGAAGGCCTACAAGGAGCTCAAGACGGACAAGCCGGCGAGTGCCTTCTACACCAACGACTTCGTTCCGGCCTCGTTGAATTGAGACGAGCGGGGCGGGCGCCGTGTCGGTCGCGGTCGCGATCGAGGGCGCGGCCAAGGTCTTTCCGGGCCCGCCCGCGCCGGTCCATGCCTTGGGACCGATCGATCTCTCGATCGAGCCCGGCTCGTTCGTCGCGCTCTTGGGTCCCTCGGGCTGTGGCAAGAGCACGCTCCTCGCCATGATCGCCGGGCTCGAGGCGCCGACGGCCGGGCGGATCACGATCGACGGCCGCGCGGTTCGCGGTCCGCAGACCGAGATCGGCATCGTCTTCCAGTCGCCGGTGCTCGTCGATTGGCGCGACGTGCTCGGCAACGTGCTCCTCCAGGCCGATCTGCGCGGGCTCGACCGCCGCGCCCTGGAGCCGCACGCACGTGAGCTCTTGCGCTCGGTCGGCCTCGAGGCGTTCCTCGACCGTCGCCCCTGGGAGCTCTCGGGCGGCATGCAACAACGTGCCGCCTTCTGCCGCGCCCTCGTCCACGACCCGCCCCTCGTGCTCATGGACGAGCCGCTCGGGGCGCTCGACGCCATGACGCGCGAGCAGCTGCGGGCCGACCTCGAGGCGCTCTGGCTGCGCACCCGCAAGACCGTGATCCTCGTCACGCACGCGATCGACGAGGCGGTTCAGCTCGCCGATCGGGTGATCGTGGTCTCCCCTCGGCCCGGGCGCATCGTCCGCGACCTCGCGGTCGACCTGCCGCGACCGCGCGACCTCGAGGTCTGCGAGAGCCCGCCCTTCCACGCCCGGGTCGCCGAGATCAAGCGGATCTTCCAGGGCTATGGCGTCCTCTGAGCCGGTTCTCGCCGCGGTGTCGCCCGCCCCCTCGCGGCTGCGCCTCGCTCTCGACCGTGCCACCGGCCCGCTCTTCGCCCTCGGCTTCTTCGCCGCCTGGGAAGCCGCGGTCCGCTTGCTCGCGGTGCCGCTCTACATCGCCCCGCCGCCGAGCGCGGTACTCTGGCAACTCTGGCGCAACCTGCCGCGGATCGCCGAATACACGCTCGTCACCGGCGGCGAGACCTTGGGCGGCTTCCTGCTCGCCGTCTGCCTGGGCGTGCCGCTGTCGCTCGCGGTCGCCTTCTCGCCCCTGCTGCGCCGGACCTTCTACCCGGCCGCGGTCACCCTCGAGATGGTGCCGAAGATCGCCTTCGCGCCCTTGTTCGTCACCTGGTTCGGCTTCGGCTATCTGCCCAAGCTCGTCATCGTCTTCTTGGTGTGCTTCTTCCCGATCCTGTTGAACGGCATCCTGGCGTTCACCTCGCTGCCGCCCGAGCTCCACCGCCTGTGTCTTTCGACCGGGGCCGGCCGTTGGCGGACCTTCCGCTGGGTGCGCCTGCCGGCCGCGGCACCGCAGCTCTTCGTCGGCATCAAGGGGGCGGCGGTGAACGCCACGGTGGGGGCGACGATCGCCGAATGGATCGGCGGCGATGCCGGGCTCGGCTACTACATCCAGATCGCCACGGGCGATCTGCGCATGGACCTCGCCTTCGCGATCATCCTCGTGCTCGCCGCCCTGGGCCTCGGCCTGTTCGGGCTCGTCGTCCTGGCCGAGCGGCTGCTGGTCCCCTGGCACGTGAGCCAGCGGATCCCGCCGGGCGCCGGATCCGGCGGCTGACCCCGCTCCTTCGACGCGCGGGCTCGACCCGGCGGCCGCCGCGCCTCGAGGATTCGATCGCCGCCTCGATGAAGGCCACCCCCGCGACACCCTCGTCGATCCCCCACGGATGACCGAGCGCGCAGGAGGGCGGGCATCCCTGCCGGCCGCCGACCGTCCGTCGGAGCTCGGCTCCCGCTGTGGCCGGGCACGTCACGTCGGCCGCATACCTTCGCACCGCACGCCACGTGAACGCCCCGGGGCCTCGTGAACCCCTGCACGTCGTTTCGGGCTCGGCTCTCATGCGGCCGCGTGGTTCATGCTTCATCCAGGACGGCTTCGGTTTCCACCGGAAGCGCCGCGTCCGGGCCATGCACCGGCGCTCCGATCCGGCCTCGGCCGAGGCCGCGGCTCGTTCTCGCCTCTTCGATCGGAGTCTCGTCCGGCGGGCCCGGGCCGATCGGTGCAGGCGGGCGGAGCGAGCCGAGCACCGCTCGGCCGGCCTCCGATTCGCTCGGTCGTTCCGGCCGGAGCCGGTCGAGATGGCAGCGGACGAGCTCGAAGAGGAGAGCCCGCGCGGGCGGATCGCTGAAGGTGTGCCCCGCACCCTCGACCACCCGGACCTCGACCCTGCCGGCGAACCGACGCTCGCCGGCGAGGCCGAGCAGCCGATCGCGCGCCGCGGAGCCGGGATCGTCCGCACCGTAAAGGAAGAGCAGCCGAAACCCGCGGTCGACCAGTGCCCGGAGGCTCCGCCCCGGTGTCGAGACGAGCGTCGCGAGCCGTCGCAGCGGTGCGGGCAGTGCCCCGGCGAGTTTCCCGCCGATCCGTTCGATCAGCACGCGCGCGGCGGGCACGAGTTCGCCGCGGCCCGCGAGAGCCCGGGACCAGCTCGTCGGTCGGACGAGGAGGGCCAGGAGCGTGCGGGTCGGGAGGAAGACGGCCGGATGGAACGGCCGCCAGGCGAAGCGCGGCAGGTTGACGAGCACGGCGCCCACGATCCGCGGATCGCCAAGGGCGGCGTGGAAGGCCGTGAAAGCGCCCGAGCACACGCCCGTCGCGACCACCCGCCCGGCACCTCGGGAGACCAGAAGGTCGACGGCGGCCCGCACCTCGGCGAGGGCGGCTCGGCGATAGACGTCGACCGCGTTCGCGACCCGGCTCGGCCGCGCCGTCGCCGAGACCGCCGAGGTCGATCCGCAGGCTCCGGATCCCCGCCGCCGCGAGTGTCCGCGCGAGGTCGACCGCGACGCGCCCGGGTCCGCAGCGGGGGGTGGCGCCGGTGTCGAGGATCAAGAGCGCGGGTCGGTCCGCTGCGACCCGCGGTGGTGAAGGCTCGGTGAGCGTGCCGACGAGCCGTTCCTCGGGGCCGAACCGCAAGGTCCGTTCGACGAACCCTGCGCCCACGAGGACGGCTTCGTCCGCCGGGCGCGGATGTCCTTTCCGGGTCCGTCCGCCGGGTGGCGCGCCCTCGGCCAGGAACCGGACGAGGCGGGCGAAGGTCTCCCGCGGCGGGGTCGACAGGAGCGGGTCGCGCATCAGCTCGCGCCAGCCGCGGAACGGCCAGGCCTCGAGCCGGGGGTGGCCGCGGCACCCTGCTTCGCGAGCCTCGCCGAGGCGCGCGCCGCGGTCGCGGCCGACGCCGCGGTCTGCCGCGGGGCGCTGGAGGCCGGGCTGCACGTGCCGACCGAGAAGCCCTTCACGGAGACACTGGCCGAGGCCGTGGCGCTCGTCGAGCTCGCGCGCGCCCGCGGCCGTGTCCTCGCGGTCAGCCAGAACTACCGCTACTACCCGGCGGCGCGGCGGGCGGCCGAGCTCGTCGCCCACCGGACGCTCGGCGCGCCGCTCGCCGTGGCGATCGACTTCCGCCGCGACGCGGTGGCCGAGGGGCACCGCTACCTCGACATCCCCGACCCGCTGCTCGCCGACATGGTGATCCACCATCTGGACCTGATGCGCCTCGTGCTCGGCCGCGAGCCGGTCGAAGTGATCGCGCGGCGCTGGAACCCGGCCGGCAGCCCGTTCCGCCACGACGCCTCGGGCGCCCTGATCGTGGTCCTCGAGGGGGAGGTCGTGGTGAGCTGGCGGGGCACCTGACTGTCGCGCGGGCCGAGCACGCCCTGGGCCGGGGAGTGGGTGATCGAGGCCGAGGCCGGGCAGATCGAGTGGACCTGCCGCGGCAATGCCGGGGCGCGCCTCTCGGCCGACCGGCTCGCCATCCGCCGGCCGGGCGGCCCGGCCACAGCCGAGCCGCTCGCACCGCTGCCGTTCCACGACCGGGCCGGCACGCTCGCCGCCTTCGCCGAGGCGATCCGCACCGGCGAGACGCCCGCGGGCTTCCCGACCGGCGCCGACAATCTGGCGAGCCTCGCCATGGTCGAGGCGGCGGTCCGCTCCGCCGCCCGGGGTGGCGAGCGCGTCCGCATCGCCGAGCTGCTCGAGGCAGCCGCCCGTCCCGCCCGCTGAGGAGCCGTCGATGACCGTGCGCGTCACGCTTTGGAACGAGTTCTGGCACGAGCGGCACAATCCCGAGGTGCAGGAGGTCTATCCCGAGGGCATCCACGAGGTGCTCGCCCCGGCGCTGCGCGGGCACGGGCTCGAGGTGCGCACCGCCACCCTCGAGGAGCCGGAGCACGGGCTGTCCGAGGCCGCACTCGCCACCACCGACGTGCTCGTCTGGTGGGGGCACAAGCAGCACGACGCGGTCCAGGACGCCGTGGTCGAGCGCGTGGCGGCGCGCGTGCACGCGGGCATGGGCCTCGTGGTCCTCCATTCCGGCCACTTCTCGAAGATCTTCCGGAGGCTCATGGGCACGCCGTGCACGGTCAACTGGCGGGTCGCCACCGACACCGAGCGGCTGTGGGTCGTGAAGCCCGAGCACCCGATCTGCCAGGGCCTCGGCCGCTACCTCGAGATCCCGCGCGAGGAGATGTACGGCGAGGTGTTCGAGGTGCCCGCACCGGAGGAGGTCCTGATGATCTCCTGGTTCACCGGGGGCGAGGTGTTCCGCTCGGCGCTGACCTGGACGCGCGGCCGCGGCAAGGTCTTCTACTTCCGCCCCGGCCACGAGACCTACCCGACCTACCGGATCCCCGAGGTGCAGGCGGTGATCGCCCGCGGCTGCCGCTGGGTGGCGCCGTGCGGGGAGATCGGCGCGCCGCCGCACAACCAGCGCCGCGAGCCGATCGAGCGGCTGCCCTGAGCCGAAGCGCGCTCAAAGGATCGTCCGCTCGGCGAGCCACCAGAGGCCGAGCACACCCAGCCCGGCCGAGAGGCCGTGGACCAGCGCCTTCGGCCGGCCGGTCACACCGTCGGCGTGCGGCCAGAGCCGGTCGACGGCGCGCAGCGTCGGCAGGGCCACGGCCACGATCGCGAGCTGGCCGGCCTCCACGCCGAGGTTGAAGGCGAGGAGTGCCGGGGCGAGCGCGGCCTCGGGCAGGCCCAGCTCCTGGAGCACGCTCGCGAAGCCGAGGCCGTGCACGAGGCCGAGCAGCAGGGTCACCTTCCAGCGCCGGTCGACGTCGCGCGACAGGAAGTTCTCGACCGCGACCCAGACCACGGTCGCGGCCACCAGCGGGTCGACCAGCGACATCGGCACGCGCACGAGGTCGAGCACGCCGAGCGTGAGGGTGATCGAGTGCGCGATGGTGAAGGCGGTCACCACCTTGACCACGGACAGGGGCCGGATCGCCCAGAGCAGGAGCCCCAGGAGGAACGCCAGATGGTCGGCGCCGGCCAGGATGTGCTCGACGCCGGCCAGGAAGTAGGCGCGGGCGACGCCGAGCGGGTCGCGTGGCGCCCCGAGCGGCACCCGGTCGGCGCCCTCGCGCAGCACCACGTCGACCATCTCGTCGCCGCGGAAGATCCGCACGAGCTGAACGTAGCCCGGGTCGGTGCCGGCCAGGAGGCGGCTCTCGAGCTCGAGCCGGCCGTGGCGGTCGCCGCAGGCGAAGCTCGTGCGCAGGTGGACGGTGTGCCCCTGGCTCGAGATCGCCGGGGCCGCGGCCGGGCAGGGCGCCCCGTCCGCGCGCAGCACGATGCGGTCGGCCAGATAGGCGCGCAGCCGCGCGCCGAGCTCGGCCCGCGCTCCCTCCGGGACCTCGCCGGCCTCGCGGTCGTAGAAGCGCCAGCCGAGCGCGCGCTCGAGGTCCTCGGCGGCGAGTGCCAGCACGAGCCCGGTGGAGGTCGCCTCGGGCGTGACTTCGGCGAGGCTCGTGCCGAGCGGATGCGCCGCCGCCGGGCCCGGCAGGGCCAGCCGGGCGAGCAGGAGCAGGATGGGGACCAGCACGGCGCGCGGGGCGGGCGGCACCTTCGGGCCTGGGCGGGGCGGGCGTGCGGCTGGATGGGCGCCGTCGGTAGGTGCGTCAAGCCCGTGCGCCCGCGGCGGGGGAGGCTGGCGCCGGCCGGGGGCGGGCCCGATCGGCCACCTCCTGCGAGCGAGCCCATGCCGCGGGCGGGGACAACGCCTGCTACCGGCCGGCGCGACCCGTGCGCGCCGGCGAGGCGGGGCCTGCGGTCGAACGAACGCCGTCGCCACGAGCATCGAGCCGAGGCCCCCGGTGCAGGAGGAGGCGGGCGCCGGCCGCACGCGGTCCCGGCCGGCCGCCTCCCGCGAGCGAGCCCATGCCGAGGGTGGGAACGCCCCTCCCACCGCTGGACTCGACCTGTGCGCGCCGGCGAGGCGGGGTCCCGCCAGTGGATGGGTGCCGCTGGCGCAGGCGCAGACGTCGAGCCGCGGCGCCGCGGTGCCCGCGGCAGGAGGAGGCAGCGTGCGCCAGCCAAGCACGGGCCCGGCGCTTCCGCGCCCGACTCGACGCCGCGGCCGGGAACTCCGACGGCCGTCCGGCTCGATCCCCCGGGGAC
>JBBIIE010000089.1:0-13049 GCA_037446605.1 Geminicoccaceae bacterium | reverse complement strand
TCCGGGACGATCGCCCCGGCGTGGTTGCGGGCGCCCACGCGCCACTGCCAGTCGGCCACCCGCTCGGCCGTCCGGCATCCGTAGACCCCGTCCTGCTCCAGGCCGTGGCCGCGGAAGCGGTGCTGCACTTGCGCCACCAGAGCCCCTCGGATCGGCGGATCGGTGAGCCGCAGGGTGACGAGCGGCGGACGACTCATGCTCAACCTCCTCTGACGGGCGGGATGGGCCGCCCTTCGCAGGCGGCGTTGAGGCGTGGGGCGAGGCGTTGGGCGGTGCCGAGCAGACCCCTGATCTCGCGCTCGATGCCCGCGGCCACCGGCGCGTCGAGGATCGCCTGGTAGTAGGCGATGACGCCGCCGTTGAACGCGGCGTTGTCGCAGGCGACCTCGCGCACCTGCTCGGCGGCGACACGCGCCTCGGCGGCGACACGCTCGGCCTGCGCCGCCCCCTGGTCGGCGCGGCGCTCGACGATCACGACGCCGCCGATGAAGCCCGCGGCGAGTACCAGGTAGGCGGCCACCAGGAACCGGACCGCCCGCCGGAGCGTGCGGTCGTTGGCGCGGCGCTCCATCGCTAGCGCCAGGCCGCCAGGCAGACGACGAGGACCGTCATCACCAGCAGATACACGGTCGTCACGGGGTAGCCGACCATCACTTCCCACGCCCCTCGGCACGCACGACCAGCGGCAGCCCGAGCAGTGCCGCGGCCAGCGCCAGGAGGGCCGGGTCGGAGGTCTCGGCGATCACGGTCTCGTGGATCGCGATGGTCGCCCCCAGGACCACGAGCGCCACGTCCCGCAGCGCCGACCAGAGCGAGGGCCAGCGCCCGCCGCCGTTCGAGGGAGAGGCGTCGGTCATTCACCGGGACCTCACGAGAGCGTGACCTCCTGAATCGCCCCCAGCCGGGACAGCAGCGCGTCGAAGCGGCCGCGCTCTGAATCGATCTCCACGCTCGCCGTCTCGGAGTCGTGGTCGTAGGAGACCGAGGCGATCGTGCCGTCGCGGGCCTGGCCGCCCGTGTCGGGATCGACCATGTTGGCGAAGCGCATCCGCTGGCCCGGCGCCAGCAGCAGCTCGGCCGGGTGCACGGGCGAGCCGTCGCTCACCCGCCGCGCGCCCCCCATGCCGACCAGGCGCAGGCTGCCCCGCATCTGCGAGCGGGCGTGCTCGGCCAGCCAGGCGTCACCGATCGCCTCGGCGCTCGCGGTGGTCAGGACCGCGCCGACCTGGAGCACCTTGGTCCGGGTGAGCCCGTGGCGGTCGAGCAGCGGGCTCGTCTTGGTCCGGATGACGTGGATCGTCTCGCCCGCCGGGCCCTGGCCCTCGACGATCACGCGGTTGTAGAGGTTCTCGGCGCTGCCGGTGGACTGGTCGTCGAAGGACGAGCCGGACCACTCGCCCACCTCGTAGAGCGGGGCGGTGGGGCGGGGCCGGAAGAAGAGCCGCCGCCTGGCGTCCACGCCCCAGAGCCAGTCGTGGTAGGCGTTGGCGGCCTCGATCATCGACCGAGCGCTGTTGTAGCCGCCCATGTGCATGTGCGGAATCGAGAACGTGGTCGCCTCGATGGCGCTCTCGTCGCTCGCGAGCATCGGGAGGAGGTTCGCCCCCGCGCCCCCGGTGCTCAGCATGTCCGCGACGACGTCGCTCGCCTTGAGGACTGACTGGTTGCTCAGCTCCCATTCCTCCTGCCGGAACAGGACGATCCGCTTGATGCGGATCAGGTGCTCAGCCCCGGTCGTGCCTCCTGGCTCGGTCGGCGAGGTCCACATGAAGATCGAGATGAAGCGCCGGCCCCCGCCGCTGATCGTCCCCGCGACGTGCCCCCCTGCCCCCATCGCGCCCATCCCGAACGAGGCGTAGTCAGTAGCGGTGCCGAGCACATTCGCGGTATCAGAGCTGCGGAGGTAGACCTCCCACGTCGAGACCGGGTTGACCGTCTCGTACTCAACCACGATCTTTTCGGCGGCCATACCGGCGTCGACCCAGCCGTCGAGCATCACGCCGACCGCCTCAGACGCCCCGAATGGGGTGCCCTTGGGATAGCCGATGATGATGGAGCCGCGGTCGGTGGTGACCGTGGGCGCCGTCTTGAAGTTTCCCAAGGGGGCGGCAAGGTAGGAGCGCGCGTCGCGCCAGTCGGTGAGCCGCTGGTGCACCTGGCCGCGCAGAGTGACGTCGTCCTCCAGATGGCTCTGCCACCCGCGCCCCGAGACGGCCATGCTGCGCTCCTCGCCGCGCGAGCCGGGCGTCTCCCAGACCCGCCCCGACCACACCGGCACGCCTCCGATCTCCACGTCGCACGCCGCGAACGGGCCGAGGTCAGGGTGCAGGAACGCCGGGTCGCGCTTGACCCGGAAGCCCGCGGTCTGGGGGCCGTGCGTGTCGGCCGTCAGCGCCAGGCCCTCGGCGACCAGGCCGCGGGCCTCGTCGGAGCCGAGCACGGTCCACGAGCGGCCCGCGCCCTGGAGGCGCACGACGGCGAGCGGGCGACGCGATTCGGCCCGCGGGCGTGCGAAGGCGACCACGGCCTACGGCTCCCGCAGGTAGTGCCAGCGCGGGGTCGGGATCAGGCGCACACGGGGGGTGGGGTTGGGAGGGGACTCGCCGCCGTCCGAGGCGATGGTGTTGTCCGGCTGGTAGCCCGAGAGCATCGTCATGAACTCGATCTCGCCGGGCGGCACCTCGATCATCGCCCCGCCCAGGCCGGATGAGACGACCGGCTGGCGGTCGAATAGCAGCTCCTCGGCCGAGGTGTCGGGGTGCAGGCGCTTGGTGACGATGCGGTCGTTCATGAGCACGGCGAATGCCGTGGAGCCCGCGCCCTTGCCCGTGGCCGATGCGACGTGGGCTCGAGCCGGGGTGAGCGCGACGTAGTCGATCCCGAAGCGCTGGCCGTTGGTGCCAGCGGCGATCACGAACCTCGTCAACAGCTCGACCACGCCCTGACCGAGATCGGAGACGGGCAGCACGAGCGTCCCCATGCGGGTGATCCGCCAGACCGCGTTCGAAGTCGCCGGACGCGGCACGATGTAGCCGTCCTCGCCGTGCTCGGTCGTGTACGACAGGACGCGCGAGCCCGTGCGCATGTAGGCGACCGCCGTCATCCCTCCCGTGAATGCGGCTGAGTGCAGCACCCGGGCCCAGACCACGAACGAGACCGCGTCCCCGGCGTAGTCGTCCGGGACGACCAGGGACGGGTCGACGAGGAAGGCCATCTCGTAGGTCGCCCCCCCGGCCCCCACGTTGGCGGCGGAGCGCACGTACCGCCCGCCCGAGTCGTTGGCCGAGACGAAGACCTCCAGCCCGGAGGCCGAGGCGCCCGTGTAGAACGGCCGTACGGCGGCCTCCGCCTCGATGACCCCGAACGGCGGCCGGCCGCCCTCGCCCTCGCGGTGCCCGCGTGAGGGCTCGGCCTCCTCGGCCCGCTCGACGCTGACGCCGTCGATGTAGAACGTGGCCGATGAACCCGTCGTCGTAGTCCGCTCGACCCCAACCCACACGAGGAACGTGTCAGCCGTGCAGGTCCAGGTCACCTCGTGCAGCGCCCAGGTCGGCGTGAGCGTGACCGCGGTCGAGGAGGCGATGGCCGATGCGTTATCTGGGTCCCCGATGCGCAGGCGCACGAACGGGCCGGTCGTCTCGGACATGACCCACGCGCGGGCGCGGTACCGCTCGCCCTTCCGGAACGAGCGGTAGATCGGATACTTCGCGCCCGTGTTGGCGGTGTCCGGGGCGACGACCTGGCCCGAGTAGGCGCCGAACAGGCGGGCGATGAAGTCGCGGGCGACGGAGGTCGCCGCGCCCATGAAGTTCGTCACCGCGGCGACCGTCCAGGGGGCGACGTTCTCGGCGCCCTCGAAGCCGCCGTTCATCACGAGGTTGTGCGGGCGCGGTCGCGCCCACCAGGCCGCCATGGCGAAGTTGATCGTCTGATTGATCCCGGGGAACCGCCACTCGATCTCGGCCGTCGCGGGCGCATCGCCCGGGATGGAACCCGCCATGCGCTCCGCCCGCGGGAAGCCCCGGCCGCCCGAGACGGCCTCGGAGGTGATGAGGAACGGCCGGATGCGAAAGTCGTCCAGACGCGCCGCCGAGTGCTGGGGCACCCACACCAGCCCCACCCGTCCGGTCGTGCCGAGTCCGAACCACGGGTGCCACAGGCTTCCAGGCTCCACGGTCTGCGTAAACGAATATGAGGCAGGCATGGCGTCCGGGCCGCCCATCTCCGGGTTGGTCTGATGCAGGGCGCAGCGCAGGAAGGTCCCCACCAGGTGCGCCCGCAGCCAGTAGCGGCCGCCCGCGACGATCCGGGCAGGGAGCGTGGCGGCGGTGTCGGGCTGCGCCACCCCGCCTGAGTACGGCCGGGCGCGCAGGAAGGAACTCGTCCCGTTGTCCTCGACGGTGACCTCAAGGCGCGTGCCGCCGTCCTCGGAGACCTTCAGCATCACGCCGGCCTTGAAGCCCGTGACGGTCGAGCCGACCAGGATCTCGACCTGCGCCTCCTGGTCGCCGAGGATGTAGCCGGTCCCGGTGTGGACCAGGCGGCGTTCTGTCGTCATCGTCCCGGCCGGGGCGAGCGCGCCCCCGGTGACCGTCACGTCGGCGGCCGTCCCGGCGTCGAAGCGGTAGTCGCCGGCGGCGATGGAGTCCACGGCGAACTCGTCGTGGACCTCCATCGGGTCGCCCTCCAGGTAGGGGGCGCAGGTGACCCGGATCACCGGCCGCACGGCGTCGCGCAGGTTCCACTCGTTGGTCTCCCACGAGCCGATCTCGATCTCGCCCACCATCACCCGCGCGCGCTGCTTGCGGGTCTGGTTGTGCTCGCGGAAGGTCACCAGCCCGCCGAAGCGGCGCATCTCGTCGACGACCGCGGCGAGGTCGGAGAGATCGGCAGCGAGGGCGTCCTTGTCGGCGTGCTCGTCCGAGAGAAGCCCGAAGGCCATCTGCCGGTCCTCGGGGACGCCGGAGGCCGCGCGGCGGCCCTGCGTGCCGCGGGCGCCCGAGAACTGGTGCTGCCACTTCACCCCGCCGAGGTCTTTGACCCCTGCGAGCACCCAGGGGCTGTAGGGCGGGCCGTTCACCAGCACCAGCTCGGTCGCGCTCGGAGCGTTCGAGCGCAGCGACAGGTACGCGCTCACGCGGCGCTCCTCGACACGCTCGCTCCCGGAGCGCCCTGCCCGCGCAGGGCTTCCACGACCCAGCGGCCGACCTCCTGCTCGTGCACGAGGCCGCCCGGAGCGTTGACGATGATCGTCACCGAGCCCGTGGCCGGGTCGATGTCCGACGATGAGCCGATCGCGCGGATGAACGCCTCGCCCGCCAGGGCCTGGCGCTCGGCGACCTCCGCCCGGCGAGTGGCCTGGTCGAGCTGGGCCTGCTGGTCGGCGCTCGGACCGGTGTCACCGGTTCCGTCCTCGCCGGTCGGCGGGGCCTGCGAGGCGTCGTACTGCTCCTGGTAGCGCTCGGCCTCGACGTCCTCGCCCAGCTCGCGGAGCCGCTCCTTGATCTGCGCGATGACCTCCCGCACGTCGGCCATCGCTTCGGTCAGCGCTGCGAGCTTTTGCCGGTACTGCTCCATCAGCGCCTGCTTGCGCTTACGCGCCTCGGCGGTGTGCACCCGCTTCCGCCCGAGCCTCTGGAAGTCGCGCAGGGTGGCGCGCTTGCGGTTGGCGAGCGCCGCGAGGTCGGACTGCTCGGCGTCCATGTTGCGCAGCAGAAACGTGACCTCGGCCTGACGCTCGGCCTCCTCCCCGCGGCGCGCGACCTCATCGGGCGCAAGCCCCGCCGCGCGCGCCTGGGCGCGCGCCTTCCGGCCGGCCGCGGACGCGCCGCGGGCCTGCGGCCCGCTGAGACTCGCGCCGGGGTCGTCATCGTTCGCAAGGTCGGGAATCGGTGCGATGAGCCGCCGGGCGGCCGCGCTCCGGGATTCCTGGTCGCCGACACCGAGCGCGCGGAGGGCCCGAACGACGCGCTCGGTCGGGGTGATCTGGCGCCCGCGTCCGCGAGTGTTGCGCTTGGTGTCGTCCGAGAGACCGACACCCCCCTCACCGTCCTGGAAGACGCGCTCCAGCCCCTTCGGCACGCGCACGTGCTGCCAGCGGGCCGAGTCGGCGTTCGACTGCACGCCGCCCGAGCCGTTGTCGAACCAGACGTAGGTCCCGCGGGGGGTACGGATCCCGACCCCCATGTGCTCGTCCTTGCCGCCGTCGTAGGTCGTGTCGCCCCGCACGTTGCGGAAGCCCCACACGATCGCCTGGCCGCGGGCCGGGCGGCTGTTGGACCACGCGGTGGCGGTCGATCCGCCCACGTCGACACCCGCGACGTAGGTCGCGAAGTCGGAGCAGTCCCACACCCCGTACTCGTAGGCGGTCCCCATCTTGGAGAGCGCCCTCCGGTAGGCCTCGCCGATGATGCCGCCCGAGCGGAACGCAGCACCGTCGCCCCCCACGATCCCGCCGGTGGCCCGCAGGGCGCTCACGATCCGGTCGATCCCGACCATGCGCTGCTGTGAGGGGTTCAGGATCACCTCTCCCCGGGACGCGCGCACCAGGACGTCGTCGCGGCCGTCGAACCGGCCGGGGATGTAGCCGCCCATGGCCCGCCCGCCGGGGACCGGCAGCTCGAAGAGCCGGGAGGCCAGCGACGACACCCCCGTGAGGGCCGTGTTGGCGGCCGAACCGATGCCCCTGACAGCGTCGGCCACGGCGCGGATGGAGGCGGGCAGCCGCCCGAACTCGCGCTCCATCGCCGAGATGAGACGCGAGGTCGCACCGCGCGGCAGGCGCCCCTTGCGCTCCAGCTCCTGCGCGAAGGTCACCATCGAGTCGGAGGCGAGGACGCGGGCTTGCGGCTCGAGCCGGGAGAGACCCGCGACTGCCTCGCGGATGAAGCGCTGGGCCCCGCCGCGGATCTTGCCGCGCCCGTCGCCGAACTCGTCGACCATCCGGTCGATCGCCTTCTGCGCCGCGGCGCGGGTCTGCCGGCCCCACTGCTCGCCGAAGAGGCGCCCCATCGGGGAGGAGGTCAGGCGCGCGATCTCGCGGGCCGCGGCGGGGCCCTTCTCGCGCCAAGCGTCCAGCATCCGCTCGGTCGCCTGATCGACGAACCGGCGCGACTCCTCGCGCGATGGCGAGAAGAAGCCATGCCGGTCGTTCAGGCGACTGATTGCCGTCCCGCCGGCGGCCAGACCGCCGATGGCGAGGCCGCCGAGTCCGAGCGCCCGCAGCACGCCCTGCGCGCCACCGACCGGCATCGGCCCCCCCGAGCCCCCCGGGGCGCCCGTGAACCCCGGGTTCATCACAATCACGGGAACCGGCGCGCCGCGGCTCGCCACCACGCCGCCGAGCCCTGTTCCGGCGCCGCCGAGCGCCCGCCCGATGGCGGGGCCCAGGAGCGAGATCGCCGGTCCGAGTTTGGCAACGAGGATCCCGGCGATGACGGCCTTGGCGGGCCAGGGTGCCTCCTGGAGGCCCTTCACGATCAGCCGCGGTCCCGCGGTCCCCACGGCCTCCAGCCCGGAGTAGAGCGCCTCCTTGGCCTGCTCGGGCAGCCCCGTGCGGGCGATCGCGTCCCAGCTGCGCGACAGGCGAGTGGCGAAGTCGAGCCCCGGCCGGGACCAGATGCGCTCGATCTGTCCGGCAGCCTGGTCGAGACGCGGCACGACCTCCTGGAGCGCGACGTCGGCCATGGATTCCAGGGCCGGGAGGGTGCCGCGCACCAGAGACTCCGTGATGCCCTCCCCGGCGCGCTTCAGTCGCTCCCACTTGCCGGTGAGGGTCGTGCCGGCGGCGGCGGCGGCCCCGCCCATCTGGCGCTCCAGCTCGGACAGGATCATCCGCTGGGCGTCGAGGGTGCGGCCGGACTCGACCATCGTGCGGATCTGCTCCTTCTGCTGCTCGGTGAACTGCACTCCCGCCCGGCCGAGCGCCGTGACGCCCCTGATCGGGTCGTTGAGGGCCTTGCCGATCTGGATCGAGGCCGATCGCATGTCCTGGTCGAGGGCGACCGACATGTCGAGCACGGCCTTGGTGGCCCTATCGAAGACCGCCGCCGTACCGGGCCCGGCGTTGCGGATGTTCGTGAAGGTGAGGAGGACGTTCTCCGAGGCGTGAATCAGGTCGTCCTCGATGCCGGTGAGCGCCTGGAGGCGACTCGCCAGCCCGGCGACGTGGCCGGCGGTGACGTTGGCCGCGCCGCCGGTCGAGCGAAGACGCGACTCGGTCTGGGCCATCGCGTTCTGAGCGGCGGTCAGCTCCGAGAAGCCGGTCCTCGCTGCGAGGGCAAGGCCCGTGAGGGCAGCCGCACCAGCGATCGCGCCGGTGCGCAGCACTCCCGTCGCGAGGCGGTTGCCGACCCCGGCGATCGAGCGGTCCGCGTGGCCGAGCGCGCGCTGGAGGCCCGACGTGTCGCCGTCGATGTAGTACCGCAGGCCACCGCCGCGGGACATCTACGGGCCCCCTCGGCTCGCCTGGTGGCGGGCCCGCGCGACCAACGCCTCGTTCATGCCGTCAACGATCGCCGCGATCTGCTCGGGGGTGTGGGAACGGATCACGTCCCAGGTGAGACCCGGGATCGACAAGAGCGCCCCGACCTCCTCTAGGGCTCGTCGCTCTCGGGGTCCGACCCGGTCTCGGTAGGGCGGGCCGACAGGGCCTCCATGACCTGCTCCAGCTCGGCCTCGTCGAGGTTCGCCAGGAGCCAGTCGACCTCGGGGGTCGGATCGAGCCGGAGTGCGACCGCCTCGATCCGGGTGCGGAAGAGATCGCGCTGGGCCGCGCGCATCTTCGCGCGCAGCTCCTTGCGCTGAGCCTTGAGGCGCTCGCGCTCGTCCGCGTCGAAGTCGCCCTCCTTGTCGACGAGCCCGGTGAGCCGGCGGAAGGTGTGCTGCATCTCGACCATGAGGCCGTTGGCCTCGTCCACCAGCTCGCCCTCGCGCTCGTCCAGCTCCTCGCGCCCGAGCAGCACCTCGTACGTCTCGCGCCGGGGGTGGAACTCCTGGTCGCCGATCCTGATGGGCGCGCCCATCAGGAGTACGCCTCCCACGCCGAGAGGGCGGCGGTGATCGTGATCTGGAAGTCGAACCCGGCCGTCTGGTCGTAGGCGGCCCCCCAGTTGTAGGAGGCGCCGTGGCGACGGCGGGCGCTCAGCTCGTCCACCCCCTGGCCACCGAGGATCTGGCAGGCGGGCGCCCGGACGAACATCTCGTAGAGCGCCCCTGAGGAGCCGATCTTCGACTCGGTCCGCCAGTGCGCGAGCGCGTTGAAGGTGTCGGCCTCCAGGAAGCTCGTGCGGTCGTCGACGTCGAACTCGTCCATGCCGACGGTGCCGGTCATGCGGACGAAGCCCTGGTCGTAGCGCAGCTTGCCCGGGTAGGCCGAGCGGATGCCGTGGTGGGGGCTCGCGACGATCGGGTTCTCGACCTGCCACCCGAACTCGGAGATGTTGCCGGCGCCGTCGCGCCAGGTGACCAAGAGGTGCCGGCTCATCAGGGGGTGGACGGCCTGCGTGTCGTAGGTCGGCGTGAGGCCGGGGTCGTCGGCTCCGCGCGCCACCAGGCCGAGCATCGTGGCGGCGAAGTTGCCGCCGTAGTCGAGCGAGATCTGCGACACCCCGAATCCCTGCCCCAGCTCGAACGCAGAGTGCTCCACGTAGGCGGCCAGAACCTCGGCCGACTTGGCCGTCGCGCCGGTGCGCTTGGCCGACTGCCAGCGGTATGCCCCGGGCGGGAGGCCGCGCCCGTCGGGAAGCAGCACCGATCCGGTGGCCCCCGCCGTCGTCACCGTGACCCCGTAGGCGGGCGAGGTGCCGGTCAGGCCGGTCGAGTTGACCGTCGCGATCAGGACGTCGGTGGCGGCCAGGACCCCCTGGTAGGTGATCGTCATCGGGGTCGCGGGGAGCGGGCCGCCGCCGATGACGAGGTCGCCCAGCCTGAAGCCCGTCCCGCCGCGACGGATGCGCTCGTTGACCAAGCGCTGCACGTCGGCGGCCGTCGCGTTCCACGGGACCGCGGTGAGCGTGATGCCGCCGTAGCCCGTGATGCCAGGGATGGTCAGGTCGTACGTGCCGCCCGTGACGGTCCCGGAGGCCGTGATGGTCTGGACCTCGTTGGTGCCGTTGCCCTGGGTGGGTGTCAGCACCAGCCCGGCCAGGTTCAGCAGCGGGATCGCCGAGGCCATGTAGGCCCCAACCGTGATCGTGCCCGCCGGGGCGTAGCGGTCGATGATCTGGGCCGTCGGGCTGAGGTTGCCCCGCAGCTCGTCAGAGCGGTCGCGCAAGGCGGGCTCGGCCGAGACGCGACCAGAGATGATCTGGAAGTAGTGCCGGATGGTGGAGAGCCGGTACGGTGCCGTGGTCGGCGCGTCCTCGTAGCGCGGGGTCTCCTCCGCCCGGAGGGTGAGGTAGCTGCTCACGGCCTAGTCCTCCTTGGGCTTGGTCTCGATGGCTGCCTCGAGCGCGCGGCGCTCCTCCTCGGAGAGCTGCTCCTCGGCGACCTCGACCACCTCAGCGGGCTTGGGCCGGCGACGGCCGGTCGCCTCCTTGGCGGCCTCCTTCAGGTCGGCGACCGGACCCTCATCGAGGCCGGCCTCCTTCATCTCCTTGGCGGTCATCTCGGCCGCAGCCTCGATGGCGGCGGCCTCCTCAGCCAGCCGGCGGTCGAGCTCGCCGGTGACCTGGGTCTCCGTGGTGTGCGGGTGGTCCACGGCGGGCCCTCCTTCGCGTTCGATGGGCATGTCCGGCTACACCGGATCCGGCATCAGCGATAGGACCTCGACCTCGCACTCCACGACGATCATGCGCCGGGGCGAGTCGGGGTCGTTGTATCCCGCCTCGGCGGAGACCAGGCGCGCCTCGCGCGCCTCCCCGCCGAGATGCGGATCGAAGTCGATCGCGCGCGCGACCTCGCCGATCAGGCGCCGCGCGGTCGCCCACTGCGATTCGTCGCCGTCGTAGAGCACCATCAGCGTCAGCGACCAGGTCTGGAGCCAGTCGTCGACGCCCAGGTGGTGCTCGGGCTCCTCCAGCGAGACCCGCTCCAGCGTGACGGCCCCGACCGTGAGCGCCGGGTAGGCCAGCTCGCCCGCGGGCTCGTGGTCGTAGGCAGTGAGGCCCTCGATCCCGGAGAGCGCCGTCACGATGGCAGCGGCGACCGCGCCGAGCTTGTCGGCGTGATTGAGCGTCGTCGGCACCGCTAGACCCTCGTGACCTTGGCGACGCCCGCCAGGCGGCGCTCCATCACCCGCGGAAGGTCGCGCCGCAGGTCGCGCATGACGGCGCCGCGCTCGCGCTCGATCGCGTCGCGGACAAAGCGCTTCTCGCGGTACTTGCGCGGGGTGCGGACGTGACGCACGAACACCGTGCGGCCGCCGACCACGAAGCGCAGCGCCCGCGCCCCGCGCTTCGGCCGGATCGCCCCCCGCACGGTCCCGCCGTGCTCCAGGAGGCCGAAGATCCGGCGCTTCATGCCGCGGGCCGATGAGGTCACGTAGGCGCTGCTGGTGGTCGCGCGTGCGACGATCGTGTGGGCCACGATGCTCGGAGCGTTGCGACGTGCGCGCGGGACGACCCGGCGATCGACGGCGTCGACCAGCACCTCCTTGACGTCCCGGCCGATCTCGCGCCGCAGCGCCTTGGTGCGCCGACGGGCCTCGTCGTCGCCACGCAGGCGAACCGAGATGCGGACCAGGGCCATTAGACGAGCCCCATCCGCCGTCTGCGGCCACCGATCAGCATTCGCGCCTTCAGCGGTAGGCTTCGCGTCGGCGGAGCGCCCGGCTCGAACTGCTCGGGGCTGGGAGCGGTGACCGCCTGGCTGCCCTTCAGCCACTCCACGACCGTCTCAACCGTCGCCTCGACCATGAATCCCGGGACCTGCGGCCAGCCCCAGGTCCCTGTCAGCCGGAGCGCCGCCCCGGACGGGGGACGCGGCGCTGACCGGCGCAGTCGGACCCGGGTGATCGGCTGCCAGGACTGCCGGTTGCGCGGGAGCATCTCCAGGTGGTCAGCGACGGTGAGGGTCTGGGCGATGTCGCCGTCTCGGTCGAGCACCACTGCGGCCGTCGGCGTTGCCGAGAGGTCGTCGATGAAGACCTCTCCTGGCTCCAGATAGTACGGCCGGCGGGCGAGGTCGAACGTCCGATCCCCCGTGATGAGGGGCCGCGGCCGCCGCCCGCAGTAGTCCATCACGGCCTCGCTCGCGCGGACGATGAGGGCCTCGATCAGTTCATCGAGAGCCCCGGAGGTGAAGTCGCGCCGGGCCAGCTTGACGTCGTCGATCGAGCACAGCGATGGGCCGCCGATGTTCGAGACGGCGACCGAGAAGGCCCCGTCGTCGACGCCCGCCGCGGTCCCGGTGCCCTTCCAGGACCACGCCCAGAGCCCGGCCTGGTCGACGGTGATGTCGGCGCGGTACACACCCGCCGAATCGCGCACGACCTCCGGGTGGGTCAGGTAGACGTAGTCGCTCTTGGTGCCGTCCGGCTCCTGGACCGTGAGGGTGACGGTGGTGGGGTCGGTCGGGGTGCCGTCGACCGTGAAGGTCGTCGAGAGCCGGACCAGGTCGCCCGGCTGGTAGAGGGGCATCAGCCGACCTCCACGCGCTCGGCGTGCGATCCCATGACGGCGACGCGCCGGGCGGAGCCGCCGGTCACGGCGCCACGCGCAGCGGCGGATCCGGTGACGGGCGCCCACGGCGCGGCCGCGCCGGCCACCGCGACCGCCTCTGAGCCCGATCCCTCGACATCGGCCGGGGTGTCGACGAGCACCGGGAGGAACCCACCCGCCAGCGCCCCGCCGGCGGTGATGAGGACCGTCGCGCCGGTGATCGGGTTGGCCGCCGCGATGGCCCCGCCGACGCCAATCGTGATCCACGCCGACGGCTCGCTTCCGGCCGCGGCAGCCCCGCCGGGGGTGGGCGTCTCGAACAGGTGCTCGGACGGCGCCGTACCGCCCGCTGTGGCCCCTCCGGCCGGGCACGAGGCCGACGCCCCGGGCTCGGTTCCGTCGGCCCCGCAGGCGCCCGCAGGCGCCGTGGCGGCGGCCGTGGGCCCGGTG
>JBBIIE010000088.1:0-13325 GCA_037446605.1 Geminicoccaceae bacterium | reverse complement strand
AGCAGCTTCTCGAGCTCCGCGCGCTCGGGGAACGGAACGAGCACCCAAGGTGCCTCGCCGCGGAGCGCTCGCCGAACGATCCCGACGAGCCCTTCGCCGCGTGCGCGCCGGAGCCGGACGAGCGGCGTGTTGCCGATCGTCTCCATGATGCTCTCGTAGATCCGCCCGCGCCCCGGCGGGTCGAGCCGGACCGGCTTCGGGGTGGTCGTGGTCGTCGGCTGGTCGGCCATGGTCTCCTCCTCGGCGTCCGCTCGGGAGATGGGCCGCCTCTCTACGTAAGGAAAGCGTTTTTTCTCTTGTTTTCCATGGTGTTTTTGTAATTCAGGCGGCCGGCGTCATCCGGTGGTCGAAAACCCGTCGCGATTCTGTCGACGCCGAGGCGCAACTGCTAGAGCTGGTCCAAATCAGGAGGCCGAGCCCATGCGCCACTGCCCTCGCACCTCGCCGATCCCGGTCCGTCGTCGCCTGCTCCTCGGCGGTGCCACGGCGAGCCTCGCCCTGGCCGCGAGCCCGTTGCGCGCCGTCGCCCGAGCGCCCGCCGTGGTCGTGAGCGAGCGCACCCGGATCAAGATCCCCTACGGTGTGCAGGTCGGCGATCTTTCGGGCGACCGCGCGATCCTCTGGGCCAAGGCCGATCGCGAAGCGCGGATGATCGTCGAGTGGGCGACCACCGAATCGATGAAGGATCCGCGCACCGTGATCGGCCCGAACGTCGCCGAGGACACGGATTTCTGCGCCAAGCTCGACCTCGCCGGTCTGCCGGCCGGCCAAAAGATCTTCTATCGCGTGCACTTCCTCGACCTCGGCGACTTGAAGACCCTCTCGGAGCCCGTGACCGGCAGCTTCGCGACCCCGCCCGCCGGCCGGCGCAACGTCCGCTTCGTCTGGTCGGGCGACACGGCCGGGCAAGGTTGGGGCATCAACCCGGACTTCGGCGGCATGCGCATCTACGAGGCGATGCGCCGGGTCGAGCCCGACTTCTTCGTCCATTCCGGCGACACGATCTATCCCGACAATCCGATCCTCCCCGAGGTGAAACTCCCGGACGGGAGGGTGTGGAAGAACGTCACGATCGAGGAGAAGCAGAAGGTCGCCGAGACCCTGCGCGAGTTCCGCATGAACTACGCCTACAACCTCATGGACGAGAACGTCCGGCGGTTCAACGCGGCCGTGCCGATGCTCGCCCAATGGGACGATCACGAGGTCACGAACAACTGGTACTGGGAGAAGCGGCTCGACAAGGACGAGCGCTACAAGGAAGGTTCGGTCGCGGTGCTCGCCGCCCGGGCGATGAAGGCTTTCCACGACTACATGCCGACCCGCCGGCACCCGCTCGAGCAGGATCGGATCTACGGCTCCTTCCGCTACGGCCCCTCGCTCGAGCTCTTCCGGATCGACCTGCGCTCCTATCGGGGCCCGAACGGCGACAATCTCGAAACCCGCCTCGCCCCCGAGACCCGCATCCTGGGTGAAGCCCAGCTCCGCTGGCTGAAGCAGGCGCTGCTCGCTTCGGATGCGACCTGGAAGGTGATCGCTTCCGACATGTCCCTGGGGTTGATCATCTGGGACAATTTCCGCGAGCGTCGGGGAAGCGAGGGGATCGCCCAGGGCGAGCACGGCGCCCCCAAGGGCCGCGAGCTCGAGATCGCCGAGCTCTTGCGCTTCATCCGCGACAACCGGATCAAGAACGTCGTCTGGCTCACCGCCGACGTCCACTACACGGCGGCCCACTACTACGATCCCAACGAAGCGGTCTTCCAGGACTTCCATCCCTTCTGGGAGTTCGTCTCGGGGCCGCTCCATGCCGGCACCTTCGGCCCCAACGAGCTCGACCGCACCTTCGGGCCGAAGGTCGTCTTGCAGAAGGCACCACCCGCCGGTCAAGCGAACCTGCCGCCCTCGGCCGGGCTGCAGTTCTTCGGCCAGGTCGACATCGACGGAGCGAGCGAGGTCATGACCGTCCGCCTGAAGGACCTCGACGGCAACACCCTCTTCACGAAAGAACTCCTCCCCGAAGTCTGATCACCCACCCGCCCGGGCTCCGGCCCGGGCGGGCCTGCTTGCGCGGGGCGCGGCCGTCGAATAGTAGGCTCGTATGCCTAGCATCGTCCCGGACGGCCCCGATCTCCCGCATGCGCTCCTGCACGCGCTCGAGGACGATCGCCTCGTTCTCTTCTGCCTCTTCTGCGGCGCCGGCATCTCGATCGACACCGGTCTCCCCTCGTTCGGCGGCCTGGTCGAGGAGGCGGCGAAGGGCTGCAACCTCGCGCTGGACGGTCCGGCCCGCGCTGCGTTCGAGGCGAAGGACTGCGACCGGGCCCTCGGCCATCTGGAGGACCGAGCCGGCGCTCGTAGCCGCTTACGGCCGTGGATCGCCGAGCGGCTGATCCGCGAGCCCGAGGGTCCCGACGGAGCGCTCATGCTGCATCGCGCCCTTCTCGACCTCACGCGCCGTCCGGGAGGCGGCTACCGACTGGTGACCACGAACGTCGACGACCGCTTCGAGCGCGCCGGCCTGAAGCCGGACGAGATGGAGGATGCGCCACGGTCGCCCCGCCGCGCTTCGACCGGCTGCGGCGCGTCGTTTTCCTGCACGGCCGGATCCGCAAGGCCGATCTGATCCACGACTTCGACGACATCGGCAGCGAGGACCTGTTCGTCACCGGCGCGATCCGCACCGAGGGCAAGAACCGGCAGGGTCGCACGCGGCTGCACGCCCGCCAGACCCGCCTGAACGTGGATGTCCGCAAGCCCTCCGAGTGGGGCCCGGCCAGGGCCTTCGTCGAGGGCGACTTCTTCGGCGCCGGCGGCAACCAGAACGTCTCGAACTCGACCAGCTTCCGCATCCGCCACGCCTTCGCCGAGCTCGGCAGGCTCACCGCGGGACAGACCTGGTCGACCTTCATGGACGTCTCGGTGATCCCGGACACGCTCGACTTCGAGGGGCCGAACAGCGAGCTGTTCGTCCGCCAGGCGCAGTTCCGCTGGACCGAGACGCTCGCCCAGGGTCTCACCCTCGCCTTCGCGGTCGAGAACCCGGAGGGCGACTTCGCCAACGATGGCGGGCTCAACCTCGACCGGCTGCCGGACGGGGTCGTGCGCCTGCGGTGGGAACAGGACTGGGGTCATCTGCAGACCGCGTTCCTCGCCCGCGAGCTGCGCTTCGACGACGGCCAGGACGAGGACAGCGAGTTCGGCTACGGGCTCACGCTCAGCGGCTCGCTCAAGCTGCCCGTCCTGCACGCCAAGGACAAGCTCGCCTTCCAGGTCAATTACGGCGACGGGATCGGCCGCTACATCACCGATCTCGGCGGCGGCGGCTTCGACGCGCGCGTCGACAACGGCCGGCTCGACACGGTCCAGGCGTTCGGCGTGATGGTCCAGGGTCAGCACTGGTGGGCCGACAACTGGCGGTCGACGCTGACCTACGGCTACCTCACGGTCGACAACGCCGACGGTGCCCCCGGCAACACGCTCGAGACCAGCCACTACGTGGCGGCCAACCTGATCTGGTCGCCGATCGCCAACGTCGACGTCGGGATCGAGTACCTGTTCGGCTATCTCGAGACCGAGAACGACCGCTCGGGCGCCGCCAACCGCGTGCAGGCCGCGGTGACCTGGCGCTTCTGAGCCCTTCCCTCCCTCTCGGTTCCCCCCCGGCTGGGCGGTGACCCCCCACGGTCACCGCCCCTTCTTTTCGCGCCCGCCCGGCAGGGCCCGACCTCGGCTCCGAGGCGGCACTCCTCGCCGGCTTCTTGACAAAGATCCGTTTATCAGACTATGAACCTAACTGCGCCGCCGCCCCTTCCCCTGCGCGGCCTGGGCGGGATCGTGCCGATACGCCTCCAGATGACCATCCAGCGACCAGATCCGGACCGGGCGCGCCGGCCAGCGACGTCTCTCCCGCTCCCAGATCGCGACGATCGAGGCATCGGTGAAGCCGATGCTGGACTCGAGCCGATCGGCGAGACCGTCCAGCAGCTTCTCGAGCTCCGCGCGCTCGGGGAACGGAACGAGCACCCAAGGTGCCTCGCCGCGGAGCGCTCGCCGAACGATCCCGACGAGCCCTTCGCCGCGTGCGCGCCGGAGCCGGACGAGCGGCGAGCCGCGCGACGTGGTTGCCGGTCTCCACCACGGCCACGAGCGGGAGGAACAGCTCCGTTCCCCGATCCGCGACCAGCCTCCCGAACTCCTGGCGGATCTCGTCGCGACGTTGGTTCTTCCCCGGGACGTCGAGGATGTTGAGCAGGATGGATGTATCGACGATGACGATCGTCACTCGCCCGCCATCTCGAAAAGCTCGTCGACCCATTTCTCCGCGTCGCGAGCCTGCTCCTCGGGGCTCCGTCGCCGTGCCTTCACGAAGCGGTCCAACGCCCCCCGGGTCACGAGGCGGCCGAGCGGGCCCTGCGCCAGCAGGCTCGCCGACCGCTCGAGATCGCCGAGCCGCTCCAGGCGACTGGCCCCGCTCTCGGGATCACGCCAGCAGAACACGGTGTCCGGGAGCGCCGCGTCCGGCAGCGCGTCCATCAACGCCGGATTGTGGGTGGTGAGCAGGACCTGCAGGCTTCTCGCCCGGGCGACCGATTGGATGCGCTCGAGCAGGCTCCCGGCGCGGCTCGGATGCACACCGTTGTCGATTTCTTCGATGACGACGAGCGACTCTTCCGGCGCCGAGAGGAGAACCGCCGCGATCGCCAGCACCCGCAACGTGCCGTCGGAAAGGAGCGCCGCCTCGACCGCCTGCTCGCGCCCGCCGAACGTCTCGAAGAGCTGCAGCATCACGTCCCGCGGCGGCGTGGTCGTGATGAAGTCGATCCGCGTGATGTCCTGCTCGGGAAGGCTCTCGACGAAGTCGAGCAGTCCTCGGCGCTTCGCCTCGTCCCGGCAGAGCGTATGCGCGACGCCGGAAAGGTTGCCGCCGTCACCGCGCAGCTCCTCGGCCCCGATGGGGCTGTAGCCGCGCATCAGGCGCGGCACGGGATCGAGGAAGACGATCCCGGCCAGATCCGTGACGTGCCCGCGGCACACCTCCGGGATGGTCTTGGCCGCCTTGGTCTCCGCACCGGCGAACCGCGCCGCCGACTGGAGCTGGAGCACGACGAGCTGTTGGTCGGTACAGGTGATCCCCGGCTTTTTTCCACCACGGCTGAAATCGTCGTAGGCGACCTTGACGTCGTGGCTCGGACCCTGTGCCGCTTCCTTGACCTCGTAGAGTGGAATATTGCGGTCGCCCGTCCTGATGCGCTCCTGAACGATTCGCAGCTCCTCGCCGTCGCGAGCGAGCTGGAGCTCGCCCTCCTTGTAGTCGGGGCCACTCCGCCGCCAGCCGAAGCCGAAGCGGTCCCCGCGCTGCCAGGGAAGATCCCGGATCGTGCCGCGGATCAGCGCGTCCGACCCCTGCACCTCGTAGCGGATCGCGCCGAGCCTGTGGTCCTGAGCGAGCCAGGAGAGCAGCCGCAGCCCCTCGATCGCGTTGCTCTTGCCCGAGGCGTTGGCGCCGATCAGGAGGGTGAGCGGTGCGAGCTTGAGGGTCGCGTTCTCGAAGCTCTTGAACCTTCGGAACGTGATCTCGGTGAGCATGGGCCCGGCCTCCGCACGGACGGCACCCCGAGCCTATCCCGCCGCCCGCCCGCCGTCATCGCCGGTGGGCCGCACCTACCTCTCCCCCCGCCGCCAGGGCTTCATGAGTGCCCGGGGATAGTCGGCGCGGCGGGCGGCCAGGAGGAGGGCGGCGATCGAGAGCAGGTAGGGTGCCATCAGGAAGAGCTGCGACGGCAGGAACGCCCCGGCCACGGTCTGCAGCCGCACCTGCCAGGCGTCGAAGGCGCCGAACAGGAGCGCCCCCGCCAAGGCCTTGAGCGGCCGCCAGGAAGCGAAGACGACGAGGGCGATGCAGATCCACCCGCGGCCGTTCACCATGCCGAAGAAGAAGGCGTTGAAGGCGCTCATGGTGAGGAACGCGCCGCCCACCGCCATCAAGGCCGAGCCCGCCACCACGCAGCCGTAGCGCAGGCCCGCGACCGAGAGCCCCTGCGCCTCGACCGCGGCCGGATCGTCGCCCACCGCCCGGATCGCGAGCCCGAGCGGCGTGCGCGCGAGGAGGAAGGCGAGTGCCAGCGCCAGGGCGATGGCAAGGAGGGTCAACGGCGTCTGCTGGGCCAGGACCGGGCCCACCACGGGCAGCGCCTCGAGCCAGGGCCAGCCCACCGGCGCGAAGGGCTCGATCCGCGGCGGCTGGGTCAGCGCCGGGAACGCCACCCGGTAGGCGAAGTGCGCGGCGGCGGTGGCCAGGAGCGTGAGCCCGAGCCCGGCCACGTGCTGCGAGAGGGCGAGCGTCACGGTCAGGAGCGCGTGCAGGAGGCCGAGCGCGGCCCCGGTCGCGGCCGCCGCCGCCACCCCCCACCACAGGGGGGCACCCAGATAGACGGCGAGCCAGCCGGTCATCGCCCCGGCCACGAAGATGCCCTCGATGCCGAGGTTCAGAACCCCCGCCCGCTCGCCCAGCAGCGCCCCGAGCGTGCCGAGCACGAGCGGGGTGGCGATGCGCACCGCGGCCACCCAGAAGCTCGCCTGGAAGAGGATGTCGAGCGCCTCGCTCAAGCGCCCCTCCCCAAGCGCACCCGGAAGCGCAGCAGGAGCCCGCCCACCAGCACGAACAGGAGCGCCAGCGCCAGGACCAGGTCGGCGAAGTAGGAGGAGACCCCGAGCGTGCGGCCCATCGTGTCGGCGCCGACGAACACCGCGGCCACGAGGAAGGCGGCGGGGACCACGGCGAGCGGCGAGAGCCCGGCGAGCATGGCCACGACGATGCCGGCATAGCCGTAGCCGGGCGAGAGGTCGGCCGTGAGGTAGCCCTTGAGGCCGGCGACCTCGCCCGCCCCGGCGAGCCCCGCGAGCGCGCCCGAGCCCATCGCCACGGCGAGCGTGGTGCCGGCCACCGGCAGCCCGGCATAGGCGGCGGCACGGGCATTGTGGCCGACCGCGCGCACCTCGAGCCCCCAGACCGTGCGGGACAGGAGCAGATGGAGAAGCGCAGCCGCGGCGAGCCCGAGCAGGAGGCCCGCGTGCAGCCGCTGGCGGTCGACCAGCCGCGGCAGCATCGCCTCGTCCTGGAGCGGCGGCGACTGCGGCCAGCCCAGACCCATCGGGTCCTTCATCGGTCCTTCCAGCATCATCTGGACGAGGAGCGCGATCACGAAGTTGAGGAGCAGCGTCGTCACCACCTCGTCGGCGCCGGCGCCGAGCTTGCCCGCGGCCGGCAGGAGCGCCCCCAGGGCGCCGGCCGCGGCCCCGGCGGCGAGCACGAGCGGGACCAGGAACCAGGGCGGCCCCTCGACCGCGCCGGTGCCGACCGCCACGGCGGCCATGGCGCCCAGGTAGAGCTGGCCTTCCGCACCGATGTTCCAGAAGCGGGCGCGGAAGGCGAGCGCGGCGGCGAGCCCGGTGAGCAGGAGGGGTGTCGCCCGGGTGGCGGTCTCGGCGAGGGCGAAGCCGGAGCCGACCGCACCCTCGACCAGGAGGCGGAGTGCCCGGCCGGCCGGCACGCCGGTCGCAGCGAGGATCGCCGTGGCGAGGAGGAGGGCCAGCCCGAGGGCCGCGAGCGGCGCCACCACGGCCAGGATCGGCGAGGGTGCCGGCTGCGGCTCCAGGCGGATCATGCGCGCCCGCCGGCGGCGACCGCGGCCGAGGCGACCTCGCCCGGGGCGTGGCCGGCCATGAGCAGGCCGAGCGTGCGGACGTCGAGCCCGGCGGTCTCGAACGGCCCGGCGAGGCGGCCGCGATGGAGGACGGCGATGCGGTCGGACAGCGCCAGGAGCTCGTCCAGGTCCTCGGAGACGAGGAGCACGCCGGCATCCGCCTCGCGCGCCGCCAGGAGCCGCGCGTGCACCGCGGCGGACGCCGCCACGTCCAGGCCGCGGGTCGGCTGGTCGGCCAGGACGAGCCGCGGTGCCCCGGCGAGCGCCCGAGCGAGCACCACCTTCTGCAGGTTGCCGCCCGACATCAGCCGGACCGGCGCGTCGGGGCCGGGGCAGCGGATGTCGAAGGCCTCGATCGCGGCGGCCGCGCGGGCCCGCATCGCCCCCCGGCGCAGGAGCCCGAGCCGACTCGTCTCCGGGGCGTCGAGCCGCTCGAGCGCGAGGTTGGAGGCCAGATCGAGCTCGCCCACCACGCCGTCGCGCTCGCGGTCCTCGGGGATCCGCCCGATGCCGGCGCGGGCGGCGGCGCGTGGGCTCGCAAGCGGCCGCGGATCGTCGTCGAGCAGCGCCCGGCCGGCCTGCGGGCGCAGGAGCCCCGCCACGAGCCCGGCGAGGCTCGCCTGGCCGTTGCCCGAGACCCCGGCGATGCCCAGGATCTCGCCGGCGCGCAGCTCGAGGTCGACCGCCTCGATGCGGTCGCGGCCGGTGCCGGCGCTCACCCCCTCCAGGCGCAGGAGCGGCCGGCCCGGGCGGTGCGGGCGGCGCACCGGGGGGCGGACCTCGCGGCCGACCATGAGCTGGGCGAGCTCGGCCCGGCCGGCCGCGGCGATCGGCAGGTCCGCGACCTTGCGGCCCTGGCGCAGCACGACGACCCGGTCGGCGACCGCCTCGACCTCGGCCAGCTTGTGGGTGATGAAGATCACGCCGCGGCCGTCGCCGGCCAGCGCCCGGACCGTGGCGAGCAGGCCCTGCGCCTCCTGCGGGGTGAGCACCGCGGTCGGCTCGTCGAGGACGAGGAGGCGGGCCTCGCGGAAGAGCGCCTTCAGGATCTCGATCCGCTGCCGGGCGCCGACGCCGAGCTCGCCCACCCGCCGGTCGAGCTCGACCTCGAGGCCCATCCGGCGCGCCAGATCCTCGATCCGCCGGCGGGCCCGGGCGAGCTCGAGGCTCGGCCGCCAGAGCGGCCGGGTGCCGAGCACGATGCTCTCGAGGCCGGTCAGGTCGTGGGCGAGGGTGAAGTGCTGGTGGACCATGCCGACGCCGGCCCGGAGCGCCGCCTCGGGCGAGCCGGGTGGCAGCTCGACGAGGCGCCCGTCGGGGCCGGCGACCGCCACCGTGCCGGCATCCGCCCGGTAGCGGCCGAACAGGATGCTCGTGAGCGTGGTCTTGCCGGCGCCGTTCTCACCCAACAGCGCCACCACCTCGCCGGGGGCGAGCTCGAGGTCGATCGCATCGTTGGCCAGCAGCGCCCCGAACCGCTTGGTCACCCCCCGGAGCCGGAGCAGCGGGGCGCGCGCACCCACGCGCCCCGCGCCCGCGGCGGCGGGCTCGAGACCGGCCAGGGTCACGTCAGATCGTGGACCTGGGCTCGGCGTCGACGACGTCGACGCGGAACAGGCCTTCCAGGATCTCCTTTTCCTTGGCCCGCACCTCCGCCACCACGGCCGCCGGCACCAGCTTCTCGTCGACCACGAGGCTGGCGCCGCCGTGCGCCATGAAGGAGTAGGCGCCGTAGTCCTGCGGCTCGAAGGTGCCGGCCACGACGTTGGCGATCGCCTTGTCGATGGTCGGCTCCATGTGCCAGAGGGCGGAGGCCAGGATGACGCCCGGATACTGGGCCGAGGTGTCGATCACGTTGCCGACCGCCTTGACGCCGCGCTCCTTGGCGGCGTCCGAGACGCCGAAGCGTTCGGCGTACATGATGTCGGCGCCGCGGTCGATCATCGCGAAGGCCGCCTCCTTGGCCTTGGGCGGGTCGTACCAGGAATTGATGAAGGTCACCAGGAACTTGACCTGCGGATTGACCGACCGCGCCCCGTTCATGAAGGCGTGCATGAGGCGGTTGACCTCGGGGATCGCGTAGCCGCCGACCATGCCGATCAGGTTCGACCTGGTGGTCCGGCCGGCGACCATGCCGGTGAGGAAGGACGGCTCGTGGATCCAGTTGTCGAACACCGAGAAGTTGGGCTTGGACGGCCCGAACGAGCTGCCCATCAGGAAGGCGACCTCGGGGAAGTCGGCGGCCGCCTTGCGCGCCGCGCGCTCGACCCCGAACACCTCACCGACCAGGAGGTCGTTGCCCTCCTGGGCGTACTGCCGCATGACCCGCTCGTAGTCGGTGTTGGCGACGTTCTCCGACCATTTGTAGGTGACGTCGCCGCGCTCCTTGGCGGCATTGAGCGCCTTGTGGATGCGCGAGACCCACTGCTGCTCGACCGGCACGGTGTAGATCGCCGCGACCTTGATCGGCTTGGCCTTCCGCGCCGCGGCCGGTCCGGCGGCGCCGACCAAGAGGAGCCCGCCGCCCGCCGCGAGGAGCGTGCGACGATCGAGAGCAGTTGCACGGTCGTTGGTCACGGCCACGGTTCCTCCCGCCTTTCCGCGCGCCTCCTCGCGCGCCGCGGCGCGATCGAACAACAATCGTGCCGGACGGACAAGGGCGACGGCACGGCCGCGGGCGGCCATCGTGCGACGGACTGTCACGAGGAGGGCGAACGCTTTCCCGTTGCACCGTGTGGGCTGTCGGGCGGAAACTGGAATCGTTCCAAAAGAGGCGCCCGCTTCGCCGCGGGCACCGCGTGGAGAACGGAACCATGATCCGCGTCCTCGCGACCACCTTCCTCGCCGGCGCGCTCTTCGTGGCGCCGCATACCGGCACGGCCGAGCCGCTGCTCGAGCGAGCCCGGCCGCTGTTCGAGCCGATCCCGCTCGAGCCGCCCGAAGAACTCGGCGGCCGACCCGTGACGCAGGCACTGGTCGAACTCGGACGGGTGCTCTTCTTCGACCCGCGGCTCTCTTCCTCGCACAACATCAGCTGCAACACCTGCCACCAGATCGGTCTCGGCGGCGGCGACGGTCGGTCGACCTCGATCGGCCACAATTGGCAGCGTGGTGGCCGCAACGCTCCGACGGTCCTGAACGCCGTCTTCAACACCGCGCAGTTCTGGGACGGTCGTGCGGCCGATCTGCAGGAGCAGGCGCGCGGCCCGATCGTCAATCCCATCGAAATGGGCATGACCCCGTCGCGGGCCGTGGCACAGATCGTGAGCATACCCGGCTACCGGCCGCTCTTCGCCCGCGCGTTCCCCGACGAGCACGAGCCGATCACGTACGAGAACATCGCCTTCGCCATCGCCGCCTTCGAGACCACGCTCGTCACGCCGAACGCCCCCTTCGACCGGTATCTGCGCGGCGATCTTTCGGCGCTCGACGACGAGCAGAAGCGCGGGCTCGCCCTGTTCCTCGACAAAGGCTGCGCCAGTTGTCACAACGGCATCAACATCGGCGGCGGGATGTACGCGTCCTTCGGCGTCGTGCAGCGGCCGGGTTGGGAGATGCTGCCGCCCGACGACCGCGGCCGCTACGAAGTGACGGCCACGGTGGCCGACGAGTACGTCTTCAAGGTCCCGACCCTGCGCAACATCGCGCTCACGGGACCCTATTTCCACAGTGGGCAGGCGTGGGACCTCGTCCAGGCCGTTTCGGTGATGGGCAGCGCTCAGTTGGGGGCGACCCTGACCGACGCGGAGGCGCGGCTCATCGCCGCCTTCCTCGAGAGCCTGACGGGCGAACAGCCGCAGGTCGTCTATCCGATCCTCCCGCCGAGCACCGGCAAGACCTTGCGGCCGCGGCCGTGAGATCCTGCTCGCAGCCTCCTCGATAGGCGGGCCCGCCGAGCGGCAGCGGTTCGGGAACAGGCTCCCGGGCCGCGCCGCCGGCGGATGCGGGCGACGAACCGGAGCTACTGACTCTTCTTGATCTGGTCGTAGACGAACCCGCCCGCGGCACCGGCGGCGGCACCGAGGAGCGTGCTGCGCACGAAGCCGCCGGTGATGAGGCCGACGGCGGCACCGCCCGCGGCACCGACGGCGGCACCCGTGGCCGTGCGCTCGCCGGTCGTCCGGTTGACCTCGCAGCCGGTCAGGAGGGCGAGCGCGGCGAGCGCCGCCACGAGGCTGGTCCTGGCTCGGATCGACATGGCAACCTCCGGTCTCAGCTCTTCCTGCGCGCGGCGGCGGCCTCGGCGGGCGGCCCGGGGCACGGCCAGGTGGCCGCCATCGCCCGCCAGAAGCCGTCGACCGGCGCCTCGTCCAGATAGCGCGGATTGGCTTTCGCCCAGGTTACGAAGGCGCCGCGCACCTCCTCGGCCGAGGGCGTGTGCGGGGCGCAGGCCCAGGGCTTGATCGCCCCGCCCTCGACCAGCTTCTGGTAGAGCAGGCCGGTGCCGGCGATGAAGCCCTCGCAGTAGCTGAGCCGCTGGCCGTAGCGCTTCGAGCCGGGCTCGGCCGAGCACAACTCGAGCAGGGCGCGGGTGGTCTCGAGCTTGGGATCGAGCGCCTCCTGCGCCCGCACGGCCCCGATCCCGGCGGCGAGCAGCGCGCCCGCGAGCAGCACGACCTTCATCCCCGTCTCCTCCCCCTGGTCGCACGTCCCGTCATGGGCACGTCGCGGCGGTCCCGTCCAGGCCCCGAAGCCTCAGAAGGTGCGCCGCCAGCGCAGCCAGCGGTCGCGGTCGATCGAGGCGACCGTGACCCGCCGGAGCGTGCCGCCGCCGTGCAGGTCGAGCGGCACCGCGACCCCGGCCGCACCCAGGCCCCAGACCCGCCGATAGAAGGCCGCGAGCGAGGTGATCCGCTCGCCGGCCACGCCCAGCACGAGCTCGCCCGGCTGGATCCCGGCGCGCTGCGCCGGCCCGTCCTCGGCCACCCGCATCACCCGCACGATGCCGTTCTCCTCGCGCAGCGTCAGCCCGAGCCAGGGCCGGGCCGGCGCCTGACGGCGGCCGAAGGCCAGGAGCTCGCCCAGGATCGGCGCCAGGAGATCGACCGGCACGAACAGGTTGCCCGGCGATTCGACGCCCCGCCCGGCGGCATCGGCGACGAACAGCGAGCCGATGCCGAGCACCGCACCCTCGGCATCGACCAGCACCGCGCCGCCGAACTGCTCGAAGGGCGGGGCCGTGAACAGCGCCTCGTCGAGGAGATACTCCCAATAGCCTGCGAACTCGCGCCGGTCGACGAGGGTCACCGGGCGGCCGTCGAGCCGGCCGACGCGGGCGAGCGCCAGGAGTGGCGTGCCCACGAGCAGGTCGGCGCTGCGCCCGAGCGGGGCCGGCTGGACGCCGAGCGGGCCGAGCGCGCGCGCGAGCCCGAGCCCGCTCTGCGCGTCGTAGGCCACGACCTCGCCGGGCACGGTGCGGCCATCGGCCTGGATCTCGATGCCCGCGGCCTCCAGAAGGAGGTAGCCGATGGTGAGCACGAGCCCGGCCGAATCGATCACCACGCCGGAGCCGGTCCGCTCACGCCCCAGCGTCCGGGCGCTGCGCGCCTCGGGGTCGGCCTCCACGCGCACGCCCACAACGGCACGGGCGGTCTCGCGCGGGCCGGCCCGGGCGCGGCGCGCCAC
>JBBIIE010000087.1:0-13388 GCA_037446605.1 Geminicoccaceae bacterium | reverse complement strand
CTGGACCGCCGAGGTCTCGGCCAAGGGGGTGGACGGCGCGGCGCTGGTCCAGGCGGCGCGCGCGGCGGTCGCCCGCCACGGCGGCTGAGCCCTTGCTGGAGCGCGCGGCGGCGGCCCTGGCGATCGCCGGCGGGACGATCCTGCTCGCGATCGCCGCCGTGACCGGCCTCAACGTGCTCCTCTACCTGGCCGACGCGCTCGCCCCGGGCCGGCTCGGCATCGTCAAGGGCTACGAGGACCTGGTGCGGCTCTGGGTCGGTGCCGCCGTGCCGATGCTGCTGCCCTGGTGCGAGCTGCGCCGCGGCCACGTCGCGGTCGATCTCCTGGCCGAGCGGCTGCCCGCGGCGGCGCAGCGCGCGCTGGAGCGCCTGGGCGTGGCGGCGAGCCTCACCCTCGCGCTGTTCCTCGCCTTCTGGATGGTCCAGGGCCTGCTCGAGACGCGCGCGGACGGCCGCATCGCCAGCGTGCTCGGTTGGCCCGAATGGCCGTTCCTCCTGCCCGGGCTCGTCTCGCTCCTGCTCTGGGCGGCGGTGGCCGGAGCCCGCCTCCTGCCGGGGGCACGGGGTTGAGCGAGCGCGAGCTCGTCGGGCTCGGCGCGCTCGTGGTGCTCGTGCTCCTGCTGCTTTTGCGCCTGCCGGTGGCGGTGGCGATGCTCGCGACCGGCATCGGCGGGAGCTGGGTGCTCTCGCTGGTCGCCCCGTTCCTGCGCTTCGAGCCCTATCTGCGGCAGTTCAAGACGCTCTTCTGGAACACGGTCGCCTCCTACGACCTCTCGGTCGTGCCGCTGTTCGTGCTGATGGGCTATCTCGCGAGCCGCGGTGGGCTCGCGCGCGATCTGTTCGCCGGCATCCAGGCGCTCGTCGGCCGCCGCCGCGGTGGGGTGGCGATGGCCGCGATCGGCGCCTGCGCCGGCTTCGGGGCGGTGTGCGGCTCCTCGCTCGCCACCGCCTCGACCATGGGCCGGGTGGCGCTCCCGGAGCTGCGGCGGCTGGGCTACCACCCGAGGCTCTCCACGGGTGCGCTCGCCGCCGGCGGCACGCTCGGCATCCTGATCCCGCCCTCGGTGCCGCTCGTCATCTACGCGATCGTGGTCGAGGCCTCGATCCTCGAGATGTTCCGCGCCGCGATCCTGCCCGGGCTGCTCGCGGTCGCCCTGTTCCTCGCGGCGATCGCGCTGCGTGTGCGCCGCGACCCGGGCCTCGCCCCGGAGACCCCGGCGATGCTCCCGGCGGAGCGGCGCACCGCGCTCCTCCGCCTCCTCCCGGTGCTGCTCCTGTTCGGGGCGATCATCCTCGGGCTCGGCCTCGGCCTGTTCACGCCCACGCCTGCGGCCGGCGTGGGCGTGTGCCTCGTCCTGCTCTACGGGGTGGTGCTGCGCCGGCTCGGCCGCGGCGGGCTCGACCGGAGCGAGATCGGCCGGGCCTCGCTGGATACGGCCGTGACCACCGGGATGATCTACCTGATCCTGTTCGCCGCCGAGGTGCTCAAGGGCTTCTTCGCGCGCACCGGGCTGCCCGCGGCACTCGCCGCCTGGGCGGCCGCCTCGGAGCTCGAGCCCTGGCTCGTGCTGCTGGCGATGCTCCTCCTCCTGGTCGTGCTCGGCTGCTTCCTCGAATCGCTCTCGATGATCGTCGTGGTGCTGCCCTTCTTCTGGCCGGTGCTCCTGGCACTCAACGGCGGCGAGGCGGTGGGTGCCCCCGATGCCGCCTTCGGGCTCGATGCCGACGAGCTCAAGGTCTGGTTCGGGATCCTGGCGCTCGTGGTGGTCGAGCTCGGCCTGATCACCCCGCCCGTGGGCCTCAACCTGTTCATCATCGGCTCGCTCGCCCCGGACGTGCCGATGCGCGAGACGGTCCGCGGCGTGGCGCCGTTCCTCGCCGCCGAGGGGCTGCGCGTCGCCCTGCTCCTGCTCGTGCCGGCGCTCTCGCTCGCCCTGCCGCGCTGGCTCGCCGGGTGACGGCCGCGGCTTGACCGGCTCTCTGGAGCCCTTCTAGCGTCCGCGGGTGGAGGCGACCGGAGAGGGCGAGCGCATGGCAGGGGCACCCGACGTCCGCGCGGGCAGGCTGTCGGCGGCGGAATACGAGCGGGCCTTCGCGGACATCGAACCGCCGCTCGGGCCGCAGGAGGCGATGGTCGAGGCGGCGCGTTGCCTCTTCTGCCACGACGCGCCCTGCATCGAGGCCTGCCCCACCGGCATCGACATCCCGCGCTTCATCCGTGGCATCCAGAGCGGCAACCTCGAGGGTGCGGCCGAGACCATCCTCGAGGCCAACATCATGGGCGGGACCTGTGCTCGGGTCTGCCCGACCGACGTCCTGTGCGAGGGCGCCTGCGTGCGGCTCGCCGAGGGCAGGAAGCCGGTCGAGATCGGCGCCCTCCAGCGCCACGCGGTCGATTGGCTCTTCGAACGCGGCATCCAGCCCTTCACCCGCGGGCCGGTCACGGGCGAGCGGATCGCGGTCGTGGGCGCCGGCCCCGCCGGCCTCGCCTGCGCCCACGCGCTCGCTCGCCTGGGCCACGACGTCGTGGTCTTCGAGAAGCGGCCGAAGGCCGGCGGTCTCAACGAATACGGGATCGCCGCCTACAAGATGGTCGACGGCTTCGCCCAGCGCGAGGTCGAGTTCATCCTGGGCATCGGCGGGATCGAGCTGCGGACCGGGGTCGAGCTCGGCCGCGACCTGCGACTCGCCGATCTTCGGCGCGAGTACGCGGCCGTGTTCCTCGGCCTCGGGCTGCAGGGGGTGCACGCCCTCGGCCTCGAGGGCGAGCATCTCTCGGGCGTGCAGGACGCCGTCGCCTGGATCGAGCGGCTGCGCCAGGCACGGGACCTTTCCACCATTCCGGTCGGCCGGCAGGTCGTCGTGATCGGCGGCGGCAACACCGCGGTCGACGTCGCCGTGCAGAGCCGGCGGCTCGGTGCCGAGACCGTCACGATCGTCTACCGGCGCGGTCCGGCGCAGATGGGCGCCACGCCGCACGAGCAGGAGGTGGCGCAGACCAACGGCGTGGCGATCCGGCACTGGGCGCGGCCGGTGGCGATCCTGGGCGCGGCCGGGCACGTCCGCGGCGTGCGCTTCGAGCGCACCCGGGCGGGTGCCGGCGGCGCCCTCGAGGGCACCGGCGAGACCTTCGAGCTGGCGGCCGACCAGGTCTTCAAGGCGATCGGCCAGAAGCTCGTGCCCTCGGCCTTCAACGGCACGGCCGAGCTCTTGGACGTCGAGAACGGCAGGATCGTGGTCGACGCGGAGCGGCGGACCACGCTCGATCGGGTCTGGGCCGGGGGCGACTGCATCGCCGCGAGCGTCGATCTCACCGTGGCCGCGGTCGAGGACGGCAAGCTCGCCGCCGCCTCGATCCACCGCTACCTCATGGGCGGCTGAGAGGGAGAGCGAGGATGGCCGATCTGCGCTGCGAGATCGCCGGGGTGAAGGCGCCGAACCCGTTCTGGCTCGCCTCCGCTCCGCCGACCGACAAGGAGTACAACGTCGTCCGCGCCTTCCGGGCCGGCTGGGGCGGGGTGGTGTGGAAGACGCTCGGCGAGGATCCGCCGGTCGTGAACACCTCCTCGCGCTACGGCGCCGTGCACCACCGCGGCCAGCGGATGATCGGCTTCAACAACATCGAGCTGATCTCCGACCGCCCGCTCGAGGTCAACCTGCAGGAGATCAAGCGGGTCAAGCGCGATTGGCCCGATCGCGCGCTCCTCGTCTCGCTCATGGTGCCGTGCACCGAAGAATCCTGGAAGCGGATCTTGAAGCGGGTCGAGGAGACCGAGGCGGACGGCGTCGAGCTCAATTTCGGCTGCCCGCACGGCATGAGCGAGCGCGGCATGGGCTCGGCCGTCGGCCAGGTACCCGAGTACATCGAGATGGTGGTGCGCTGGTGCAAGGCCGCGACGCGCATGCCGGTGTTCGTCAAGCTCACCCCGAACGTCACGAACATCCTGGCGCCGGCGCGCGCCGCCACGGCCGGCGGGGCGGATGCCGTCTCGCTCATCAACACGATCAATTCGGTGATGGGGGTCGATCTCGACACCATGGCGCCTTTGCCCTCGGTCCACGGCAAGGGCGCCCACGGCGGCTATTGCGGGCCGGCCGTCAAGCCGATCGCACTCTGCATGGTGGGCGAAATCGCCCGCGACCCGGAATGCCGCGGCCTGCCGATCTCCGGCATCGGCGGCGTCGAGACCTGGCGCGACGTGGCCGAGTTCGTCGCCATGGGCGCCGGCTCGATCCAGGTCTGCACCGCCGCCATGCACTACGGCTTCAGGATCGTCGAGGACATGGCGAGCGGGCTTTCCAACTGGATGGATGCCAAGGGCTACCGCACGCTCGACGATTTCCGCGGTGCCGCCGTGCCCAACTATGTCGACTGGGGCCGGCTGGACATGAACTACGTCGTCAAGGCGGTGATCGACCAGGACAAATGCATCCAGTGCGGGCTCTGCCACATCGCCTGCGAGGACACCTCGCACCAGTCGATCCGCAAGATCAAGGAGAACGGCAAGCGGCGCTACGAGGTGATCGAGGAGGAGTGCGTGGGCTGCAATCTCTGCGCCCATGTCTGCCCGGTCGAGGGCTGCATCACGATGGTCGAGGTCGAGACCGGTCTGCCCTACGTGACCTGGGGCGAGGATCCGCGCAACCCGCAGCGCCTCGCGAAAGCGGCGGAGTAGGTCCTCACCCGTGACCGAGGTGGGCAGCCTCGACCGGCCGGGCAGCGGCGACGATCTCTACGAGCGCGACTTCTACGCCTGGACGCGCGCCCAGGTGCGGGCGCTCGAGAGGCTCGCCGCAACGCGGCCGAACCTCGAGCTCGACCTGCCGCACCTGATCGAGGAGGTCAGGGATTTGGGCAAGAGCGAGCGCGATGCGGTCCGCTCGCAGCTCCGGCGGATCCTCGTGCACCTCCTGAAGCTGCGCTTCTCGCCCGTGAGTGAGCCGCGGCCGGGATGGGTCGCCACGGTCGCGGAGGCGCGGGCGGAGCTCGCCGACAAGCTCACACCCAGCCTGGAGCGCCATCTGCGGCGCGAGCTGGCGGCCGTCTACGCGCGCGCCCTGCTGCAGGCGCGGCGCGAGCTCGAGGCCTGGGGCGAGCTCGAGGCCGCCCGCGCCCTGCCGGAGCACTGCCCCTGGCGGTTCGAGGAGCTCCTGGGCGACGTCTGGCCGGAGCCCCCGAGGTGAGGGGACGGATCTCGGGCACGAATGTCCTGCGAACCCCACGGCATCCCGCCAAAGTGTCGAACCACGTTCCGTGCCGCCAGCGCCCGGTCCCTGCCGATCAGCCGAGGGCGGGGCTCGGCGTGGCTGTGGCGAGGGTCGCCAGCGTACGCTCCTGATCGGGCTCGACCCGTAACGAGACCGAAGCGGCGGCGAGGGCCCGGCGCCGGCTCAGATGGAGGATCGGGCGCCGGCCGGCCTCGCGGGCGAGCCGTTCGGCGACACCGTCCGGCAGGCCGGTGAGCAGCAGGAGGTCGTACGTTTCTTCTCGCAGCGCGCCGTCGAGGGTGGCGAGGCGAGCATCGGCCAGGAGGTGGAGCGAGGCGACCCGCGGCTGCCAGAGCCGAGCCACCGCCGGATCGGCCGTGACGAGCCGGGGCCGGCGGGCCGCTTCGAGCCGCTCGAGGAAACGTTCGGCGGCGAAGAGGCCGTCGACCGGGCGACCGTCGCAAAAGGCCGCGCCGAGCCGGGCGTCGAACGCACCCAGAGGCTCTACCAGGGGGTCGAGGGCCACCCAGTCGGTCGGGTCGAGGCCGGGTGGCAGCGCCGTGAGCCAAGCTTCGGGCTCGGCCCCTTCGTGAACGATCCAGAGCCCGGTCGGTTCGGCCGTGCCGGGGAGCGGGCGGAGGTCGCTCTCCCCGAGCGCGTGGTTCACGGCGATCGGGCAGGCGTGCTCGGCGCACTGGACGAGCCCTTTGACGCGCAGCACCTCGGGCGGCGCCGCGGCGAGCCAAGCCACGAGCTCCCGCCGGCGCGGCAATCCCGCGGGCTGGAGGCGGAGTGTGCGGACGTGGGCGTGCAGGCTGCCGTCGCCGCCGGCGGGATCGCCGAAGCCCGGGAACAGCCAGGCGGCGAGCGGGGCGTTCACGCGACCTTCGAAGGCCGGCAGGACGGTTGCGGGAGCGATCCCGGCGAGCGCCCGGCGTGCCGCGTCGAAGCCCGCTCGGTCGAGCCGATCGGCACCGCTCACGACGACGATCCCGGCCGCGGCGAGCTGGGCGCGCAGGAGCGGGTCGCGCGGCAGCCGCGCGACCTGGGTCGCGGCCACCACGGCGATCGTCCCGACCAGGCGGTAGCCCTCGCCCTGCAGCGCTCCGGCGATCGGCCCGGGCGGGCTCACGCCGGATCCCTCGACGATCAGGAGCTCGGGGGCGATCTCGTCGCGGATCCGCGCGAGGGCTTCGAGGAGTTGCCCGCCCGCGTGACAGCAGAAACAACCTCCGGCCACGCCGAAGGTGGGTACGGCCGTCTCGCCCAAGAGCAGCGGATCGAGCGGGGTCGCCCCCGCGTCGTTGACGAGGACGACCACGCGCCGACCCGCGAGCGCCGGCAGGATCGACCGCTCGAGGAGCGTCGTCTTGCCGGCGCCGAGCGGCCCCGCGAGGAGGAGCGCTTCCGGAGGCGCCGCGGCGCCGTCGGCGTCCCTCAAGCGAGATGCGGGTTCACCACCCGCTCGAACACGCCGTAGGGGGCGGCGAGCACCATGGCCTGAGCCTGACCACCCGCAGCGGTCTGGATGCGCTTGGTGATCGTCCAGCTCTTCGGGTCGATCACCAAGACTTCGTCGGCCTTGCGGTTGTTGACGTACATCTTGCCGGCGGCGAAGGCCGCGTGACCGAGATGACCGCCTTGGCCGGCGTCGATCGTCGCCACGATCTTCTTCTCGGCGAGATCGAGGATCGGCAACTTCGTGTCGTTGTACTGGGTGAGAACGGCGAAGCGGCCGTCCGGGGTGAGGTAGGCGTGGCCGACACCGGCGGCACCGCAATCGAGGGCGGCGATGCGCTGCCGCGAGGCCCGCTCCCAGATCTCGACCGAGGTTCCCTCGAGGGCTTTACCGGTGCCGCGGTTGCAGACGACGTAGTGGCGGCCGTCCTGGGTGAAGACGCCGTGATGACCCTCGATGCGGTCGAGGAGCTCGCTCTCCCTGGCCGTCCGGCCCATGGCGAGCGAGGCTTCGCGCTTGGGGGCCATGGGATCGGCGAGGTTCCAGACCTCGATCCGGGTCGACGCGCCCTCGGCCTTGGGCTCCGGCGCTTCGACCACGACCCAGACCTCGCGGCCGTGCCAGTCGAAATAATGCGGGTTGCCGGACGAAGCGGCCTTCGTGAACGAACCGTCCGGACGGACGAAGAAGATCGCGTTGTCCAAATAGGAGCCGATCGCGAAGAGCGCGCCGTCCGGCGACCAGGCCCCGTGCATGCTCGCATCGCCCTGGCCACCCGTGTTCTCGACCGGCAGCTCCACCGTGCGGACCGGCCGGCCCGTCGCGGCGTCCAAGCAGGCGAGCCGCAGCTTGCCTTCGTCGAGGCCGGAATGGTTCACCGCCACGAGCTTGCCGTCGGGCGAGAGGATCGGGTGCTTCGGCCGGTTGCCGGTCTCGATCGAGCCGGCGGGTTCGAGCTTGCGGGCATCGACCACGGTGACGGCGCGCTGACCGGCGGCGTTGTTGGCGACGAACAGCATGCCGCCGTCGGCCGAGAGCGAACCGAGCGTGCCGCCCTTCCCACCCGTCTCGAGCGTGCGGAGGATCGTGTCCGAGACCGGGTCGATCACCACGATCTTGCCGTCGCCGCGCAGCGCGAAGACCGGTCCGCCGCTGCCTTGCGCGCCGATCGAACGCGGCGCGATGACCGCCACCGCACCGAAGCCCGCCGCCAGGAGCGCGGCCCGGCGCGACAGATGCAACTTTGTAACAGTCTCCTGAGCGCGCATCACGACCTCCCTCGACCCGTGCAGTTTGCGTCTATCAGCTATGCCTTTTATGAAGGCAAGCGACAGGTCTGGACCGAACGGTAGCCCGCTCGCCTCTTCCGCGACGCCGGGCGATCGACCCATATGGATCGTGCGTCGGTTACGACAGGATCGGTTCGATGCGCGCTCCTCTCGCCGTGGTCCTTGCAGTAGCCCTCCTCGCCGGCTGTGCCGGGACCGAGCAGACCGTGGGGGAGTACGACAAGACGGTGATCGGCGCCGCCACCGGGGCGGTGATCGGCGGCGTGGCGGGCGCGGTGCTCGACAAGAAGGACCGCCGCGGCGTGCCGATCGGCGCGGCGGTGGGGGCCGCGGTCGGTGGCGGCATCGGCTACCTGTTCGACCGCCAGGAGCAGGAGCTGCGCGCCGCGGTGGCGCGCGAGCAGGAGGCCGGCCGCGCCGAGGTCGAGCGGGTGCGCGACGATCTGTTGAGGATCACGCTGCAGAACGAGGTGCTGTTCGACTTCGGCAAGGCCGAGGTCAAGCCGGCCTTCGCCCCCACCCTCGACAAGCTCGCGGCCGTGCTCGTCAAGTACGATCGGAGCTTCGCCACGGTCGTGGGCCACACCGACGCGGTCGGCTCGGAGGCCTTCAACCAGCGCCTGTCGGAGCGGCGCGCCGAGGCCGTGGTGGACGCGCTCGTGGCGCGCGGCGTGGCGCCCGGGCGGATGTCGGCCGCCGGCCGTGGCGAGGGCGAGCCGCGCGCCGACAATGCGAGCGAGGCCGGCCGCCAGCTCAACCGCCGGGTCGAGATCCTGGTCACCCCGCAGGCCTGAGCGGCGCGCCCGCGGGCGGCCCCGCGGCGTCGAGCGCGGGGGCGAGCAGCCCGTACTTGACCCGCACCACGCTCGCCTGGCGGAAGAAGGCCACGAGATCGCGCCACGGGCGCTCGATGCGCGCGAGGCCGGCCAGGGCCGCCACGACCGTGCCGACGTCGCTCCGCCCGTCGAGCACGAGGAGGCCGCCCACCAGCAGGACCGCGGCGGCGCCGAGCCCGCCGATCAGGGTCGAGGCGGCCTTGGCCGCGAGCTTCACCCGGGTGAGCCGCCGGCGCGCCGCGTAGACCCGCGCCAGCGCCTCGGGCACGGCCGGGTCGGGCGGGCCGGGCCGGGCACGCGCCACGCCCTCCGCCGCCGCGCGCAGCGCCTGCACCCGCTCGGCCACCCGCGCGTTGACGAGGCGCTGCGCCCAGCCCGCGATCGCCGCCTGCGGCGCCACCAGGGCGAGCGCCAGGAGGCCGAGCCAGGGCTCCTGGACGACGAGGAAGCCCACGACGCTCACGAGCGTACCGAGCTGGACGAGCGGCTGGGCGAAGGCCGCCCCGGCGAACTGGCCGACCGTCTCGGCCTCGCCCGTGAGCATGGCGACGATCCGCCCGTCGCCCGCACCCTCCTCGCCGGCCGCCGCCGGGCCCGCGAGACGGCCGGCGTAGAGCCGCTCGCGGATGCGCAGCACCACCCGCTCGCCGACCAGCGCGATGCGCTCGTTGAGCAGGAGCTTGAGACCGGCGCTCGTGGCGACCGCGCCGAGGTAGAGGGCGCACAGCAGGGCGAGCTGCGCGGGGGCGGTGCCAGCCACGAGCCCGTTGACGACGAGCTGCTGGACCTTGAGGGGGGCGGCAGCCAGCCCGGCCACGGCGAGCGCGAGCAGCACGAGGACGATCTGGTCGCGACCGCTCACGCGCAGCACGGCGCGCCAGAGCCGACCCGCGCTCACCGGAGATTCCGCCTGCACGGGACCGCTCCCCACGGCGCCGGCGCTGCTTGTGACCCGCGCACGCCCCGCCTATAGATCCGTGCAGGGTTCAGCGGAACAGGGGGGCGCCATGCGCAGCTCGCGGCTCGATGCGATCAGGACCGGCGCCGCGGCGGCGCTCGTGGCGGTGGGCACGGCGCTCGCTGCCGGGCCGGCGGCGGCCGACATCGACCGGGTGCGCTGGCCGGTGCCGATGGCCTTCGCCTCCAACCTGACGGCGCTCGGCGACGCCATGCCCTGGGTCGCCGAGCAGCTCAAGGCGGCCTCGGACGGCCGCATCGACCTCAAGATCTTCGAGCCCGGCAAGATGATCCCGGCGCTCGGCGTGTTCGATGCCGTGAGCGAGGGCAAGGTCGAGGCCGGCTACACCTGGATGGGCTACGAGATCGGCAAGGTGCCGGCCTCGGCGCTGTTCGGCGCGGTGCCGTTCGGCATGGAGCCGTGGGAGTACGCCGCCTGGTTCTACTTCGGCGGCGGGAAGGACCTCGTCGCCGAGGTCTACAGGCCGCACAACATCCACCCGGTCTTCTGCGGCACGATCAGCCCCGAGGCGGCCGGCTGGTTCCGCTTCGAGATCACCTCGCTCGACCAGATCAAGGGCCTCAAGTTCCGCGCCGCCGGCCTGGGCGGCAAGATCTGGCAGAAGCTCGGCGCCTCGGTCACGCTCCTGCCAGGCGGCGAGCTCTTCCAGGCCCTGGAGAAGGGCGTGCTGGACGGCACCGAGTTCTCGCTGCCGACGGTCGACGAGCAGCTCGGCTTCTTCAAGGTGGCCAAGTTCTACTATCTGCCCGGCTGGCACCAGCCCTCGACGAGCCAGTATCTCTACGTCAACAAGAAGGCCTGGGACGGCATCAACAAGCAGACCCAGGCGCTGATCGAGACCACCTGCACGGCGGCGGTCACCATGGCGATCGCCAAGGCCGAGGCACTGCAGGGCCCGGTGCTCTCCAAGTTCGAGAAGGAGGGCGTCAAGCTGGTGCGCTGGAGCGACGAGATGCTGGCCGCCTTCAAGAAGGCGAGCGACGAGGTGATGGCCGAGGAGGCCGCCAAGGACGCGCTGTTCAAGAAGGTCTACGACTCCCAGCGGGCGTTCCAGACGGCGCACGCGCCCTGGCGACGCTACGCCTTCCTGCCGCGCTGAGCCGCGGGCGTGCGAGCGGTCGGGCGGAGCGGCCCGGCCGCGGCACCCGCCGCCCACCGAATCCGCCCCGGCGACACGCCCATGAGCCAGACCCCGAGCGAGCCGGCGACGCCGTCGACCGTCGGCGAGGCCGCCGAGCAGGTGTTCCACGAGCTCGAGGAGAAGCACCACTTCCGGCTGCCGCGCACCCGCGCCTCGGACCGGCTCGAAGGCGTGGTGCTCGCCGTCAACCACGCCGCCTGCTGGCTGTGGGGCCTGCTCGTGCTGGTGATCGTGTTCGCGGTCGGGCTGCGCTACCTGTTCGGCCGCGGCTCGATCATGATCGAGGAGATCCAGTGGCACGTCTACGGCATCGGCTTCATCCTCGGGCTCTCCTATTGCCTGGTCGCCGACCGGCACGTGCGCATCGACGTGCTGGCCGAGCGGCTGACGCTCCGCCGGCGCGCCTGGATCGAGCTCCTCGGCCTCGTCCTCCTCCTGATCCCCTTCTGCCTCGCGGTGATCGTCGAGGCGATCCCCTTCGTGCTGCGCTCCTGGCAGCTCCACGAGGTCTCCGCGGCACCCGACGGCCTGCCCCATCGCTGGATCCCCAAGTCGTTCATCATCTGGGGCTTCCTGCTCCTGCTGCTGGCCGCGGTGGCGCGCCTGCTGCGGGTCACCGCACTCCTGTTCGGGCGGCCCGCACCGCTTCCCGAGACGGCCGGCTGAGCGGCCCTCCGCACCCGCCCGGGGAGCCACGATGCCGGCCTACGAGATCATCGTCCTCATCTTCCTGCTGAGCTTCATCGGGCTGCTGTTCACCGGCTTCCCGATCGCCTGGATCCTGGGCGGCCTGTCGATGGCCTTCGCCCTGCTCGGCATCCTGCTCAGCCACGTCTTCGACGTCGACACGTTCCTGCTCGCCGACTGGTCCCGCTTCGCCATCCTGGTCGACCGGATCTGGAACCAGATGGAGAACTGGGTCCTCGTCTCGCTGCCCATGTTCGTCTTCATGGGCCTGATGCTCGACCGCTCGGGCGTCGCCGAGACCATGATGCGCAACTTCGCCGGCCTGTTCGGCCGCTTCAACGGCGGGCTGGCACTCACCGTGGTGCTGATCGGCATCCTCTTGGCCGCCTCGACCGGGATCGTCGGCGCCTCGGTCGTGCTGCTCGCCGTCCTCTCGCTGCCGATCATGCTGGAGCAGGGCTACTCCCGGCAGCTCGCCTCGGGCGTGGTCGCAGCCTCCGGCACGCTCGGCATCCTGATCCCGCCCTCGATCATGCTGGTCATCATGGCCGACCAGCTCGGGCTTTCGGTCGGCGACCTGTTCATGGGTGCGGTCTTCCCGGGCCTGCTCCTGGGCCTGCTCTACCTCCTCTACGTGCTGGGGGTGGGGCTCCTGTTCCCGAAGGCCGCGCCGGCGCCGCGCGACCTGGAGCCGGTGAGCTGGGCACTGGTGTGCGCCACCTTGACCTCGATCCTGGCGCCGCTGTTCCTGATCCTGGCGGTACTCGGCTCGATCTTCGCCGGTATCGCCACGCCGACCGAGGCGTCCGGGCTCGGGGCCTTCGGCGCCACCCTGCTCGCCGCCGCCAACGGCCGGCTCAACCTCGCCACGCTGCGCGAGGTCGGCCGCGAGACGATGCTCACGACCGCCTTCATCTTCGGGATCTTCCTGGGCGCCACCGCCTTCGCGCTGGTCATGCGCGCGCTCGGCGGCGACGAGCTCGTGGCCGAGACCCTGAAGAGCCTGCCCTTCCCGCCGGCCGGCGTGGTCCTGTTCATCCTCCTGATCGCCTTCGTGGCCGGCTTCTTCCTCGACTGGCTGGAGATCACCTTGATCATCCTGCCGCTGGTGGCACCCGTGGTGAAGGAGCTCGGCTTCGAGCTGGCCTGGTTCGTCGTACTGTTCGCGGTCTGCCTGCAGACCTCGTTCCTGACGCCACCCGTGGGCTTCTCGCTGTTCTACCTGCGCGGCGTGGCACCGCGGAGCATCACCACGGTCGACATCTACAAGGGTGTCGTACCGTTCGTGATCCTCCAGCTCCTGGCCATCGTCGCCGTGTTCCTCTGGCCGCAGCTCGTGCTGTGGCTGCCGGCGCAGATGTACGGCTGAGGCTCAGCGCGCCGCGACGGCAGCCGGCCGCGGCTCGGCGGCGACGAACACGTCCAGCATCTGCCCGACCTGGACGGGCAGGGCGTCCGGCTCCAGCCGGTAGATCGCCTCGACCACGCGCGTGTCGACCCGCTCGCCCCGGGCGTTGGAGAGGAACCGCTTGGCGCGGGCGAGCGGCTCCAGACGCACGAAGGCGAGCGGCGCGCTGCGGCTGCCGTCGCCACGCAGGAAGGCGGTGGCGGGGGCCGCGGGCTCGAGCCTGGGTGCGTCGGTCTCGTCGAGCTGCACGCGGACGTGCAGGACCGCCAGATCGCCGAGCTCCAGGAGCGGCTGCTCGGCGCCGGGCTGGGCGTGCTCGCCCGGGCGGGCGTGGACGGCGAGCACGGTGCGGTCGATCGGCGCGCGGAGCACCGTCTTGTCG
>JBBIIE010000086.1:0-13507 GCA_037446605.1 Geminicoccaceae bacterium | reverse complement strand
GGCTGCGCTAACGCGCCGCCCGCGCTAATCGCCGCGTCGCCCAGCGCAATCGGCGCAAGCGCGTGTACCTTCTCGCGCAGAATCGCCCCGCCCCGCGCGGCGGCGATCGCCGCCTGGACGGGCCGCGGCCGGGCGGCCATGATCCCCCGAGTCCTTCGGGGAGGTTCGCCATGCGCCCGCGTTGCCTGATCCCGGTCCTCTTCGCCCTCCTGCTGGCCGCGGCACCGGCCGCCGCCTACGACGGCATCGTCGAGAAGAAGGTCTTCGAGCTGCCCGCCTACACCACCGTCGGCGGCCAGCGCATCGCGCCCGTGCGCGTGGGCTGGGAGAGCTACGGCACGCTCAATGCCGCCAGGGACAACGCGATCCTGATCACGCACTTCTTCAGCGGCACGAGCCACGCCGCCGGCAAATACGCGGCGAGCGACCCGGCGCCCGGCTACTGGGATTCGATCATCGGCCCGGGCAAGCCGATCGACACCGACCGCTGGTTCGTCCTGAGCTCGGACACGCTCGTCAACCTGAACACGGGCGACCCGAAGGTCACCACGACCGGTCCGGCGACCGTCGACCCGGCGACCGGCAGGCCCTTCGGCATGCGCTTCCCGATCGTGACCATCCGCGACTTCGTCGAGGTGCAGAAGGCGCTGGTCGAGAGCCTGGGCATCCGCCGGCTGCACGCCGTGATCGGCGCCTCGATGGGCGCGCTGCAGGCGCTCGAATGGGCCGCCTCGCACCCCGGGATGGTCGGCCGGGTGGTGCCGGTGATCGGTGCCGGGGAGGCCGATCCGTTCCTCGTGGCCTGGCTCGATGCCTGGGCGACGCCCATCCGCCTCGATCCGAACTGGCAGGGCGGCGACTATTACGGCAAGGCGCCGCCCACCGCCGGGCTCGCCGCCGCCTTGAAGCTCGTGACCCTGCACGCGCGCTACGCCGAGTGGGCCGACAAGGCCTTCGGCCGGGCCTGGGCGGAGGAGGGCAAGGACCCGGCCGCCTCCATGGCCAACCGCTTCAGGATCGAGGCGGCGCTCGATGCGGTCGGGGCCGCCCGCGCCAGGCTGGCCGACGCCAACCACTTCCTCTACCTCGTGAAGGCCAACCAGCTGTTCGTGGCGGGCGGCGGCGGGCTGGCCGAGGGGTTGGCCCGGATCGACGCCCCGGTGCTGCTGATCCCCTCGAAGGACGACCTGATCTTCCTGCCCTCGCGGGTCGAGCAGACGGCGCGGCTGATCGGGGCCGACGGCACGCCCGTCGAGACCGCCTGGCTCGACGGGATCGACGGCCACCTGGACGGCATCACCGCGATCGGCCAGGCGGGTGAGCGGCTGAAGGCGTTCCTCGAGCGCTGAGGGGGCCTCGAGCGCCGAGGGGGCCTCGAGCGCCGAGGGGGCCTCGAGCGCCGAGGGGGCCTCGAGCGCCGAGGGGGCCTCGAGCGCCGAGGCGTTTCCCTCAGCCGTCGGCGACCGTGTGGGCCTCGATCCAGGCGAGATCGAGGTCCTGTCCCAGGCCCGGCTCGTCGCGCAGGCGGACGAAGCCCTCCTCGTCCATCTCGTCGTCGATCCGCCGCAGATGCTCGGGCGGTTGGTCGTAGTCGAGGAAGGGGTGGAGGAGGCCGCGCTCGTAGAAGCTCGTGTTGGGGATGGCGGCGCAGACCGCCAGGTTGCCGGCGCCGGTGCCGTGCACCTCGCAGCTCATGCCGAAGCTCTCGGCGAGGTGCGCGATCTTGAGCGAGGGGCCGATCCCGCCGACGTCCCACACACCGGTCCGCAGCATGTCGCAGGCGCCCTTGGCGGCCCACTCGGCGCGCGTCCAGTGCTTGCCGGCCATGGTCTCGGGGCCGAGCAGGTTGAGCCTCCCGAGCCGGCCGCGCAGCCACTGGTAGGAGGACAGCGAGGCCTCCTCCATGGGCTCCTCGAGCCAGAGGAAGCCCAGCTCCTCGAGCCGCTGCGCCAGCCAGAGCGCGTCCGCCCGGCTGTACCAGTGGTTCGGGTCGAGCATGAGGGCCACCTCGGGGCCGACCGCCTCGCGCACCGCGGCGCAGGCGCGCCAGTCCATCCGGACGTCGGGGGCGCCCGGGATCGGCGGCATCCAGGTGTGCAGCTTGATCGCCCGGTAGCCGCGCTCGCGCACCAGCCGGAGCGCGAAGCGGGCATAGTCGTCGGGGGTGGCGAGCCCGCCCGGCAGGTCGTCGCCGCACATGGTGCTGGCGTAGGCCGGGATGCGGTCGCGGCAGCCGCCGGCGAGCTTCCAGACCGGCTGGCCGGTGGCCCGGCCGATCAGGTCCCAGAGCGCCAGCTCGACGGCGCACAGGGTGCGGTCGCCGAGCCGGCCGCCCGAGCCGCGCTGCCACTTGTAGAGGGCCTGCCAGAGCTGCTCGCGGCGGAACGGGTCGGCACCGAGCAGCACCGGCCGGACGAAGGCGTCGAGGAGCGCCGGGGCGACGTCGTGCGGGGCGGCGAGCGTGCGGCCGACCGTGCCGTCGTCGGCGGTGAGCGTGAGGAGGGCCGCCCGCACCTCGTGCGGCTCGCCCGGATGGCCGTGGCCGTCGCTGTCGCGCACCACGCGGCTCGTGGTGGTGAAGACCGTCCGCTCGACCCGTTCGATGCGCAAGACCTCGATCCTTCCTGGAGTTCGGGCTCAGAGTGCCACGCGCGGCATGGCCCGCCCGCGCACGCCCAGGCCGTGCACCGCGAGCAGCCCGCCCGCCCAGGGCTGGCGCGGCTCGCTGCCCGGCGTGAGGCCGATGCCGATCGAGGTCACGTAGAGCGTGTCCAGGCCGGGGCCGCCGAAGGCCGGCCGCGAGGGCCGCTCGACCGGCAGCTCGACGATCCGGTCGATCCGGCCGGCGGGCGTCAGCCGGACGAGCTGCCAGCCGCCGACCCCGGCCATCCAGTAGCAGCCCTCGGCGTCGACCGTGGCGCCGTCCGGCCGCCCGGCGACCGCGCGGGTGTCGAAGAACGGGCGGCGGTCGCCGATCTCGCCCGTCGCGGGGTCGTGGGCGCAGGCCCAGATCCGGCGCACCGAGGGGTGGCTGTCGGAGAGGTAGAGGGTGCGGCCGTCGGGGGCGAAGGCGAGGCCGTTGGTGGTGAGGAAGCCGTCGAGCATCCGCCGGCAGGAGCGGTCGGCGTCGATCCGCCAGAAGGCGCCGGTGGGCTCGGCCGGCGGGTCCATCTTCATGGTGCCGAGCCAGATGCGGCCCTGCGGATCGACCGTGCCGTCGTTGGGCCGGTTCCACGGCCGGTCGGCCTCCGGGGCGAACAGCCGCTCCACTCGGCCGGTGGTCGGATCGAGCCGGGCGAGGCCCGAACGCAGCGCCACCACGAGGGCGCCCTGCCGGTCGAGGAAGGCGCAGCCCAGCGGTTCGCCGAGGTCCCAGTGCCGCGCGGCGCCGGTCGTGGGATCGAAGCGGTGCAGCCGGCCGTTCGGGATGTCGACCCAGAACAGCGCCCGCTCCGCCTCGTCCCAGATCAGGCCCTCGCCGACCGCGGCGCGCACGTCCTGGGCGAGGGTGACCTCGACCGCCACCGCTCAGGCCCCGATCGCCTGGAGGAGACCGCGGATGTAGCCGAAGGCGAAGGCGAAGGCGACCTGCCGCTCGTCGGCGGCGGTCACGTGCGGCACGTGGTCCGGCATCACCATGTGCTCGTAGCCGTACTCCTTGTAGATCCTCAAGGTCGCCACCATGTCCATGTCCCCCTCGTCGGGGAACGTCTCCATGAAGTCGAGCCTGTGGCCGCGGATGTTGCGGAAGTGCAGGTTGAAGATCTTCTTGCGCTCGGCGAACCAGCGGATCACGTCGGCGATCTCGCGGCGCGGATCGTCGAGCATCTCGGCGACGGTGCCCTGGCAGAAGTTGAGGCCGTGCCAGGGGCTCTCGTGCATCTGCACGAACCGCTTGAGGCCCTCGACCGTGCCGAGCACGCGGGTCACACCCCGCCAGCCGGGCGGCGTCCAGGGATCGTGCGGGTGGCAGGCGAGGCGGATGCGGTACTCCTCGGCCACCGGCACGACCCGGGCGAGGAAGTAGTCGATCCGCTCCCAGTTGGTGTCGGCATCGAGCAGGCCGGCGAGGCCGGGCGGCGCGTCCCGGTCGGCGAGCGCCCAGCGGAAGGCCTCGTTGGAGGATCCGCCGCGGCCCCGCTCCATGGCGGTGCGCGGGATGCCGATCAGGTTGAGATTGTACTTGGCGGCCGGGATGCCGACCTCGGCCAGGAGGCGGATGAGGTTGCAGATGGAGTCGATCTGCCGGTCGCGGTCGGGGCCGGCCAGGAGGATGTCGGGGCTCCAGCTCTCCTCGATCGGCCGCGAGGCGAGCGGCAGCTGGACCATGGCGTGCACGAGCCCGTGCCGCTCGATGCGCTCCTCGAGGCGCAGGAGGTCGTCGCGGGTCCAGCCGTGCGGGTCGCCCGGCGGGTCCTGGCAGAGATGGGTGACGCCGAGCTGCGCCCAGAGGGCGAGGTCCTCCTCGCCGCGCGCCTGGACCTGATGGCCGAGCTTCACCGCCTCTCCCCCGCCTCGTCCTCGATGATCTCGCCCTCGAACATGCGCGTGCGGGTGTTCTGGACGTGGCGCAACATGGCCGCCTCGGCGGCGGCCGGGTCCTGCGCCCGGATCGCCTCGACGATCGCCCGGTGCTCGCCCATCACCCGCTCCCGCCAGGCCGGCGGCCGGCGCAGGCTCAAGGAGCGCACGAGCTGGATGCCGAACGACATCTGCTCGCGCAGCAGCGCCAGCGTCTCGGCGAAGTAATGGTTGCCGCTCGCCTCGGCGATCTCCAGGTGCAGATCCATGTCGGCCTCGGTGGCGACCTGGCCGGCGCGGGTCAGCGCCTCGAGCCGCCCGATCGCCCGGTCGATCGCCTCGAGCTGCGCCTCGGTCCGCCGCTCGGCGGCGAGCGCCGCGGCCTTGGGCTCGACCGCGGCTCGGAACACCAACAGGCGCTGCAGGTCGCCGATGCTGGCGACCGGCGCGTAGCGCAGCACGGCGCGGTGCGGCTGGCGCTTGACCCAGCTGCCCGAGCCCTTGCGCGAGTCGACGAGATCGTCGTCGCGCAGCCGCGCCAGCGCCTCGCGCACCGTGGGCCTGGACACCCCGAACTCGGCGGCGAGCTCGGCCTCGGTGGGCAGCCGCTGCCCGGGCGGGTAGGTGCCGGCGATGATCCGCTCGAGCACCGCCGTGTAGAGCCGGTCGGCGAGCTTGGTCTCGCGCGTGGCCGGCGCGATCTCGGCCTCCTGCACCTCGCCCTCCCGCGCACTGCCGCGTGCCGCCCGGGGCCTTGCCGGGCAGGCTCGGGCATGCCGCCCCGGTGGCCGTGTGGGATGGCATACACCCCGCCACGATGTCTGACAACCGCCCATGAACGGCGCGTACCGGTGGAATCTGTTTGACAACTTTCCAGGGGGGTGGTCAGCTCGCCACCGCCCGCCCTCGGCGGGTGAGTGGATCGGGGGGAGGATCATGCTGCATCGACGCGCGCTCGCCGGCCTCGCCGCCGGGCTGCTCCTGGGCACCGCACTGCCCGCGCAGGCCGCCTACCAGGAGGCGCCTTCGCTCGCGGCCCTGGTCAAGGCCGGCAAGCTGCCGCCGGTCGACCAGCGGGTCGGCGCCGAGCCCGAGGTGGTGAAGCCGCTGGAGAGCGTCGGCCGGTACGGCGGCCAGCTCCGCTACGGCCTGCGCGGCAGCTCCGACCACAACAACATCCTGCGCATGGTCGGCCCGCAGGGCCTCGTGCGCTGGGACCCCGGCTACACGAAGATCGTGCCGAACGTCGCGAGATCGTTCGAGGTGAGCCCGGATGCCCGGGTCTTCACCTTCCACCTGCGCAAGGGCATGCGCTGGTCGGACGGGGCGCCGTTCACCGCCGACGACGTGCTCTTCAACATGGCCGACATCGTGCTCGCCGGGGCGCTCGCGCCGACCCCGCCGCGCTACCAGTCGGGCGGCAAGCCGGCGGTGGTCGAGAAGCTCGACGAGACGACCGTCCGCTTCACCTTCGCCGCACCCTATGGCGACTTCCTGGCGGAGCTGGCCTCGCCGCTCGGCCAGCACCCGGTCCTCTACGCCAAGCACTACTGCTCGCAGTTCCTGCCCAAGTACAATCCCGACGTCCAGGAGCTCGTGGCGCAGGCCAAGGCCTCGGACTGGCAGAACCTGTTCCTCGCCCGCTGCGGCGACATCGAGATCCCCTCGCGCTGGGGCAACCCGCAGCGGCCGACGCTCGATCCCTGGATCGTCAAGGAGCCCTATGTCGGCGGCGCCACGCGCGTCGTCATGGAGCGCAACCCCTATTTCTGGCAGGTCGACACCGCCGGCAACCAGCTCCCCTACATCGACCAGACCGTCTCGCCGATCGCCCAGGACGTCGAGAGCCTGATCCTCGAGGCGGTCGGCGGCAAGATCGACTTCCAGATCCGTCACCTGGACGCGCCGGCGAACCGCCCGGTGCTGGCCAAGGGTCGCCAGCAGGGCGGCTACGAGCTGGTCGAGGCCTCCTCGGTCGGCGGCACCAACATGGTGATCAACCTGAACCTCACCCACAAGGACCCGGAGCTGCGCCAGCTCTTCAACAAGAAGGACTTCCGGATCGCCCTCTCGCTCGGCATGGACAGGAAGGCGATCATCGAGACCGCACTCCTGGGCGAAGGCGAGCCCTGGCAGAACGGGCCGTTCGAGACCCACCCGAACTTCCACGAGCGCCTGTCGACCCAGTACCTCGACTACGATCCGGCCAGGGCCAACGCGCTGCTCGACGGGCTCGGCCTCGCGCGCGGCCCGGACGGCATCCGCCGGCTGCCGAGCGGCCGGCCGCTCAAGTTCAAGATCGACGTCATCCCGACACTGCAGCCCGAGCAGGTCGACATGCTGCAGCTCATCGAGCGGCAGTGGGCGCAGATCGGCGTCGACATGGACGTGAACGCGCTCGAGCGGACCTTCTTCTACGAGCGGACCTCCAACAGCAACGACCACGACGCGGCGGTGTGGGGCGGTCAGGCGAGCTGGGTCCCGGGCGAGATCCCGCAGCAGATCGTGCCCGTGCACCACGACAGCCGCTGGGGCATCCCCTGGACCTTCTGGTACAAGTCGGGCGGCAGGCAGGGCGAGGAGCCGCCGCCCTCGGTCAAGGAGCGCATGAAGCTGTACGACGAGGCGCGCGCCACCGTCGACCCGGACGAGCGGCGGCGGATCATGCACAGGATCGCCGACATCGCCGCCGACGAGTTCGAGGTGTTCAGCGTCTCGAAGTCGCTGCCGACCTACGGCATCGCCAAGGTCAAGCTCAGGAACGTGCCCAAGGCGATGCCCAGCTCCTGGTACTATCCGACGCCGGCACCGACCCTGCCGCAGACCTGGTACTGGGGCGGCTGAGGGCGGCGGAGCGGGGGACGGTGCCATGCTCCTGGCCTACGTGATCAAGCGGATCCTCTATTCCGTCCCCTTCTTCTTCCTCGTGTCGCTCGTGGCGTTCGCGCTGATCCAGGCGCCACCGGGCGACTATCTGACCACCTTCGCCGCCACGCTCGCGCAGAGCGGCGACGTGGTCGACCAGGAGCGGCTGGAGGCGCTGCGCGTCCGCTACGGCCTCGACCAGCCGTTCCTGGTCCAGTACTGGAAGTGGATCTCCGGGGTCGTGCGCGGCGACTTCGGCGTCTCGCTCGAATGGCAGCAGCCCGTGGCCGACCTGATCTGGGAGCGCATGGCGCTCTCGGTCTGCCTCGCCCTTTCCACGCTCCTCTTCACCTGGGCGATGGCGTTCCCGATCGGGATCTACTCCGCGGTACGCAAGTACTCCCTGTTCGACTATCTGGTCACGGCGGTGGGCTTCATCGGCTTGGCGCTGCCCAACTTCCTGCTGGCGCTCGTGCTCATGTACATCGGCGTGGTGTGGTTCGGCGCGGATGTGTCCGGCCTGTTCTCCGACGAGTTCGAGGGGGCGCCCTGGTCGTGGGCCAAGGTGCTCGACCTGCTGCAGCATCTCTGGATCCCGGTCGTCATCCTGGGCACCAGTGCGACCGCCAGCCTGGTCCGCATCATGCGCGCCAATCTGTTGGACGAGCTGCACAAGCCCTACGTGACGACGGCCCGCGCCAAGGGCCTCTCCGAGCTCCGGCTGATCCTCAAATACCCGGTGCGGCTGGCCCTCAACCCGTTCGTCTCGACCATCGGCTGGGCCTTCCCGCAGCTCATCAGCGGTGCCGTCATCACCGCCTTCGTGCTGTCGCTGCCGACCGCCGGGCCGCTCCTCCTGCAGGCCCTCCTGGCCCAGGACATGTACCTCGCGGGCGCCTTCATCCTCCTGCTCTGCTGCCTGTCGATCCTGGGCATGCTGGTCTCCGACATCCTGCTGGCGCTGGTCGACCCGCGCATCCGCTACCGCTAGGCCCGGCGCATGGCGACCGCCCTCGAGCCGCTCGCCGCCGCCGCCCCGCAGGCAGAGGCCACCGCCTCGCAGTGGCGCCTCATGTGGTGGGCCTTCCGCCGCCATCGCCTGGCCGTGGCGGGCGGCGTCGTGGTGCTCCTGCTCTACCTCGTGGCGCTGTTCGCCGAGGCCCTCGCACCGTTCGACCCGGACGCCGCCGAGGCCCGCCACGTCTACCATCCACCCCAGGCGATCCGGCTGTTCGCCACCACGGCGGACGGCTCCTGGACCTTCCGCCCGCACGTCCAGGCGATGAAGCTCGAGCGCGACCGGCTGACGCTCGAGACCACCTTCCGCCCCGACGCCGGGCGGACCGTGGCGCTCGGCTTCCTCGTCAAGGGCACACCCTATCGCCTCTGGGGCCTCGTGCCGATGGAGCGCCGGCTGTTCGGCCCGATCGAGCCGGGCGAGCGGTTCTACCTCCTCGGCGCCGACCGGCTCGGCCGCGACATGCTGAGCCGGATCCTCTTCGGCACCCGCGTCTCGATGTCGATCGGGCTCCTGGGCGTCGCCTCGAGCCTGATGCTCGGCATCCTGCTGGGTGGGCTCTCCGGCTACTATGGTGGTGCCGTCGACTTCTGGGTGCAGCGGCTGGTCGAGTTCAAGCTGACGCTGCCCACCATCCCGATCTGGCTCGGGCTGACCGCGGCCCTGCCGCAGGACTGGTCGCCCCTGACCCGCTACTTCGCGATCACGCTGATCCTCTCGCTGATCGGCTGGACCGAGCTGGCGCGCGTGGTGCGCGGCCGCTTCCTGGCGCTGCGCACCGAGGACTTCGTCACCGCCGCCCGGCTGGACGGCTGCCGCGAGCGGCGGGTGATCTTCCGCCACATGCTGCCCTCGATGGCGAGCCACATCATCGCCTCCGTCACGCTCGCCATCCCGCTCATGATCCTGGCCGAGACCTCGCTCTCCTTCCTGGGCCTGGGCCTCTTGCCGCCGACCATCTCCTGGGGCGTGCTCCTCAAGGAGGCGCAGAACGTCCGCTCGATCGTCCAGGCGCCCTGGCTGTTCGCGCCGGGTGCCGCCGTGTGCCTCGCCGTGCTCGCCCTCAACTTCCTGGGCGACGGGCTCAGGGACGCCGCCGACCCCTACGCCCAGGAGGGCCGCTGATGCCGCCCGCGGCCTTCCAGGTGCCCGCGGCCTTCCAGGTGCCCGCGGCCTTCCAGGTGAAGGAGCCGGCCGCAGCACCGGTGCTCGAGGTCCACGGGCTCGTGACCGAGTTCCCGACCCGCCGCGGCCCGTTCCGCGCCGTCGACGGGGTGAGCTTCGAGCTCTTCGCCGGCCGGACGCTCTGCGTCGTCGGCGAGAGCGGCAGCGGCAAGAGCGTGACCGCCCGCTCGATCCTGCAGATCGTCGACCCGCCCGGGCGGATCACCGCTGGCCGGGTGCTCCTGCACCGCCACCGCACCGCCAAGGGCGGCCGGGAGGAGGAGACCCTCGATCTGGCCGCCCTGCACCCGCGCGGCAGCGCCATCCGGGCGGTGCGCGGCCGCGACGTGGCGATGATCTTCCAGGAGCCGATGAGCTCGCTCTCGCCGGTGCACCGCATCGGCGAACAGATCGGCGAGGCGATCCGCCTGCACGAGGCGGTCTCGCGCAAGGAGGCTCGGGCGCGCACGATCGAGCTCCTGCGCCGGGTCGAGATCCCTTCGCCCGAACGCGCGATCGACCGCTACCCCTTCGAGTATTCGGGCGGGATGCGGCAGCGGGCGATGATCGCCATGGCGCTCGCCTGCAGCCCGACCGTGCTCATCGCCGACGAGCCCACCACCGCCCTCGACGTCACCACCCAGGCCGAGATCCTGGACCTGATCCGCCGCCTGCAGGCCGACCAGGGCATGGCGGTGATGCTGATCACCCACGACATGGGCGTGGTGGCCGAGGTCGCCGACGAGATCGTGGTCATGCGGCACGGCAAACTGGTCGAGCGCGGCGACGTGCACGCCATCTTCGAGCGGCCGCAGCACGACTACACCCGCATGCTGCTGCGCGCGGTGGCGGAGCTCGACCGGCCGGCCGCACGCCGGCTCGCCCGCCGCGCCGCGGTGCCGCTCGGCCCGACCATCCTGCAGCTCGAGGGTGTCGAGAAGACGTTCCTCGCCGGCGGCGGCTGGTTCGGCCGCCGCAGGGACGTCGTGCGCGCGGTCCAGGGCGTCGATCTGGAACTGCGGGCCGGCGAGAACCTCGGCATCGTGGGTGAGAGCGGCTCGGGCAAGACCACGCTCGGCCGCTGCCTGCTGCGGGTCTTCGAGGTCAGCGGCGGGCGGCTCCTCTACCGCGCCCGCGACGGACGGGAGCTCGACCTGGCGCGGCTCGGCGAGCGCGAGCTGGCGCAGCCGCGGCGCGAGATCCGCATGGTCTTCCAGGACCCCTTCGCGTCCTTGAACCCGCGCATGACGGTGGCGCAGATCGTGGGCGAGCCGCTGCTCGTCAACGGCATCCTGGCAGGCGCGGCGCTGCGCGCCCGGGTGGCCGAGCTCCTCGAGATGGTCGGTCTGCCGGCCGCGGCGATGGAGCGCTACCCGCACGCCTTCTCGGGCGGCCAGCGCCAGCGCATCGGCATCGCCCGGGCGATCGCGCTCGAGCCGCGGATCATCGTCGCCGACGAGCCGACCTCGGCCCTGGACGTCGGCATCCGCACCCAGGTGCTCGACCTGCTGCTCGAGCTGCAGGAGCGGCTCGGGCTGAGCTTCGTCTTCATCAGCCACGACATCGCCGTGATCCGCTACTTCTGCGACCGGATCGCCGTCATGTACCGGGGCCGGATCGTCGAGACCGGGCCCACCGAGGAGGTCTGCGCCAGGCCGCAGCACGCCTACACGCGCGCGCTCCTCTCGGCGGTCCCGCACCCGGACCCGCGGCTCAGGGGCACGCGGGTGCGCGAGCGCTACCGCGAGGCGGCGTGAGCCGGCCCGCCGCCCCTTCCGGCTCAGCCCGGCGCCGGCTCGCGCAGCCGCGCCACCTCTCGCGCGAGGCGATCGTAGCGGCTGTGCTCGCCGCGGACCTCGACGGTGAGGCCCTGGACCGTGCCCTCGAGCCGCATGACCATTCCCGTGAGGACCGTCGTGTCGTCACGCAGTCGGCCCTGCTCGTCGAGCAGCCGCTCGGCCTGCCGCGCCAGGAAGGCGAGCGTGAGCCTGCCGTCGGCGGTCATGTCGCGGACCCGCTGGTCGAGCGCCTCGTGGCTCGCCCGCAGGCCACGGACCTCGCCCTCGAGCCCCTCGATCCGGGTCTCCAGCCCCCCGATCCGGGTCTCCAGCCCCCCGATCCGGGTCTCCAGCCCCTCGATCCGGGTCTCGAGGCTCGTCACCCTCGCCTCGACGGCGGCGACCGCACCGAGCAGGCGCTCCATCTGCGAGGCCAGGAACTCCAGCGTGACCGTGGTCATCGATACTCCCTCGCGACCATCATGCCAGCGATCGCCCGAACCGTGAAGCCCGGCCCGGAGGCCGCATGCGCATCACCGCCGTCGAGACGTACCTGATGCAGGTCGGCGCCCGGCCGACGGCGGCCGGGGCGCCACCGCCGGCCAGCGCCGCCGAGGCCGACTTCCGCGGCTCGCGCAACTGGCTGTTCGTGCGCGTGTCGACGGATGCGGGCGTGCACGGGGTCGGCGAGTGCTCGGGCTGGCCACGGGTGGTCGAGACCGCGGTCCGCGACCTTGCGACGATCCTGGTCGGCGAGGACCCGACGCACATCGACCGGCTCTGGCACCGCATGCTCGTGGCGATGATGGGCCACGGCACGCTCGGCACGGTCGGTGGCGGGGCGCTGAGCGGCATCGAGATGGCGCTCTGGGACATCAAGGGGAAGGTGCTCGGCCAGCCGGTCTGGAACCTCCTGGGCGGCCGGTTCCGCGAGCGGATCCGCGTCTACGGCCACGCCGGGACGCCCGAGCGCGCCCGCGAGCTGCTCGCCAGGGGCTACACCGGCGTCAAGGTGAGCTTCACCGGCGCCGTCGACCTCGACGCCGTGGCGGCGGTGCGCGAGGCGGTCGGGCCCGAGGTCGACCTCATGGTCGACGCGCACGGGCCGTCCTGGATGACCCCGGCGGATGCGATCCGGATCGGTCGCGCGCTGGAGCCCATGGACCTCCTCTTCTACGAGGACCCGATCGCGCCCGAGAACCTCGACGCCTTCGCGCGCGTGCGCGACGCGCTCGACCTGCCGCTCGCCGCGGGTGAGCGGCTGTCGACCCTCTGGGGGCTGCGACCGCTCGTCGAGCGCGAGCTCGTCGACGTCGTCCAGCCCGACACCGGGCGGGCCGGCGGGATCACCCAGATGCGCAAGATCGCCGCCATGGCCGAGGCGCACTGGATCACCCTGGCGCCGCACTCGGGCTCGCTCGGCCCGGTGGCCGAGTTCGCCGCCCTGCACGTCATGGCGACGATCCCCAACGCCCTGATGCTCGAGCGGATCGAGTTCGACTGGCCCGGCCGCTACCGGGTGATCACCCCGGTGCCGGAGGTGGTCGACGGTCATCTGGCCGTCCCCGAGGCGCCCGGGCTCGGGGTCGACCTCGTGCTCGAGGAGATCGCCCGCCATCCGAGCCGGCGCAACGTCGCCGACCTGCCGCCCGACGACGGCTGGGCCTACGAGCCCGGCACGGTCGGCGAGAGCGTCTATTTCCAGACCCGCCTGCAGCGGCGCCGCAAGCTGCGCGGCGGCGGCACCTGAACGGCCCCGCCCGCGCCCGGCTCGGAACGGCGTGGCGCGTCGCTCATCAAGGCTTAACCGGCGGCGCCTAAGGTGCCCCCGCGCCTCCGGCGGGTGGACGGGACGGGAAGCGGATGGAGCGAGCGCGGACGGGACGAACGGGCTGGCCCGCCCTCCTTTGCGTGCTGCCGCTCGTCGCGGGCTGCGCCGTGCCGTCCGCTTCCCCCTGGCGCGAGCCGCCCGCGGCGCCGGTCGCGGAAGGCCCGATCGAGCCGGTCTTCTGCTACCGCACGCTCGCCGACGTCGCCTGCTACTTCGAGCGCGACGCGGCCGGGCCCGGTCGACTGGTCGCGGTCTATCCCCGCCCGACCGGCGACCCGCTGAGCGCCACCCACTGGCGCCGCCGCGCCGCGGGCCCGCCGGCCGACCCGG
>JBBIIE010000085.1:0-13510 GCA_037446605.1 Geminicoccaceae bacterium | reverse complement strand
CGTTCCATCGGCGCCCCGTCCCGTCGTTCCGCCCCGCCGCCGTGCGCGCCGGGCGGGTGCCCCCGCACCGGGGGGAGCCGCCCCCGGCCGAGGGGGCGGATAGCATGCGGCCGCGGCCCGGACCACGGCCCCGCCACTCGCCGGAATGGATGAAAGGAGGGGTCTCGAACGTCGATCGGTTGAGCGGCCACGGCCGCCATGCTTGAATGGTCGGGCCGGGCGAGGGGGACGCCCTGCGTCGGCCGGAGCGGTCCCGACGGATCGCGCCCGGCCGGGAGAGCGTGCATGCCGCCCTACACCCGGTCGAGCGGATCCGCCGCGGCGCTGCGCGGGTCGTCGCCGAGCCGCCTCGCCGCCAGCGAACTGGCGGTGGTGGCGGCCCGCGTCGGCGGTCCGCCGATCGGCCGCCGGATCCTGCTCTGGCCGGTCCTGGCGCTGTTGGTGATCCTGGCCGCCGGCCTCGGCCTCGGCCTCCTGCTGGCCGACCGGCTGGTGCGCGAGGACGCCCGCTTCGTCGCCGCCTCGACCAGCGACTTCCTGCGCCGGCTCGTGCCCGAGCTGGAGACGATCCTCGAGCGGCGCGAGGTCTCGGCCGAGCAGCGCCGGGCGCTGGGCCGCGCCTCCGACCGGAGCCGGGTGGTCCACCTCTCGCTCCTCGACCCGCTCGGCCGGCCGATCCTGCACGGCCGCGAGATCCTGCCCCTGGCGCCGCCGTCGCGGCTGGAGCCGGACCGCGCCCGGGCGCTGCTCGAGGCGGCCATCCGCAGCCGGGCGATCGAGGTCGCGGTCCGGCCCGTCGCGCAGGCCGGTTGGCCGCGCTGGGTCGGCGACGCGGTGGTGCCGTTCGAGCGCGACGGCCGCCTGCTCGGCCTCCTGCACGTGGCGGTCGACCTGTCCGACAAGGTGGCCGAGTACCGGCGCACCTTCCTCTGGGTGGTGGTCGTGCTGACCGCCCTCTTCCTGCTCGCCGCGCTCGTGCCCGGGGCCGTGCTGTGGCGCCGCCTCCAGGCCCTCGAGGCGACCGCCGCCGACGTCCGCCACCTGGCCTTCCACGACGCCCTGACGCAGCTCCCCAACCGGCTCCTGTTCCACGACCGGCTGGCGCAGGCGATCGCCCGGGTGCACCGCGAGGGCGGCAAGGGCGCGCTGCTGATGCTCGACCTCGACGACTTCAAGGAGGTCAACGACGCCATGGGCCACGCCGCCGGCGACCAGCTGCTGCGCGTGGTGGCGGCCCGCCTCGCGCGCAGCGTGCGGGCGACCGACACGGTGGCGCGGCTGGGCGGCGACGAGTTCGCGCTGATCGTGGCCCCGCTCGCCGCGGTCGAGGGGCTCGATGCGGTCCTGGCGCGGATCGCCCAGGAGCTCGGCACGCCGATCGCCATCGACGGCCGGGCGGTGACCGCGAGCGCCACGATCGGCATCGCCCTCTTCCCCGACGACGGCGACGAGCCCGATCGCCTCGTCCGCCGCGCCGACGTGGCGCTCTACCGCGGCAAGGCGCGCGGCCCTGGCTCGGTGGTCTGGCACGTCGAGCCGGAGCGGGCCCGGCCGGCCGAGGGCGGGCCGCGCTGAGCCCGGGACCGCTCGACCGCGACCGCCTCGGGGCGGCGCTCGCGGCCCTGGCCGCCCGCGATCCCGAGGTCGCCGCCGCCCTGCAGCGGCTCGGCCCGCCCGAGCCCAGGGTGCGCGAGCCGGGCTTCGCCACGCTCCTGCGCATCGTCGTGGCGCAGCAGCTTTCGACCCGGGCGGCGGCGGCGATCTGGGAGCGGCTCGAGCGGGTCGTGGGCCCGGGCTGCCCGCCCGCCTCGCTCCTGCGCCTGGCCGAGGCGGAACTCCGGGCGGCCGGGCTGAGTGCCCGCAAGGTCGCCTACGCGCGGGGGCTCGCCCGGGCGGTGCTGGAGGGCGGCCTCGCCGTCGAGGCGCTGGGTGGGCTCGCGGACGAGGAGGTCGTCGCGCGGATCACCGCGCTCGCCGGCTTCGGCCGCTGGAGCGCCGAGATCTACCTGCTCTTCGCGCTCGGCCGGGTGGATGCCTTCCCGGCCGACGATCTGGCGCTCCAGGTGGGCTTCCAGCGGCTCAAGGGGCTCGAGGCGCGGCCCGACGGGCGGCGGCTGCGGGCGCTCGTCGAGCCCTGGGCGCCCTGGCGCGGGGCCGGCGCGCTGCTCCTCTGGAAGGTCTACGGGGCCGCGACCCTGGACGTGCCGGCCGTGTCCGGGGGGCGCAACTTGTAGGCGCACCCGCGGCTTGCTAGAAGACGGCGACGGGGCCTGCCGCCGCCGTGCCCGGCATCCCACCATCGCCCCGGAGCCCGAGACCCGCCGCCTCGCCCATGACCGGCCAGCCGCGTCCGTTCGAGATCGTGCCGATCGAGGAGGAGATGAAGCGCTCCTACCTCGACTACGCCATGAGCGTGATCGTGGCGCGGGCGCTGCCGGACGTGCGCGACGGGCTGAAGCCGGTCCAGCGGCGGATCCTCTACGCCATGGCCGAGGCCGGCTACGAGGCCGGCAAGCCGCACCGCAAGGCCGCCCGCATCGTCGGCGACGTGATGGGCAAGTACCATCCGCACGGCGATGCCGCGATCTACGACGCCATGGTCCGCATGGCCCAGGACTTCACCATGCGGGTGGCGCTGATCGACGGCCAGGGCAATTTCGGCTCGATGGACGGCGATCCGCCGGCCGCCATGCGCTACACCGAGGCCCGCCTGGCGCGCGCCGCCGACGGGCTTCTGGCCGACATCGACAAGGACACGGTCGACTTCCGACCCAACTACGACGAGAGCGCGCAGGAGCCCGTGGTCCTGCCGGCGCGCTTCCCCAACCTCCTGGTGAATGGCGCCGGCGGCATCGCGGTCGGCATGGCGACCAACATCCCGCCGCACAATCCGGGCGAGGTGATCGACGCCGCGGTGGCGCTGATCGAGCGGCCGGAAACCACCGCGCTGCAGCTCTGCGAGATCGTCCAGGGCCCCGACTTCCCCACCGGCGGCATCATCCTCGGCCGGCAGGGGATCCTGCGCGCCTATGCCGGCCAGGACCCGCAGGGGCGGGGCCGCGGCACGATCATCGTCCGCGGCCGCACCCAGCGCGAGGAGATCCGCGGCCGCCAGGCGATCGTCGTCACCGAGGTCCCCTACCTCGTCAACAAGGCCAAGATGGTCGAGCGCATCGCCGAGGTGGTGCGCGAGAAGAAGGTCGAGGGCATCGCCGATCTCCGGGACGAGAGCGACCGCCACGGTGTGCGGGTCGTGATCGAGCTCAAGCGCGAGGCCGACCCGGACGTCGTCCTGAACCAGCTCTTCAAGTTCACGCCGCTGCAGTCCAGCTTCGGCATCAACATGGTGGCGCTGGTCGGCGGGCGGCCGGCCAACCTCGACCTCAAGGAGATGCTGGAGGCCTTCCTCGCCTTCCGCGAGGAGGTGGTCACCCGGCGCACCGCCTTCGACCTCGCCAAGGCGCGCGAACGGGCGCACGTGCTGGTCGGCCTCGCCGCCGCGGTGGCCGACCTCGACCCGGTGATCGCGCTGATCCGCGCCGCCCCCTCGCCCGAGGTCGCCCGCGAGCAGCTCCAGGCGCGGCCCTGGCCGATCGAGGCGGTGGCGCCGCTCCTGTCCCTGGTCGAGCCCGAGGAGGGCGTGGCGGTCCAGGACGCCGCCACCTTCCGCCTCTCCGAGCGCCAGGCGCAGGCGATCCTGGAGCTCACCCTGCGCCGCCTGACCGGTCTCGAGCGGCAGAAGATCACGACCGAGCTCGAGGAGCTGGCCGCCAGGATCAAGGAGCTCCTCGAGGTCCTGCGCTCGCGCGAGAAGCTCATGGCCGTGATCAAGGCCGAGCTGCTCGAGTTCAAGGAGCGCTTCGACAGCCCCAGGCGGACCACGATCGACCTGGAGAGCGAGCCGGATCAGGACATCGAGGATCTGATCCAGCGCGAGGAGATGGTCGTCACCGTCACCCTCAAGGGCTACATCAAGCGGGTGCCGCTCTCGACCTTCCGGGCGCAGCGGCGCGGCGGCAAGGGCAGGACCGGCGTGCGCCCGCACGAGGACGACGCCGTCACCCGCCTGTTCGTCGCCTCCACCCACACCCCCGTCCTGTTCTTCTCGAGCCGCGGCCGGGTCCACAAGCTCAAGGTCTGGCGGCTGCCGCTCGGGGCCCCGCAGGCGCGCGGCAAGCCCATGGTCCAGCTCATGGCCGGGATCGAGCCGGGCGAGACGATCACCGCCGTGACCCCCCTGCCCGAGGACGAGGCGGCCTGGGCCGGGCAGTTCATCTTCTTCGCCACCGCCCGCGGCAACGTCCGCCGCAACGATCTGGCCGACTTCGTGCGCGTGCCCAGCACCGGCAAGATCGCCATGGGGCTCGAGGAGGGCGACCGGCTGGTCGGCGCCGAGCTCTGCACGGAGGGCCAGGACGTGCTGCTCGCGAGCCTCGCCGGCAAGGCGATCCGCTTCCCGGTCGAGGCCGTGCGGGTGTTCAAGTCGCGCAGCTCGGAGGGGGTCATCGGCATGGACCTCGCCGCTGGCGACGAGGTCGTCTCGATGACGCTCCTGACCCATGTCGAGGCGAGTGCGGAGGAGCGCGAGGCCTTCGTCCGCTGGGCCAACGCCCGACGCCGGACCAATGGCGAGGAGGGCGAGGCCGAGGAGCCGGCGGGCCCGACGCTGCCGCCCGAGCGGCTGGCCGAGCTCGAGCGGCAGGAGGAGCTCGTGCTCGCCGTCACCCGCAACGGCTACGGCAAGCGCACCTCCTCCTACGAGTACCGGATCACCAACCGTGGCGGCTCGGGCATCATCGGCATCGAGACCTCGGCGCGCAACGGCGACGTCGCCGCCACCTTCAAGGTCGCCCCGGGCGACCACGTGCTCCTGGTCACCGACCAGGGCCGGATGATCCGCATCGAGGCCGACGGGATCCGCATCGCCGGCCGCAACACGCAGGGTGTGCGGCTGTTCGGGGTGGGCGAGGAGGAGCACGTCGTGGCCGCGGTCCGCCTGCCCGAGGCCGAGGGCGAGGAGGAGGAGGGCGAGGCCGGCGAGGGCGCCGCGGCGGAGGCCGAGGCCGGCTGAGCCCCGCGCCGGTCGCGGCGCGACCATTCCGCACTGCAGCATCGCCGGACGGCGCCGGCTCGGCTAGGATGCGCCCGGGTGGTGGGCAGGGCCGCGGGCGCCGGGGGTGGCCGCGATCGCAGAGGTGCGTCCATGAGCAGGAAGCGGGTCGCGGTCTATCCGGGCACCTTCGATCCGATCCACAACGGGCATCTGGACGTGATCCGCCGCGCCACGCTCCTGGTCGACCGGCTGATCGTCGCGGTCGCCATCAACGCCGGCAAGGATCCGCTGTTCGCCCTCGAGGAGCGGGTCAGGATGGTCGAGGCCGACATCAACTCGCTCTTGGCGGCCAACGCCGGCAACGGCGCCCGCGTGGTGGTCCAGCCCTTCGAGAGCCTGCTCGTCCGCTTCGCCGCCGAGCAGGGCGCCGACATGATCATCCGCGGGCTGCGCGCCGTCTCCGACTTCGAGTACGAATTCCAGATGGCCCTCAACAACAAGCGCCTCGTGCCGCGGCTCGAGACCGTCTTCTTGATGGCCTCGGAGACCAGCCAGTTCATCTCCTCCCGCTTCGTCAAGGAGATCCACCTCCTGGGAGGCGACGTCTCCTCGATGGTCTCGGCCAACGTGCTGCGCCGGCTCGACCAGAAGCGCGGCCGGGCGGCGGAGCGCGCGTGAGGGTCGAGCTCTTCGACTTCGCCCTGCCCGAGGAGCTCGTCGCCCAGCGGCCGGCCGAGCCGCGCGAGGCGGCCCGGCTCCTGGTGGTGGGCGAGGCGCTCCTGGACCGCCGGGTGGCGGACCTGCCCGAGCTCCTGGAGCCCGGTGACCTGCTCCTCCTCAACGACAGCCGCGTGCTGCCGACCCGCTTCTGGGGCCGGCGCGGCGCGGTCGCGGTCGAGGCGACGCTGGTCGAGCCCGTGGGCGAGGATGCCTGGTGGGCGCTCGTCCGGCCCGGCCGGCGGCTGCGGCCCGGCGACCGGGTCGAGCTCGGCCGCGATCTTTTGGCCGAGGTCGCGGCCAAGGACGCGGAAGGCCGCGTCCTCCTGCGCTTCGACCGCGCGGGTGACGACCTGCTCGCGGCGATCCGCGCGCAGGGTGCGATGCCACTTCCGCCCTACATCCGCCGGCCCGAGGGCGGGGATCGGCGCGATCTGCGCGACTACCAGCCGATCCAGGCCAGGATCGACGGCTCGGTGGCGGCACCGACGGCCTCGCTGCACCTCACCAAGGCGCTCCTCGACCGCCTCTCGGCGCGCGGGATCGAGCGGGCCTTCGTGACCCTGCACGTGGGCCAGGGCACCTTCGCCCCGGTCAAGGTCGAGGACACGGAAGGGCACCGGATGCACCTCGAGCACGGTGCGATCCCGCCCGCTACGGCCGAGGCGATCGCCCGGACCCGGGCCCGTGGCGGGCGGATCGTGGCGATGGGCACCACCGTGCTGCGTGCGCTCGAGAGCCGGGCGCGCGACGACGGCCGGGTCGAGCCCGGCGCCTTCGCCACCGACCTCTTCGTCACGCCCGGCTTCCGCTTCCGCGTGGTCGACCGGCTCGTCACCAACTTCCACCTGCCACGCTCCACCCTCTTCATGCTGGTCTGCGCCTTCGCCGGGATCGGGCGGATGCGGGCCGCCTACGCGCACGCGATCGCCGAGCGCTACCGCTTCTTCTCCTACGGCGACGCCTGCCTGCTCGACCGCGCCGGCGCGGAGCCGCCGCCCGCATGACCGCCCTCGCCTTCGCGGTCCTGGCACGCTGTGGGCCGGCGCGGCGCGGCCGCCTCGAGACCGCGCACGGGGCGGTCGACACGCCCGCCTTCATGCCGGTCGGCACGGCCGCCACGGTCAAGGCGATGACGCCCGAGATGGTCGCCTCGACCGGGGCGCGGATGGTGCTCGCCAACACCTACCATCTCATGCTCCGCCCGGGTGCCGAGCGGATCGCCCGGCTCGGCGGGCTGCACCGGTTCATGCGCTGGCCCGGGCCGATCCTGACCGATTCGGGCGGCTATCAGGTCATGTCGCTCGATGCGCTGCGCACGATCTCGGAGGCGGGCGTCACCTTCGCCTCGCACCTCGACGGCTCGCGCCACGAGCTCGGTCCCGAGCGGGCGGTCGAGATCCAGGATCTCCTCGATGCCACCATCACCATGCAGCTCGACTGGTGCCTCCGCCTGCCGGCCGAGCGGGCCGCGGTCGAGCGCGCGATGGAGCTCTCGCTCGCCTGGGCGGAACGGTGCCGGGCGGCGTTCCGCGCGCGGCCGGGCTACGCCCTCTTCGGCATCGTCCAGGGTGGCGTCGACCCCGAGCTGCGCCGCCGCTCGGCCGAGGGGCTCGTGGCGATCGGGCTGGACGGCTACGCGGTCGGCGGGCTCGCGGTCGGCGAGCCGCAGGCGGAGATGCTCCGGACCCTCGAGGCGACCGTGCCGTTCCTGCCCGAGGACCGGCCGCGCTACCTCATGGGGGTGGGCAAGCCCGCCGACATCGTGGGCGCGGTCCGACGCGGGATCGACCTGTTCGACTGCGTGCTGCCGACCCGCTCCGGGCGGACCGCGCAGGCCTTCACCCGAAGGGGCCCGGTCAACCTCCGGAACGCCCGGCACGCCGAGGATCCGCGCCCGCTCGACGAGGAGTCGGACTGCCCGGCGGCGCGCGACTATTCCCGCGCCTATCTGCACCACCTCGTCCGCGCGGACGAGATCCTGGGCGCGATCCTGCTCACCTGGAACAATCTCTGGTACTACCAGGACCTGATGCGCCGCCTGCGCGCGGCGATCGAGGCCGGAAGGCTCGAGGCCGAGGCCCACGCCATCCTCGAGGAGCAGTCCCGGGGCGACATCGAGCCTCCTTCGTCGGCGTATCGGCACGAGCCCTAAACACTCTTCCGAAGGCTCCGGACAGGTACCCACCGGTGCGAGCTTGTCCAACCGCTCGCACGAAATCGTTGCCTTCCGCTTACGTCCGGCGTTAACTAGCCTCGAAGAGAACAGCTAGAACCAACGTTTAGGTGGGTACTCGGACCCTGCGACGAGCTCGGGAGCGATCGAAGGAGCGCAGGAACTCACTGGAGAGAGGGGATGGCTCAGAGTTTCGAGAATGCCTGCATCGCTCTGGAGTCGAATGTGCGCGAAGTTCGGCAGAGCGCGCAAAACGTGGTGAGGTTGCTCCGCCGCCTGGAAGGCGCCGCCCGGTCCGGGGACGTCGCAGCCATCGAGAGACTTCAGAGAGATTTACCACAGGCAGCGAGTACACTGTCAGACGTCGTTTCATCCCGCGTTTCCAGCTGGAGGTTCGACGCTCGGGGCTATGTCGACCAGGACGCCTACAGGGAAGAGCTCGAGGCCGAGCTCCGCAATGCAGGCTCCGCGGTCCACCGTGCTGGCAGGGACTACGTCGTGCCCCCCCTCCTGGTCCGGATCGATCCTCGTGGTCCGTCCATTCGCTTGGGCCGAAGACGCATCCGTGCCCTCCGACCGAAAGCGGTCGTTGCCGAGTTCCAGCGCCTCCGCTCTCGGGCGTCCCCAAGCGTACAGGTGTTTCTGCGTGATCTTTATCGTGTCTACCGCTTCTTGAATAGCAGCGAACCACGCGATAGTGATCGAGCGGTCGAGCTCGAGCGAATTTACGAGGCTATGACACTCGCGCCCGATGCCGATTACACACGAGAGGAGTTCGCCCTCGACTTGGTCCGTTTGGACTCGCGACCCGACTTGCGGACGAACGATGGTCGACGATTGGAGTTCCCTGCGTCAACTGGAAGCCGGCAGGGACGGCGCATCACAGCCTATACCGAAGACGGTCGTCGGCGCGACTTCGTCGCCGTCCGGTTCGTTGCGGAGACATAGATGAGCATCGTCGCATCGGATTGGCTTCAGCTGATCGAGAGTGAATATTTCGGCACCTTTATCGGTAGCGGCGGCTCCTGTGTCAAGGTCTTGGTTTGCGACGAAGATGTCAAACGCGTTTGCAGGACTCATGTCGAGGCCCTAGCGAAGCGTGAGACTGTGAATCCTGTGTTCGTCAACTCGGGTGAAACCAGGATTCATATGATACACGATCTCTTTTTCCAGATCGCCCGCGCCTCGGACCTCGGTGACTTGGCGCGGCGCGCCGCTCAACGCATCGTGGCCGAGCTAGGTTACCGCTGGCCAGAACACGGCGCGCCGACCTCTTTCGAAGACCTCGGTCGGAGCAACGGAATCGATGCCTCCCTCATCAAGCGCGAGGTACAGAAAGCGTTGACCAGAAGTATCATGAATAATAGACAATTGGCGCAGGATTTTCGCGCCGCGATCATGCGGTTGATTTACACCTCCTTCGAGACTCGTGAGCAGGATCGTCGAGACGAGCAGGAGCTGCTGCTCGGATGGATGAGGGGTACGCTCAGGGGCCGTACTGGCCTCGGGACACTTGGAATTGCAGGGCCAATCGGCCGCCACAACGCCCGGGCGATGATGCGCTCGCTCTTGCATTGGCAGCACGAGTTTCTTGGTCGAGGTACCGTGCTGTGGATCGATCTTGGTGCCCTGGGCGTTCAGGGATCTGGCTTGCGGTACACACCCTCGGCTGCTCTCGACATGTTCGAGGTACTGCGCCAAATGATCGACGGAATAGACAGTTTTCCGGGACTGCTGTGTTTCGTCGTGGCACCGCCTAGTTTCTTGGATGAGAGCGATCATAAATATTCGATTCACGCTTACCTCGCCCTCAAAGCACGACTTTGGTCCGACGTCCGACCGAAGGGGCGTGACAATCCGTTGGCACCATTGGTCAAGTTGGTGGCGAGTTAAACGGAGAAATGAGCATCATGGCAGAAGGATCTTGGCTTTCGGCACGGATGGTAATCGAGGCCTTACGCGCTGGCATTCCGAACAGAGCCGTCATCCGGGCGCTGCTGCCGAATGCCCCCGGATCGGCCCGCCTGGAAGGGCTCCTCACCGCGTTCCGAGACGGACTCGCCGCTTGCGCGAGCGGTCTCGCGATGAACCAGGCAGCCGAGGGAATGCTCGTGGCCGGCGGCTTCGGCTCCGGCAAGTCGCATTTTCTCGGGGTCCTCCGTGAGGAGGCTCTCGCGCAAGGTTTCGTCGTGAGCATCGTCCCGATCAGTAAGGAGACGCAGCTCTTCGATCCGGGCCGTCTCTTCACAACGGCTGTGCTCATGGCGGAAGTGCCAGAGCAGATGCCGGGTGCGAATGGCGTAACATTCGGCGAAACGGTCAACGATGATGCGGTCGTTGCCGTGATCAGGAGCCTGAAGACCAATCAAACCGGCTACGACACGCTCGTCGATTGGGTTGAAGATCCAACAGCCGAGCTTCCCCCGTTCTTCTCTGCGCTCCTGCATCTTCTGCCCCATGCACGCATCGACTGGGAGAAGATCGCCGCGATCGCGGGCTTTTTCGGGGGCGGTCAGCTGAGCCCGCGGATCGTCCGCGAGTGGCTCGCGACGGTTGGTGCTACACGCAGGTACGATACGAAGCTGCCGCGCCGGCGTGAGCTGGACCGGCAGCGAATCGCCTTCTTCCCACGGCTGCTGCGCGCGGCTGGTTACCGCGGTTGGTGTCTCCTGCTCGACGAGTTGGAGCTCGTCGGTCGATACAGCCTACGGCAACGCGCACGCAGCTATGCCGAACTCGCCCGTTGGCTCGCTCTAGACGGGCGCGGAGTGCCGGGTTGCGTTGCGATCGGCGCGATCACTGACGATTTCGTCGAGACCGTACTCGAGGCGCGGAACGACCGTGACAACGCAGCAAACACTCTAGGTCATGGTAGCGAAGAAACCAAGCACGCTCTAGCTACAATAGAATTCATGAAAAAGCAGAGCTCACGGAACCGCCTTCGCCCCCCACAAGAAAAGGAGCTACGCGGATGTCTCACTCAGGTCATCAGACTCTACCATGCAGCTTACGGAACAGCCACGGATATCGAGCTGGGTGAGCGACGCGTCGGGAGCACGCTCCGTGAATTTATTAAGGGCTGGATCACCCAGCTCGATGTCCATCGGCTGTTCCAGGAGACCGCCGAGATCATCCACGAGCCCCCCCTCCCTGGTCGTCTCAGAGGATACGGCCTTTGAAGTGGCCGCGGAGGAATCCCTGCCACCGGTGAGCCATTAGCCGGCCGACCACTCCCGGCTCTGGCCAGAGCGACTTCGCCCACGCCTACGTAATCCGGGTAGGCAAGCCCCGGCCCGATGCTTGACCCCCGCGCCGGCCGATCCGAGAGTCGGGGGCGCGCCGGACGCCTAGCTCAACGGTAGAGCAACGGACTTTTAATCCGCAGGTTCAGGGTTCGAATCCCTGGGCGTCCACCAGGATCCGCCAGCGGGAGAGCCGAGCTGCGCAGCTCCGATCCGGGCGACCCGGCCGCCTTCTGGGACGAACGCTTCGCCGGCGAGGACTACTGGTACGGCACCGAGCCGAACGCCTGGCTGGCGCAGGAGGCGCATCGGCTGCGCCCGGGCGGCCGCGTGCTCGCGGTCTGCGACGGCGAGGGACGCAACGGCGTCTGGCTGGCGCGCCAGGGATTCGCCGTGACCTCGGTCGACGTCTCCGCCCGCGGGCTCGACAAGGCCCGGGCGCTCGCCGACCGGCACGGCGTCGAGCTCGAGCTGGTCCGCGCCGATCTGCGCAGCTGGGACTGGCCGGTGGCCGCCTTCGACGGGGTGGTCGCCATCTTCGCCCATTTCGGCCGCGACGTCCGCGCCCGCCTGCACCACCGCATGCTCGAGGCACTCGTGCCGGGCGGGCTCCTCCTGATCGAGGCCTACAGCCCCTACCAGCACCTCTGGCGGACCGGCGGGCCGCAGGACCTCGACATGCTGGTCAGCGCCTTCCGGCTGCAGCAGGACCTCGCCGGCGCCGAGCTCCTGCTCCTCCTGGAGACCGAGACCGAGCTCCACGAGGGGGTCGGCCACGCCGGGCGGTCGGCCGTGGTGCGCTGCATCGCGCGGCGGCCGGCCGGCGCGCTCACGCGGTCTTGACCACGCCCGCCGCCGCCGGCACTAGATCGACCGCCGACAGGGATCGGGACGGGAACGGATGCGGCTCGGACGACGGGAGCTCCTCGCGGTCGCGGCCACCGCGCTCTTCGCCCGCGGCGCGCCGGCGGCCGAGGGCTTCGCCGCGATCCGCGAGCGGGCGCGCGGCCAGCGGGTCTACTTCAACCACTGGGGCGGCTCGCCGCAGATCAACGACTACATCGCCTGGACGGCGGGAGAGCTGCGCGCCCGCTTCGGGGTCGAGCTGATCTCGGTCAAGGTCACCGACATCGCCGAAACGGTCGGCCGGGTGCTCGCCGAGAAGACCGCCGGCCGCACGGCCGACGGCTCCGTCGACCTGATGTGGATCAACGGCGAGAACTTCAAGGCGATGAAGGACAATGGCCTGCTCCACGGGCCGATCACGTCCTTGCTGCCGAACTTCGCCCTCGTCGACACGGTGGGCAAGCCGACCACGCTCGTCGACTTCACGGTGCCGACCGACGGGCTCGAGGCGCCCTGGGGCATGGCCCAGTTCGTCCTGATCCACGATGCCGCGCGCCTGCCCGACCCGCCGCGCTCGCTCGCGGCCCTCCTGCACCGGGCTGCGGCGCACCCCGGCCGCTTCACCTACCCGGCACCGCCGGACTTCATCGGCTCGACCTTCCTCAAGCACGTGCTCTGGGCCACGATCGACGACCCGGGCCGGCTGCAGCGGCCGGCCGATCCGGCGGCGTTCGCGGCGGCCACGGTCGGGGTGTGGACCTGGCTCGACGCGCTGCGCCCGCATCTCTGGCGGGAGGGGACCACCTACCCGGCCAGCAAGGAGGCGCTGCACCAGCTCCTCGACGACGGCGAGGTCGATCTCTCGATGGCCTTCAACCCGGCCGAGGCCTCGAGCCTGATCCTGGCCGGGCGGCTGCCCGCGACCGCCCGCACCTTCCTGTTCGAGAAGGGCACCATCGCCAACACCCACTTCCTCGCCATCCCCTTCAACGCCACCGCCCGGGAAGGTGCCCTCGTGGCGATCGACTTCCTCCTCTCGCCCGAGGCCCAGGCCCGGAAGCAGGACGAGCGGATCTGGGGCGATCCGACCGTGCTCGACCTCGACCGGCTGGAGCCGGCCGATCGGGCCCGGTTCGACGCACTCGAGCGGGGACCGGCGACGCTGCCGCCCGAGGCGCTGCGCCCGGTCCTGCCCGAACCGCACCCCTCCTGGATGGAGCTCCTCGAGGAGGGCTGGCTGCGCCGCTACGGCCGCGGATGAGGTCGGCCGCGGCCCGGCTCGCCGCGGCGCCGGCACTCGTCCTGGTGCTCGTCCCGGCCGGCGCCGGGCTCTTCGGCACGCTCCTGCCGGCGCTCGGCTTCCTGCCGGCGCTCGGCCACCACGGGCCCTCGCTCGACCCCTGGCGGGTGCTGCTCGCCACGCCCGGGCTCGGCCGCGCCACGCTCCTTGCGGTCTCGAGCGGCGTCGGCTCGACC
>JBBIIE010000084.1:0-13566 GCA_037446605.1 Geminicoccaceae bacterium | reverse complement strand
ATCATGAACCCTTACAGTTGCAAATACCGCCGAACTCGGCCGTGGGACGTTCGCGCGCCGGCGTTGCCGACCGGCTGCGGGCGGCGCGGCTGGGGGCGGCCCGGCCGGCGGGGGGGGCGAACGGGGGAAGGTGGGCCGGGTTGAGAGAATTTGAGCCTTTTTCACGGCGAAAGTTCTTTTCAGAGGCGACGGGACGGAATATGAACTTTTGCGCGAGGGTGAGGTCGTTAACTCGCCCTTAAGGTTGACGAGCGAGGATGCGGGGCGGGCGTCGGATCGATCGTCCGGCCGTCCGACGCGCGGGAGCCGCGCGTCGCCGGGGGATCGGCCCGAGCCGCGAGGGAGATCGGACATGGGGCGCAGCGAGGCCGTGGCACCGGGCGAGGTGCGGTTGCTCTGGCCGGGGCTCGCCGACTGGCTCGCGGTCGGCCGCGAGTTCGGCCGGCGCTGGCTCCTCCTCTTCCGCTTCGCCCTGCTCAACATCCTGGCCGCGGCGATCGTCGCGGCGGCCGCCCTGCAGGGCTGGTTGAGCGACATGTTCGCGACCGACCGGCTGCATCTCGTCAAGCTGATCGTGGCGGTGTTCACGGCCGGGCTGATCGGCGCCGCGCTGCGCGCCGCCCGCCTGAGCGCGGAATTGAACGCGGTCGAGACCGGGACGCTGCCGCGCGGCTCCAAGGCGGCCTGGTTCCTCGGCGCCACCGCCGGGTGCGACGGTGCCGGCCGCGCCGCCATGGCGGCCCTCCTGCGCCTCAAGCTGCAGCAGCGGCTGAGCGGCCCGCGCTATCTGGCGAACCTGCTCGTGCTCTTGGGCCTGATCGGCACCGTGGTGGGCTTCATCCTGGCCCTCTCCGGCATCGATCCGGCGACGGTCGGCGACGCTGCTGCGATCGGCCCCATGGTCTCCAGATTGCTCGAGGGCATGGCCGTGGCCCTCTACACGACCCTGGTCGGGTCGCTGCTCAACATCTGGCTGATCCTGAACTGCCGGCTGCTCGAGAGTGGTGCCACGCACCTCTACGGGCGGCTGGTCGAGCGGAGCGAGGCCCATGCTCGCGCCTGAGGACGGCGAGGATGCGGACGGCGCGATCGTCTTCCGCGATCTCATCACCCTGGCACTCGCCGGCTTCGTGGCCTGCGTCGTGCTGATCCTGCCGCACATCAACCCGGCCAAGGCCAGGCCGCGCCCCGATGGCCTGGAGCCGCCCGGCAACGTGGTGGTCGAGATCCGCTGGCCGGATGCGATCGACGCGGATGTCGATCTCTGGGTGCAGGGTCCGGGCGACGTCCCGGTCGGCTACTCCAACAAGGGCGGCCGCCTGTTCAACCTGCTGCGCGACGATCTCGGCCACCGCGGCGACGTCTCCGGCCTCAACTACGAGGTCGCCTACTCGCGCGGCGTCGTGCCCGGCGAGTACGTCGTCAACCTGCACCTCTACCGCAATCCGGGCCAGGTCCTGCCGATCCCGGTCACCGTCGTGGCGAGCGTCAAGCCGTCGGTCGGCGAGAGCGCCCGCCAGCTGGTCGCCACCACGGTCGAGCTCGACCGCGAGGGGCAGGAGCGGACCGCCTTCCGCTTCCGCCTGGATGCGCGCGGCGGGCTCGTGGCCGGCAGCGTGCACGACCTCGAGGTGCCGCTGCGTGCGCGGAGGCCGTCGTGACCACGCTCGTACCGCTCTTCGCCGGGCTCGCGCTGCTCGTCGCCGGCCTCGCCTGGATCGCCGTCTGGTCGCCACGCCGGCCGGCGGTCAAGGCGGCGGCCACCGGACTCGCCACGCTCGCCCTGCCGCTCGGCTACGCGGCGCTCGCCGACCTGCCCGGTCGGCCGAAGCCGGTGCGCGACGAATGGCTGCTCGCGCACGCCGAGGAGGCGGTGGTGCTCGGCTTCGAGCTCGACGAGGGACGTGCGATCCACCTCTGGCTGCGCCTGCCGGACCTCGACGAGCCGCGCGCCTACCGGCTGCCCTGGAGCCGGCGGCTGGCCCAGGAGCTGCAGGACGCCGGCCGGGCGGCCGAGCGCGCCGGTACCGAGCTCGCCATGCGCAGCCCCTTCGAGCCGTCGCTCGACGACCGCGAGCCGCGCTTCTACCCGCTGGCGCAGCCGGCTCCGCCGCCCAAGGCGGTGCCGCCCGAGGCGCTCGTGCTGCGGCCCGGCGGCGGCTGAGCCCGGGCGGGCTCAGCCCTCGAGGCCGCCCATGGCGCACAGCAGGCGCCAGTGCGCCTCGCCCACCGGCACGACCGAGAGGCGCGACTGGCGGACGAGCGCCAGGTCGGCGAGCCGCGGCTCGGCCCTGATCGCGCGGAGCGGTACCTCGCGCGGCAGCCGCCGCTCGGGCTCGACCCGAACGGCCGGCCAGCGCGGGTCGCTCGGGTCGGGTTGCCAGGCCCGGGTGATCCGCACGACCCCGACGATCGCCGGATCGACCACCGAGCGGTAGAAGAACGCCCGCTCACCCGCCTGCATGCTGCGCAGGTTGCGCGCCGCCTGGTGGTTGCGGACCCCCGTCCACTCGGTGTGGCCGTCCTCGAGCAGGCGCTCGAAGCTGTAGTCCTCGGGCTCGGTCTTGAGCAGCCAATGCGCCATGCGGTGCTCCCGGAGCTTCCGGCTCAGCCGCCGCTCGGGCCGGCCGCCGCGGCGCGGCGGCGGTCGAGCTCGGCGGTGTCGAGCCGGTAGAGCCACAGGCCGCTCGCCACGATCACCGCGGCCCCGGCCAGCGTCGCGCCCGACGGCACGTCGCCGAACGCGACGTAGCTCGCGGTCATCGCCCAGACCAGTTGCAGATAGTTGAACGGGCTCACCCGCGAGGCCTCGGCGCGGCGCAGCGCCAGGATGATCATCAGATGGCCGACCGCGCCCAGCACGCCCGTGGCGACCATGAGCAGGAGGTCGAGTGCCGTGGGGGTGCGCCAGCCGAACGGCAGGAGGGCGCTGAACAGGACCGCACCGACGAGCCCGCTGAACAGCAGCGAGACGAGCGGCTCGGCCTCGCGCACGATCCGCGTGCTGATCTGGTAGACGGCGTAGGCCGCGGCGCAGCCGAGCGCCAGGAGGGCGCCCGGGCCGATCCCGGCTCCGCTCGGCCGCACGATCAGAAGGGCACCGAGGAAGCCCGTGCCGATCGCCAGCCAGCGTACCGCGCCGACCCGCTCGCGCAGCACGAGGAGCGCGATCGCGGCCACCAGGATGGGCGAGAGGAAGGTGATCGCGGCGACGTCGCCGAGCGGCAGGAACACGAGTGCCGCGAAATTGAGCAGCGTGCTCGTGGCGAGCAGCGCGCCACGCAGGAGCTGGGTGCCGGGCTCGCGCGTGCGCAGCGCGCCCAGCACCGCGGCCGGGATCACGAGGGCGACCGCGAGCACGTGGAAGAAGGTCCGCGCCCACAGCAGCATGAGGATCGGGTAGCGGGCCAGGAGCGCCTTGACGATGGCGTTCATGACGGCGAACAGGAAGCCGCCCGCGGTCACGAGCCCGATCGCCGAAAGGATCGTCCGCCTACCCTCGTCCAAGCGCCCGCTCCGTCGCGAGGGCCGGCTGCGTCGACCGCCGCCGGCGATCCGCACCCGGGTCGTGTCGCAGAGCCGGAGGCCGTCCGCCATGCTGCATTTCGAGGAGGCCGAGTTCGCCGCGCGCAGGGCCCGGCTGCTCGCGGCCATGGCCGAGGCCGGGCTCGACGGCCTCCTGCTCTTCAAGCAGGAGAGCATGTACTGGCTCACCGGCTACGACAGCTTCGGCTTCTGCTTCTTCCAGTGCCTCGTGGTGAGCGGCGCGGGTGACCTCGTCCTCCTCACCCGCGCGCCCGACCTGCGCCAGGCGCAGCTCACCTCGATCCTCCGAGACATCCGGGTTTGGGAGGACCGCGAGGGCGCCGATCCGCCCCGCGAGCTCGCCGCGATCCTCGCCCTGAAGGGGCTCGCCGGCCGCCGCATCGGGGTCGAGTGGGACGCGCACGGGCTCACCGCGGCGCGTGGCCGGCAGCTCGAGGCCGCCCTCCAGGGCCGCTTCCACCTGGCCGACGCCTCGCTGCTCGTGAGCCGGCTGCGGCTCGTCAAGTCGCCCGCCGAGCTCGCCTTCGTGCGGCGCGCGGGCGAGCTCGCCGATGCCGCCCTCGAGGCCGCGATCGGCCACGCCCGACCGGGTGCCGAGGAGGGCCTCGTCCTGGCCCGCATGCACGATGCGATCTTCGAGGCGGGCGGCGACTATCCGGCCAACCCCTTCATCATCGGCTCCGGCCGCGAGGCGCTCCTCTGCCGCTACCATTCCGGCCGCCGCCGGCTCGATGCGCGCGACCAGCTCACCCTCGAGATCGCCGGCGTCTGGCGGCAGTACCATACCTGCCTCATGCGCACGCTCCTGGTCGGCGAGCCGGACCCGCGCCAGCTCGCGATGCACGCGGTCTGCGCCGAGGCGCTCGCCGCCTGCGAGGAGCGGCTGCGGCCCGGCCGCACCTTCGGGGAGGTGTTCGCGGCGCACGCCGCGACCTTCGACCGCCACGGCCTGCGCGCCCACCGGCTGAACGCCTGCGGCTACTCGCTCGGTGCCGTCTACGCGCCCTCCTGGATGGACTGGCCGATGGTGTACGCCGACAACCCGGTCCTCCTGGAGCCCGGCATGGTCCTGTTCCTGCACATGATCCTGGTCGATTCCGACCGCGGGCTGGCGACGACCCTCGGGCGGACCTCGCTCGTGACCGCGACCGGGCCCGAGAGCCTCTCGCGCCTGCCGCTCGAGGTCGTGGTCGGCGCCGGCGCGGGGTGACCCCGGGGCGCGGCGCCCTGCCCCTTGGCCGGGCGGCGTGCGGCTCGCTAAGTCGGGACGGGCGCGCGTGGGCGCCCGCCACCGGGGAGCGCCATGCCGATCGACGCCCTGCTCGCCGAGCTCGCCGATCTCGCCGTCGACACCCAGCCGCAGCGGGTCAGGCGGCGCTCGCGCGACTTCTACTGGTACTCGCCGGTGCTCAAGCGCCGGCTCGACGCGGTCACCGCCGAGGCGGTCGTGACCCCGCGCAGCGAGGCGGAGGTGATCCGCGTGCTGGCCGGCGCCTTCCGCAACGAGGTACCGGTGACGGTGCGCGGCGGCGGCACAGGCAACTACGGCCAGGCGATGCCGCTGCGCGGCGGGATCGTCCTCGACCTTTCCGAGCTCGGCGCGGTCGAGCGCATCGAGCGTGGCCGGGTGCGCGTCCAGGCCGGCTGCAGGCTGGCCGAGCTCGACGCCGCCACGATCGCCGCGAGCGGCCAGGAGCTGCGGCTGCATCCCTCGACCCACAAGACCGGCACGGTCGGCGGCTACGTCGCCGGCGGCTCGAGCGGGATCGGCTCGATCACCTGGGGGCTCTTGCGCGACCGCGGCAACATCCTGGGCCTGCGCGTCCTCACGATGGAGGCCGAGCCGCGCATCCTCGAGCTGCGCGGCGCCGACATCCAGAAGGTCAACCACGCCTACGGCACCAACGGCGTCATCACCGCCCTCGAGCTGCCGCTCGCCCCGGCCTATCGCTGGGCCGAGGCGATCCTGGGCTTCGAGGGCCTCGCCGCCGCCTGCCGCTTCGCCGACGCGCTCGCCCGCGAGGACGCGATCCTGAAGAAGCTCGTCTCGGTGATCGAGGCGCCGGTACCGCACGACTGGCTGTTCCCCGAGCGCGGCATCGGCCCGGGCGAGACGGCGGTGCTCGTCATGGTCGCCGAGCACGCCCTCGAGGCGCTGCTCGAGCTCGCCGGGCTGCACCCCGGGCGGGTCGTCTGGCAGGGCTGGACCGACGAGGCGACCGGCCCGCGGCTGCCGCTGTTCGAGTACAGCTGGAACCACACGACGCTGCACGCGCTGCGCCACGACCGCGCGATCACCTACCTGCAGAGCCTGTTCCCGCCGCCCGGCCATCTGGCCAAGGTCGAGGAGATGGCGGCGCGGTTCGGGCGCGAGGTGCCCCTGCACCTCGAGTTCGTGCGCTTCGGCGGCGAGATCGCCTGCTTCGGGCTGCAGATCGTCCGCTACACGAGCGACGAGCGGCTGGCGGAGATCATCGAGGCGCACGAGGCGGCCGGCTGCCCGATCTTCAACCCGCACGCCTTCACCCTCGAGGAGGGCGGCATGAAGAGGGTCGACGACCGTCAGCTCGCCTTCAAGCGCCAGGCCGACCCGAAGGGTCTGCTCAACCCGGGCAAGATGCTGGGCTGGGAGGACCCGAACTGGCGGCCGGTCGAGCGCGCCTACCTCTACGAGCCCGGCTGAAGCCGAAGCGCGCCCGGCCGAAGGCTTCCCGGACCCGAGCGAGGCCGCCCGGGCGCGGTCGCCGGCGGCACTCTGGACCGCCGTGGCCGGCCCGCCTATGGGCGTGGCGGAGCGGTGGAGCGGGCCCGCCAGCGTGGATCGTCTCGACCTCGTCCAGGCCTTCGCCACCGTCGCCGAGACCGGCAGCTTCTCGGCCGCCGCCGCCCGCCTCGGCATCGCCCGCGCGCTCGTGAGCAAGCGGGTGGCGGCCCTCGAGCGGCAGCTCGGCGTCCGCCTCCTGGCGCGGACCACCCGTCGGGTGGGCCTCACCGGCGAGGGCAGCACCTTCCTGCCGCACGCCCGGCGGATGCTGGCCGAGTTCCAGGCCGGCCAGGACGAGCTGGCGCGCCGCCGCGGCGAGCCGCACGGCCGCCTCAAGCTCAGCGCGCCCATGAGCTTCGGCATCCGTCATCTGGGCGCGCCGCTCGCCGCCTTCGCCGAGCGCTTCCCGTCGCTCAAGATCGAGCTCGTGCTGGGCGATCGCTTCGTCGACCTGGTCCAGGAGGGCTTCGACCTCGCGCTGCGGATCGGCGACCTGCCCGACTCCTCGATGATCGCCCGCCAGCTCGCGCCGGTGCGGATCGTGCTGTGCGCCGCACCCGCCTATCTGGAGCGCCACGGCCGGCCGCTCGAGCCGGACGACCTGCACCGCCACCGCTGCCTGAACTACGGCTACCTCGCCACCGGCCAGCGCTGGCCGCTCGAGCGTGCCGGCCGGCGCGCCACCGTGGTGGTCGACGACCGCTTCGTCGCCAACAACGGCGACACCCTCGCCGCCGCCGCCGAGGCCGGCCTCGGCATCGTGCTCCTGCCCACCTTCATCGTCGGCGACGCGCTGCGCGCCGGGCGGCTCGTGCGCGTGCTGGACGGCTGGGAGGTGCCGCGCTTCGCGCTCCACACGGTCCGGCCGGCGGGTGGCCGCCCGCCGCTCCGGGTCCGGGCGCTGGTCGACTTCCTGCTCGGGCGCTTCGGCGACCCGCCCTACTGGGACGCGGGGCTCTGAGCGGTCAGGCCGCGGTCTTGGTCTCGCTCTTGGGCTCCTCCTTGGGGAGCTGGGCGGTCTCGTCGTCCTTCATGCCCTGCTTGAAGTTCTTGATGCCCTTGGCGAGATCGCCCATCACCGAGGGCAGCTTGCCGGCCCCGAAGATGATCAGGATCACCGCCAGCACCACGAGCCAGTGCCAAAGGCTGAACGTGCCCATCCGTCCCACTCCCGTTCCCGAGCGTCGCCGGAAGCTATCCCTTCGCGCCCGGCGTGCCAAGGCCGGTCGCCGGAGCGCGGCCGCCCGACCGCACACCCGGGGAAGGTAGCACGGCCGTGCCCGACGTCGATGCCCGGCCGGGCGCGGGGAGGGGGCCCTCGGGCAGGGCACCCCGGCTCGTGGTCGACGTCACCGGCCACGGCTTCGGCCATCTGGGCCAGCTCGCGCCGATCCTGGCCGAGCTTCGCACCCGGCGGCCCGGCCTCGCCCTCACGGTCCGGAGCGTCCTCCCCGCGGAGCGGCTCGAGCTGGTGCTCGGTCGACCGGTGGCGTGCGCCCCGGCACCGCCCGACATCGGCCTCCGCATGCTGAGCCCGGTCGAGCCCGACCGGCCCGCCACCCGCGCCTGGTACGACCGGCTGGAGCGGGACTGGGACGCGGTGCTGGCGCGCGAGGTGGCGGCGCTGCGCGCGCTCGCCCCCGACCTGCTCGTGGCCAATGTCGGCCCGGTCGGGCTCGCCGCCGCGGCCGCGGCCGGGGTCCCGGCCGTGGCGGTCTCCTCGCTCGACTGGGCGAGCGTGCTCGGGGCCTACGGCCTCGCCTCGCCCGCCCTGATCGAACGGCTGCGCGCGGCCTACGCGGCGGTCCCCTTCGTGCAGCTCGCCCCGCACCTGGAGATGCCCTGGCACGCCGACCGCCACCCGGTCGGGCCGGTCGCCCGCCGCGGCCGGCGACGCCGGGCGGAACTCGTCGCGCGGCTGGCGCGGCCGGTCGAGGCCATCCTCGTCCTCGTGGCCTTCGGCGGCATCGCCATGCCGCGTCCGCTCGCCACCCTGCCGCCGCTCGACGGCGTCGTCTGGCTGGCCGACGGCACCACCGGCCCGGGCCTGGTACCGGTCGGCCCGCTCGGCCTGCCCTTCGCGGACCTCCTGGCCAGCGCCGACCTCCTGATCACCAAGACCGGCTACGGGCTCCTGGTCGAGGCGGCGGTGGCCGGCACGCCGGTGCTCTTCCTGCCCCGCCCGGACTGGCCCGAGGCGCCGTACCTCGAGGGCTGGATCGAGCGGCTCGGCATCGGCCGGCCACTGCCCGCCGACCTGGCCGCCCTCGAGGCGGCGGTGCGGGCGGTGGCCGCGGCACCGCGCCCGGAGCCGGTGGAACCCACCGGCATCGCCGAGGCGGTGGCGATCCTCGAGCGGTGGCTCTGAGCAGCCCCGGCAGCAGGGGAGGAGGGTATGCGCGCCTTCGAGATCCGCCGGCCCGGCATCGACGGGCTCACCCTGGTCGAGCGGCCACGGCCCCGCCCCGGGCCGGGCGAGGTCCTGGTGCGGGTCGCCGCCGTCTCGCTCAACTACCGCGACCTCCTGAACGTCCAGGACCCGCTCGCCCGCGGCATCGCCCTGCCGCGCGTGCCCTGTTCGGATGCCGCCGGCGAGGTGCTCGCGGTCGGGCCGGGGGTGACCGCCGTGCACCCCGGCCAGCGCGTGGTGTCCTGCTTCTTGCAGGCCTGGGAGGCCGGCCCGATCGGCACCCGGGCGATGGCGAGCGCGCTCGGCGGGGCGATCGACGGCGTGCTCGCCGAGGAGGTGCTGCTGCGCGAGGGCGGGGTCGTGCCGGTGCCGGGCGAGCTCGATGCGGCCGAGGCGGCGACGCTGCCCTGCGCCGGCCTCACCGCCTGGCACGCGCTCTTCGAGAGCGGCCGTCTCCGCCCCGGCGAGACCGTGCTCTGCCTGGGCACCGGCGGGGTCTCGATCTTCGCCCTCCAGCTCGCCGCGGCTGCCGGCGCGCGGGTGATCGTGGTGTCGTCGAGCCCGGCCAAGCTCGAGCGCGCCCGCGGGCTCGGCGCCTGGGCCACGGTCGACCGCAGCGCCGAACCCGAGTGGGAGCGCCGGGTCCAGGAGCTCACCTCCGGGGAGGGCGTCGACCACGTGGTCGAGGTCGGCGGTGCCGGCACCCTCGCCCGCTCGATCGCGGCGACCCGCCCGGGCGGGCACATCGCGCTCATCGGGGTCCTGGCGGGTGGCCGGATCGACCCCACCCCGGTGATGCGCAAGTCGATCCGGCTGCAGGGGATCTACGTCGGCAGCCGGGTCATGCTCGAGGCCTTCGGCCGGGCGGTCGCGGCGACCGGGCTCCGGCCCGTGATCGACCGCCGGTTCCCGTTCGAGGAGGCCGCCACCGCGCTCGAGGCGCTGCGCGCCGCCCGGCACTTCGGTAAGCTCGTGATCGAGCTCTGAGCCGCCCGCCTCAGGCGAGGTCGATCACCCCCTCGCTCACGAGCGCGGCTAGGTCGGTGCCGAGGTCGCCCTGGACGATCGCGACCTGGACGGCCTTGCCGCGGCCCGGCCCGTCGACGTCGACCGCCACGACCGTGGTGCCGCCCTTGCCGGTGAGCCTCAGGAAGTCGACGGGATCGTCGGTCCCCTCCTCGAAGCCGGCGAGGAGGTCGCCGATCAGGAGCCGGTCACCCTCGGCCCGGCTGAAGTCGGTGACCAGCGCCCGCGCGCGGGCCGCGTCGCCGACCACGAAGTCGTCGGCACCGTCGCCACCCTCGAGCCGGTCGCGGCCGGCACCACCGCGCAGGAGGTCGTCACCCTCGCCACCCTCGAGCGTGTCGTTGCCGATTCCGCCCAGGAGCTCGTCGTCGCCCGCCCCGCCGAACAGCGCGTCGTTACCGACGAGGCCGACCAACAGATTGTCGCCGTCGTTGCCCGTCAACCGGTTGGCGAGGGCGTTGCCGATCGCGCCGTGGTCGCCGTCTCCCTGCAGGTCGGCGTTCTCGACGTTCTCGTACGCTTCGAGCTCGATGTCGCCGTCGAAGCTGATCGTGTCGATCCCGCCGCCGGGTTCTTCGATCACGATGTCGTCCGCCCCGTCGAGGAGGTAGATGTCGTTCCCCTTGCCGCCGCGCAGCGTGTCGACACCGGCGCCACCGGCGAGCAGGTTGGCGCGGTCGTTGCCCGTGATCTCGTTGTCGATGTCGTTGCCGAAGCCGTCGATCGCATCGCGGCCGAGGAGGACCAGCCGCTCGACATGGTCCGGCAACTCGAAGGTGACCGTCGAGAACACCGTGTCGTCGCCCTCGTCGGGGGCCTCCTCGACCGCGTCGCCCGGCTCGGTCACGACGTAGGTGTCGTCGCCCTCGCCGCCGGCCATGACATCCTCGCCGCCGCCGCCGGTGAGCCGGTTGTCGCCGGCGTTGCCCACGATCTCGTTGTCGAGCCCGTTGCCGGTGCCGTCGAGATCGGCGTCGCCCAAGAGCTCGAGGCTCTCGACATGGTCGGGCAGGCGGAAGCTCACGCGCGCGAGCACCGCGTCCTCGCCCCCGTCCGCGAGCTCGAGGATGCGGTCGCGGCTCGAGTCGACGAGGTAGCTGTCGTCGCCGACGCCACCGCGCATCAGGTCGTCACCCTCGCCGCCGTCCAGCTCGTCGTCGCCCTCGCCGCCATCGAGGACGTCGTTGCCCGCGCCGCCCAGGATCGCATCGTCGCCCTCGAAGCCCCAGAGCTCGTCGGCCTGATCGCCGCCCTCGATCTCGTCGGCATCGCCCAGGAACAGGCCGAAGAAGCCGAGCGGATCGGCGTCGTCGATCGCCGCCATCATGTCGGCGGCGGCGACCTCGGCCTCGTCGATCGAGAACCAGTCCTCCTCGTTCACATAGGCGTCGACCGCCTCGACGGTGCCGCCCACGAGCTCGGTCGCGTCACCGTCACCGTCCAGGTCGCCGTCGTCGTAGGCGAGCCCGGTGCCGAGCACGTCGAGCTCGCGCGCGCCCGCCACGAGCAGGACGCCGTTGTCGTCGGCGAACTGCTCCTCGGCATCGGCGAACGCGCCGAGCGGCGCCGTGCTCAGGCGCAGCGCCTTCTCCGGATCGACCAGGAGCGATGCCACGACCCGTCCTCCGCAGCGGATGCGGTGAAAGGATCCTAGCCGAGCGGCCGGCGTTTTTCAACCAATAGTTGCTGAATGGGAGCGCCGTTCAGCTCCCGAGCGTGCGCTCCAGCTCGCGGCGGAGCTGCACGGCCTGGTCGCGCTCGTCGATCTCCACGTCCGACCAGCGGACCTTGCCGCCGGCCGGGACGGGGTTGCGCAGCTTCACGCCCTGGGCGAGGCCGAGCGGCAGGAAGCCCTCGCGCACGCTGACCGCGGCCGGCACCTGCCTGCCCCAGACGCAGTAGCCGCCCTCGCCGTCGAGGATCTCGCCGGCGGCGAGATCGCGCTTGGCGGTGGCCACGACGTCGGAGGTGAAGCCTACGGGCGCTCCGGTCGGCTCGCCGCGGAGCGCCACCGAGGCGACCGAGATGCCGAGCTCGAGGCCGATCAGATGGGTCGGCCGGTACATGGCCATGTAGGAGAAGGTGTCGTCGGGGGCCAGGCGGTACTCCTCGGCGCAGTACCTCACATAGTCGTGGCCGCAGGCGACCACGACGTAGGTGCCCTGCTGGATCTCGTCCGGCACCGGGCTCTTGTCGCGGTGCAGCGAGGAGACGACCTCGGTGGTGCCGCGCACCGTGAGGCAGCCGCCGTCGGCGATGGGCTTGCAGACCTGGGCGAGCCGGCGCGCCGGGCAGGGCGGGAAGGACAGGCCGTCCGGCTGCGGGACGAGCCCGGTGGCGTTGCACACCGCGGTCATCTCGATGCCGGACTTGGTCCCGTCGATGAAGCTGTTGAACATCTTGGGGTTCATCCGGCCGCGCTCGGCCTTCTCGCGCGACAGCCCGAAGTTCTCCCAGACCGTGTCGGGCGTGGAGGCGTGGAACGAGGGGTGGTAGCGGGTGCCCTTGCCGGCGGCGACGACCTCGAAGCCGCAGGCCCGCGCCCAATCCACGTGCTCGCAGATCAGCGCCGGCTGGTCGCCGTAGGCGAGGCTGTAGACCACACCCGCCTCCTTCGCCCGGCGCGCGAGCAGGGGGCCGGCGACCACGTCGGCCTCGACGTTGACCATGACGATGTGCTTGCGCTCGGCGATGGCCTGGAGGCAGTGGCGGATGCCGACCTTGGGGTCGCCCGTGGCCTCGATCACCACCTCGAGGGCGGGGTGGCGGAGGAGGGCCGCGCCATCCTCCAGCACGCAGGTGGCGCCGCTCCTGGCCGCCTCGTCGAGGGTGGCGGCGGCGAAGCGCTCCTCCTCCCAGCCGCAGTAGCGCAGATTGGCCTTGGCGCGGTCGGGGGCGAGGTCGGCGATGCCGAGCACGTGCAGGCCCGGCGTGCGCCGCGCCTGGGCCAGGAACATGGTGCCGAACTTGCCGGCGCCGATCATGCCGACGCGGATCGGGCGGCCCGCCGCGGCCCGCGCCCGGAGCTGGGTGAACAGGTTCAAGGCCGCCTCCCTCTGGCCGGGATCCGGGCGGGCGCTATAGCGGGGGCCCGGCGGGTCGGCAACGCCGGGCGGGGCAGGGGAGCGGGGCTGTGGGCGAGGTCAACCGGAGCTGGCGGCTGGTGCGGCATCCCGACGGCATGCCGCGCCCCGAGGACTGGCGGCTCGCGGAGGGGCCGGTGCCGGCGCCCGAGCCGGGCACCGTGCTGGCCCGCTCGCTGCTGCTCGACGTGGCGCCCTACATGCGGGCGCGGATCGCCCCGGTCGCCAACTACGCCCAGGGGGTGCGGCCGGGCGAGGTGATGATCGGCGGCGCGGTCGCCGAGGTGGTGGAGAGCCGGCACGCCGGCTGGCGGCCGGGCGATCTCCTGGTCACCGACTTCGGCTTCGGCTGGCAGGACTACGCGGTCCTGCGCCCCGAGGCCTGCCGGCGGGTCGACACCGGCCTGGCGCCGCCCGAGGCCTGGCTCGACGTGCTCGGCCTCAATGGCGTCACCGCCTGGTTCGCCCTGTTCGAGACCGGGGCCCTGCGGCCGGGCGACACGGTCCTGGTCTCGGCCGCGGCCGGCTCGGTCGGCCAGCTCGCGGGGCAGCTCGCGGCCCTCGCCGGGGCGCGGCCGATCGCCATCGCCTCGACCGCGGAGAAGCTCGCCTGGTGCCGGCAGTGCGGCTACGCCCTCGGCATCGCCCACCGCGCCGAGGCCGACCTCGCGGCCGCGGTCCGCCGCCTCGCCCCGGGCGGGGTCGACCTCTACCTCGACAACACCGCCGGTCCGATC
>JBBIIE010000083.1:0-13795 GCA_037446605.1 Geminicoccaceae bacterium | reverse complement strand
GCCGCGGCAGCCGGTCGTCCCGGAGGTGGCGGGCGGCCGGGTCCACCCGGCACGGATCGGGGCCGGTCGGATCGGGGCCGGTCCGCTCGCGCGCCGCCAGTGCCAGGGCCGCTTCACGGATGCGCCGGCGCCGCTCGAGCTCCTGGCGGGCGGCGAAGCGCGGCTCGACGCGCGCCGGCTCCGGTGCGGGCGGGGGCTCGGCCGGTTCGCTCGTGCTCGCTCCGCTTGCGGCCGGCTGCGCCCGGCGCAGCCTGCGGTGCTCGGCCAGGAGCCGGAGCGCGCGGCGGTGCTCGGCCTGCGCCTGGGCGCGGTAGCGCAGGATGGTGCCGAGGCCGGCGCGCCGGCCGGGCTCGGCCAGATCGCTGCCGCAGCTCCGCTCGGGCTCGGTCGGCGCGAGGTCGGCGAGCGCCTCGGCCTCCAGCCGGTCGGCGCGCAGCTCGCGCCAGACGGCGACGGCGATGGCATCCACGTGGAGCAGCTCGATCGGGTCGGCGGGCGCGTGCACGCGGCGGAGTTCGGCCACGAGCGCCTTGAACTCCTCGGCATCCTCCTCGGGCAGGAGCGCGAAGCGGCCGGCGCGCAGCCCGTGGCGGAGCGCGTTCTGCGCCGCGCGGGCCTTGCCCTCGGGCGTGCGCGGCCCACCCAGAGGCGAGGGGGAGGGGGTCGGAGCGGCCATGCGCGTCCTCCTCGGTCGCTGTCCCGAGGATGAATAGCAGACAACTAGGATGATTGTCAAGATACAGGGTGGGAATGCTGCGCAGCCGCGCCGATCGGTCACAGGGACCGAGGTTCAGCGGGAACTCATATGGGGCGCAGCGAGCCTTCCGGACTTGCGCTGGATCAAGGCATGGGCACGATCCGTCTTGTAGGAGCTGGCCGCCACGGCGGGGTGGCGGATGGTGCGGGCATGAGCGAGGTCGCGGAGGTCCAGGACGCGCTGTCGCGCGCGGAGCAGAAGGCGTCGCCGCTCTATGCCGGCCGGATCAAGGTCCACCCGAAGAGCGTCTCCGGCACCTTCCGCCGCATCAAGTGGGCGGCGCTCCTGGTCCTGCTCGGGCTCTACTACGTGGCGCCCTGGATCCGCTGGGACCGCGGGTCGGGCGCCCCGAGCCAGGCGATCCTCGCCGACTTCGAGACGCGGCGGCTCTACTTCTTCTGGATCGAGATCTGGCCGCAGGAGGTCTACTACCTCACCGGCATCCTGATGCTCGCGGCGTTCGGCCTGTTCCTCGCGACCGCGCTGTTCGGTCGGCTGTGGTGCGGCTTCGCCTGCCCGCAGACCGTGTGGACCGACCTCTTCATGTGGGTCGAGCGCCTGGTCGAGGGCGATCGCGCCCAGCGCATGCGCCTCGATGCGCAGCCCTGGAGCGGCCCGAAGCTGCGCAAGCGCGCCCTCAAGCACGCCGCCTGGCTCCTGATCGCGGCCGCCACGGGCGGTGCCTGGATCATGTACTTCAACGACGCGCCCACCGTGGTGCGCGAGATCCTGACCGGGCAGGCGAGCCTCGCCGTCTACTTCTTCTTCGGCCTGTTCACCTTCACGACATACCTCCTGGCCGGGCACGCGCGCGAGCAGGTCTGCACCTACATGTGCCCCTGGCCCAGGATCCAGGGTGCCCTGGTCGACCAGGACACGATGGCGGTCTCCTACGAGGCCTGGCGCGGCGAGCCGCGCGGCAAGTACCGGAAGGGCCAGAGCTTCGAGGGGCGCGGCGACTGCATCGACTGCCGCCAGTGCGTGGCGGTCTGCCCGATGGGCATCGACATCCGCGACGGCTTCCAGCTCGAGTGCATCGGCTGCGGGCTGTGCATCGACGCCTGCGACGACGTGATGGCCAGGATCGGCCGGCCGCTCAAGCTCATCTCCTACGACAGCGAGCGCAACCTGGAGCGCCGGGCGCGGGGCGAGGGGCCGCTCCACCGGCTGGTGCGGGCGCGCACGCTGCTTTACGCGGGCGTGCTCGTCGTGGTGGCGGGCGTGATGCTCGGCGTGCTGGCATTGCGCCGCACCACCGACGTCAACATCCTGCCCGAGCGCAACCCGCTGTTCGTGCAGCTCGCCGACGGCAGCATCCGCAACGGCTACACCTTCAAGATCCTCAACAAGGAGCGCCGGCCGCGGACCTACGAGCTCGCCGTCGACGGGCTCGCCGGCGCCCGCCTCCTGCTCGCCGGCGAGCAGGAGGAGCACGCCACGCTCCGCCTCGAGGCGCCGCCCGACGGGGTCGGCACGCACCGGGTGTATCTGAGGGCCCCGCGCGCGGCGCTGAGCGGGGAGGTGCAGGAGGTGGGCTTCGTGCTGACCGACCCGGGCAGCGGCGAGAGCCGCCGGTTCACCTCGACCTTCCGCGGACCCCGGCGGTGAGCGCGCGTTCGGTCCGGCCGGACGGCGGCCGCCCGCCCGGCTGGTGGATCCCCTGGGTCTTCGTCGGCGGCTTCGCCGTCGTCGTGGCGGTCAACGCCGCGCTCGTCGTGCTCGCGGCACGCAGCTGGACCGGGCTCGTGACCGAGCGGCCCTACGACCGCGGCCTCGACTACAACCGCAACCTCGAGGCGGCGGCGGCGATGGCCGAGCTCGGCTGGACCGCCCGGCTCGTGGCGACGGCGGCGGCCGGCGGCGGCCACGATCTCACCCTCGAGGTGCGCGACCGCGGCGGCCAGCCGGTCGGCGGCCTCGCCGTGGAGGGCACGCTCGAGCGGCCGCTCGGCCCCGACCTCGACCGGCCGCTGGCGCTCGCCCCGGTCGGCCCGGGCCTCTACCGGGTGCACCTGGAGCTGCCCGAGGGCGGCCAGTGGCACGCGCATCTGCGGCTGCGCCGGGGGCCCGAGCGGATGGTCGTGAGCGAGCGGCTGGTGCTGCGGTGAGCACGCACCTGCTGGCCGGCGCGGCCCAGGCCCCGCCGCCCGGGCGGAGCGAGCCGGCGGTCGAGCCCTTGCCCTTCGTGCGCGCCGATCCGGCGAGCGGGCTCAACCGGCTCGACCTCGTGGTCGAGGGGGTGCACTGCGCCGCCTGCATCCGGCGCATCGAGCGCGGCCTGGAGCGGCTGGGTGGGTTGGCCAGCGCGCGCGTCAACCTCACCACGCGGCGGCTCGCCGTCGCCTGGCCGGGTGATCCCGGGCGGGCGGGCGAGATCCTGGCCGCGGTCGAGGAGCTCGGCTACCGCGCCGTGCCGTTCGATCCGGCCCGCCTCGAGGGCGGCGACGCCGCGGCGGAGCGCGAGCTCCTCCTCTGCCTCGCGGTCGCCGGCTTCGCCGCCGGCAACGTCATGCTGCTCGCGGTCTCGGTCTGGTCCGGGCACGCCCTCGGCATGGGCGAGGCGACCCGCACCTTCCTGCACTGGTTCCAGGCGCTCGTCGCCCTGCCGGCGGTGGCCTTCGCCGGCCGGCCCTTCTTCCGCTCGGCGCTGGCTGCACTGCGCCGCGGGCGGACCAACATGGACGTGCCGATCGCGCTCGCGGTCGTCCTGGCGCCGGCCGCGAGCCTCGTGGAGACGCTGCGCGGCGGCGAGCACGCCTATTTCGACAGCGCCGTCACCCTGCTCTTCTTCCTCCTGATCGGCCGCTACCTCGACCGCCGGGCGCGCGGGGCGGCGCGCGCCGCCGCGGCCCGGCTCCTGGCGCTCCGCGGCCAGGCGGTGACGCTCGTCGCGGCCGACGGCACGACCCGCCCGGTGCGCCCGGAGAGCGTGCCGGCCGGTGCCACCGTGCTGGTCGCCACGGGTGAGCGGGTGGGGGTCGACGGCACCGTCGAGGACGGCCGCTCCGAGCTCGACACGAGCCTCGTCACCGGCGAGACCACGCCCCGACCGGTCGGCCCCGGCAGCCGCGTCTTCGCCGGCACGGTCAATCTCGGGGCACCCTTGCGCCTGCGGGTCGATGCGGTCGGCGAGGGCACCTTGCTCGCCGAGATCGTCCGGCTCGTGGAGGCGGCCGAGCAGCGCCGCTCGCGCTTCGTCGTGCTCGCCGACCGGGTGGCGCGGCTCTACGCGCCCTTCGTGCACACGCTCGCGGCCCTGACCCTCGGAGGATGGCTGCTCGCCGGCGCCGGCTGGCACGGCGCCCTCTGGGCGGCGCTCGCGGTGCTCATCATCACCTGCCCCTGCGCGCTCGGGCTCGCCGTCCCGGCGGTCCAGGTGATCGCCGCCGGCCGGCTCCTGCGCCGGGGCGTGCTCGTCAAGTCGCCGACCGCGCTCGAGCGCTTCGCGCGCATCGACACGGTGGTCTTCGACAAGACCGGCACGCTCACCACCGGGCGGATGGTGCTCGAGGCGATCGAGGGCGGGACGCGCGACGATCTCGAGGCCGCGGCCGAGCTGGCGCGCGCCTCGCGCCACCCGCTCGCCCGGGCACTCGCCGCCGCGGCCGGCCCCGGGCCCGCCGCCCGCGCGGTCGAGGAGGTGCCGGGCCGGGGGCTGCGCCGGCCGGAGCCCGAGGGGGAGTGGCGCCTCGGCCGGCGCGGCTTCGCGGGACCGGCCGAGGACGACGGGCTGCCGGCGACCGAGCTCTGGTTCGAGAGGCCCGGCCGCCCGCCGGTCCGCTTCCGCTTCGCCGACCCTCTGCGGCCCGATGCGGTCGAGGTCGTGGCGGAACTGCGCGCGCGCGGGCTGGAGCTCGAGCTCCTTTCGGGCGACCGCACCGCCACGGTGGCCGAGGTGGCGCGCCGGCTCGGCATCGCGCGCTTCCGGGCCGAGCTGTCGCCGGCCGAGAAGGTGGCGCGCCTCGAGGAGCTCGCCCGCGCGGGCCGGGCCGTCATGATGGTCGGCGACGGGCTCAACGACGCCCCGGCGCTCGCCGCGGCCGCGGTCTCGCTCTCGCCCGCGGATGCCGCCGACATCGCCCAGACCGCGGCCGATGCGGTGTTCCAGGGCGAGCGGCTGGCACCGGCCGTGGAGCTGCTCGAAGTCGCCCGCCGCGCCGAGCGCCTCGTGCGCCAGAACATCGGCCTCTCGATCGCCTACAATCTCTGCGCCGTGCCGCTGGCGGTGGCCGGGCTCGTCACCCCGCTCGTGGCGGCGCTCGCGATGAGCACGAGCTCGCTGCTGGTGGTCGGCAACGCGCTCCGCCTGCAGTGGGGGGCGCGGTGAGCGGGCTCCTCTACCTGATCCCGGTGGCGCTGTTCCTGGGCCTGTTGGGCCTCGCCGCCTTCGTCTGGGCGCTGCGCTCGGGCCAGTTCGAGGACCTCGACGGCGCCGCCCAGCGCGTCCTCCTCGACGAGGACGAGCCCGAGGACCGGCCGAAGCGCGGCTGAGCGGCCCCGCCGCACCCCCTAAGCCCGATCCGCGACCGCGAGGTCACACCGCTTCGCGCGCCCTTGCGCGGGCGTTATGTTACTGTATAACATTACGCGAGTGTGCGGAGGGGGCATGGCGGAGAAGCTTCCGGTCACGGTGCTCACGGGCTTCCTCGGGGCCGGCAAAACCACGCTGTTGAACCATCTGCTGGCCAACCGCGAAGGGCGCCGGCTCGCGGTCATCGTCAACGACATGAGCGAGGTCAACGTCGATGCCGAGCTCATCCGCGCGGGTGGCACGCTCCGCCGTGGCGAGGAGCGGCTCGTCGAGCTGAGCAACGGCTGCATCTGCTGCACCCTGCGCGACGATCTCCTGCGCGAGGTCACGGCGCTCGCGCGCGACGGCCGGTTCGACGGACTCGTGGTCGAATCGACCGGCATCGCCGAGCCGATGCCGATCGCCACCACCTTCGCCTTCCGCGACGAGCGTGGCTTCTCGCTGGGCGACCTGGCGCGGCTCGACAGCATCGTGACCGTGGTCGACGCGGCGAACCTCGCGCACGACTTCGCGAGCTTCGATGCCTTGCGGGATCGAGGCGAGGTAGCCGGGCCCGGGGACGAGCGTCGGCTCGTCGACCTCCTGGTCGAGCAGATCGAGTTCGCCGACACGATCGTCTTGAACAAGGTCGACGTCGCGAGTCCGAAGGCGCTCTCGGACGCCCGATCCATCGTGAGAAGCCTGAATTCGGGCGCCCGAATGATCGAGACGAGCTTCGGCGTGGTCCCCACCGCGGAGATCGTCGGCACCGCACGGTTCGACTTCGAGCGGGCGCAACGCTTCCCGGGCTGGGCGCGCGAGCTCCACGGCTGGAAGGAGCACGTGCCGGAGACCGAGGAATACGGGATCCGCGCGCTCACCTTCCGTGCCCGAACACCGTTCCATCCGGAGCGCTTCGCGGCCTTCCTCGCCGAGGATCGGCCGAACGTCGTGCGTGCCAAGGGCTTCTTCTGGCTCGCCTCGCGGCCCGACTTCGTGGGCGTGCTCGAGATGGCCGGCTCGATCCGCCGCACGCGTGCGCTCGGCCGCTGGTTCGCCGCCGTGCCGCGCGAGGCCTGGACCGACGATCCCGCGACCCTGGAGCGGCTCCGCCGGCTCTGGCACCCCCGCTTCGGTGATCGACGCCAAGAGCTCGTTTTCATCGGCCCGCACCTCGACCGCGAGGCGCTGCGCGCGCGGCTCGAGGCCTGTCTGTTGCGCGAGGACGAGCTCACCCGAGGCGAACGGGCCTGGCGCCGGCTCGCCGACCCGTTCCCGCGCTGGGCCTGAGCCGTGTCCCTGCACACCGCCGGCCGCACGCTGCGCGCCCGCCAGGTGCCGGGTGCACCCGAGGCGCTGATCGTCGCGGAGCCGGACGGGCTCGCCTCGATCCGCTGGCCGGGCACCGCGCTCGTGATCTGGCGGCGGTCGGTCGATCCGCGTCTGGTGGCACTGGTCGACGCGCTCGACTTCGCCGAGCTGCCGCATCTGCGGCTCGAGGGGATCGAGGCCGAGGAGGTCGGCGCGGCGCTCGCCCGCGCGCTCGGCGAGGCGGCCGTCCGGCTCCAGCCGCTCCTGGCCGACGTCGCCGATCTCGCCCGGCTCTACGCGCGGGTGACCGGCAGCTCGCCGATCCGGCTCCGGCTGGAGGCGATCCGCGACGACGCCTGCCGGCGCTTCCACGCCGATCGGGTCGCCTGGCGCCTGCTGTGCACCTGGCGCGGACCGGCGACCGAGTGGCTCGCGGCGCGCGACGTGGTCCGCGCCGCCGACGGCTTCCCGGCCGAGCCCGAGCCGTCGCGCATCCACCGCCTGGAGCGGTTGGAGGTCGGGCTCTTCGCGGGCGCGCGCACGCCCACCCCCTGCATCCACCGCTCGCCGCCGCTCTCCGGCACCGGGCTCGATCGCCTGCTGCTCGTGATCGACGAGGGTGCCGGCGCGTGCGGCGGCGGCGCCGCGAGGTAACGGACGTCACGGGAGGAACCCATGCGAGGACGGATCGGTCTCTTCGTCACGGCGGCGGCACCGGCACTGCTCGCCCTGGCCGCCGCGGCGCACGACGTGCCCCAGGGGCGGCTGTTCTTCACCGACAACGACGCACCGGTGCTGCGCGTGCTCGACCTCGACGACGGCCGGGTCACCCACGAGCTGCCCGTCGAGAAGGCCTCGGCGCGCCTCGTCGGCCTGTCGGGCGGCGAGTATCTGGCGGCGAGCCTGGGCGACGAGGCGGGCACCATCCGCTTCCTCGACACGGGCCTCGTCTTCGAGGAGCACGGCGACCACCGGGACGTCGAGAAGAGCGAGCCGCGCCTGCTGCCGCTCCGCCTCACCGGCGTCAAGCCCGGGCACGTGGTCGAGGGCGAGGGCGGGGTCGCGGTCTTCTACGACGGTGGCCGACAGCCGCGCGTGGATGCGGTCGCGCATGTCGTCGAGTTGGCGACGCTCGCCGAGCCGGCGCCGCGCCTCGGCCGCTGGCGGAGCCCCGGGCCGCAGCACGGCATCGCGGTGCCGATGCGCGACGGGCGGCTGCTCGTCTCGACCCCGAACCCGGCCTATGTTGCCGGCGAGAAGGAGGCGAGCTCGCTGCCGATCGGCTTCCGGGTCCTGGACGCCGGCGGCGCGGTCTTGGCCGAACTCGACCGGCCGGACGATCCGGCGCGGCGTTGCCGCGGCTATCACGGCCACGCCGCCAGGGGCGAGCTGCACCTCTTCGGCTGCTTCATGAAGCAGGAGGGGCACCCGCTCTCGGACGGCGGGGTCCTCCTCGTGCGCGACACGCCGGCGGGCGTCGAGACCCGCAAGCTCGACTACCCCGACGACCGGCGGACGAGCACGTTGAGCTGGGGCGGCGGGCGCTGGGCGGTCGGCAATTACGGCAGGCCGGGCGAGTACCGCGCCTTCCTGCGGATCGATCCCGACGCGGCAGCGCTCTCCCCGGCGGACGTGATGCCGGTCGCGGGGGGACAGATCGTCTGCCAGTTCGTGGTGAGCGGCGACCGGCTCGTCGGCCTCACCCCCGACGGGACGCTGCGGCTCTACGAAGTGGCGAGCTGGCGCGAGGTGGCGAGCCGGCCGGTGGTGGCGCCGTTCGACTGCACCTGGAACGCGCCGATGCGACCCGAGCTCGTCCGCATGGGCGAGCGGGTCTACGTGAGCGACCCGGCCGAGGGTGCGATCCACGAGCTCTCCTTGGTCGACCTCGCGCTTCTGCGGCGGCTCGAGGTCGGCGGCAAGCCGACCCGCATGGCCGCCCCCGACGTGCACTGAGTGGGGCGGGTGCGAACCGGCACGGCCGAGCACCGGCGTTAACGGCTCGTTCACCCTTGCCCGCTAGGAAGGGGCGGGTGCACGAGGCGGGAGCTCGGTTCCCCGTGCCGGCGTTGGTCGTCCTCGTCCTCTTCGTTCGGATCGCCGAGGCGCTCGGCCGGCTCGGCTCCCTGCTCGGTTCCGTCGCGGCGCTCGCCGCGCGGACGTGCGGGCTCGCCGTGGTCCTCGCCCGTTGGCCCCGCCTCCGCGTGGTCGGCGGGGCGCCACCGGGGCCGCCCTCAGCCGGCCGTCCAGCTCCGGCAGGTGGCGAGCACCCGGCCGAGGCCCTCGACCACGCAGTGGTGGTCGAGGCCCCAGTTGATGAAGCGGAAGCCCTGCTCGAGCCGCCGCCGCGCGATCTCGGCCGAGCCGCAGACATAGCCCGCGGCCACGCCCGTGGCCCGGGCGGCGCGCGCCACCTCGAGGCACAGCCGCTCGTGCTCGGCCGCACCCTTGCCGCGCGATTCGAGGTCGAGCATCAGATCGCCCGGGCCGATCAGGACGACGTCCACGCCCGGCACCTGCATGATCGCGTCGATCCGGCCGATCGCCGCCTCGCTCTCGACCATGACGACGAGCATGATCTCGTCCGAGCCGCGGCGCAGATACTCGTCCTCGCTGTCGGCCAGGAGCCCGAGGCGCACGCCGCCGCCCGACCGCCGCCCCTTGGGCGGGTAGAAGGTCGCCTGCACGGCGGCCGCCGCCTCCTCGGGCGTCTCGATCATCGGCACGATCACGCCCATGGCGCCGGTATCGAGCGTGCGGCCGATGGTGCCCGGCTCGTTCCACTTGACGCGCGGCAGGGGGACCGTGCCCAGGCCGCGGAAGCGCGCCACCTGGTTCCTCAAGGTGACCTCGTCGTTCTCGCCGTGCTGCCAGTCGAGCCAGACGAAGTCGAATCCCAGGAGCGCCACCTGTTCGGCCAGATCGGCCGAGCCGTAGATCAGCGCCGGACCGAACACCGCCCCCCCGGCCCGCAGCCTGGCCAGGGCCGCGTTGCGCCGCACCGCCATGTCGAGATCTCCCCCGCGTGCGAGCGGCCCCGGCCGGTCGCCTTGACGCTCCGCTACCCGGCCTCCACGATGCCCGCCAGAGGGTTCCTGGGGGAGGCTTCCATGCAGGATGGGAACGGCTTCGGCACGACGCGGCGGCGCCTGCTCGGCGCGACGGCCGCGAGCACGCTCGCGGCACCCTGGGTGGCGCGGTTCGCGCTCGGCCAATCCAGCTTCGACTGGAAGCGCTTCAAGGGCGAGAAGATCGAGGTCCTGCTCGCCAAGAGCCCGCGCTCCGATCTGTTGCAGAAGCACGAGAAGGAGTTCACCGAGCTCACCGGCATCCAGGTCGGCTCCGAGCAGGTGCCCGAGCAGCAGCAGCGCCAGAAGCAGGTGATCGAGTTCACCTCGGGCGCCACCAGCTTCGACGTCACCGGCGTCTCCTGGCACGTGCAGAAGCGGCTGTTCGGCAAGGGTCGGTGGCTCTCCGACCTCCGCCCGCTCCTGGCCGACCCGACGCTGACCGCCCCGGATCTCGACTTCGACGACTTCTCCAAGGCGGGGATCGTGTTCGCCACCCAGCCGGACGGGCGGATGGACACGATGCCCAAGTTCATCGACTACTGGATCCTCTACTGGAACAAGGAGCTGTTCCAGCAGGCCGGGATCAAGTATCCCGACACCTACGAGGAGATGGTGGCCGCCGCCAAGGCGCTCACCGACCCGGGCAAGGGCCGGTTCGGCTGGGTCAGCCGCGGCCTCAAGAACGCCAACGTGCCGGTCTGGACCTGCTTCATCCAGGGCTGGGGGATCGACGCCATCGATCCCGCCACCGGCAAGGTCAACTGCGAGAGCGAGGCGGCGGTGAAGGCGGCCGAGCTCTACAGGGAGCTCAACGCGAAGTACGCCCCGCCGGGCGTGGCCGGCTTCAACTGGTACGAGTGCCAGGCGAACTTCATGCAGGGCAGGATCGGCATGTGGTTCGACGGCATCGGCTTCGCCCCGCCGCTCGAGGACCCGAGCAAGTCGCGGGTCGTGGGCAAGGTCGGCTACGGGGTCATGCCCAAGGGCCCGGTCGCCCGCCATTCCGGCATGTTCGGCGACGGCATGGGGATCTCCGCCTACTCCAAGAAGCAGGGCCCGGCCTGGCTCTACTGCCAGTGGGCGACCAACAAGCAGAACCAGGCGCGCATGCTCGCGGCCGGCGCCGGCTCGCCGGTCCGCAACTCGGCCTACCGGGACCCCGAGGCACTCAAGAACCTCAAGGTCCCGCAGGGCTGGGTCGACGCGCTGGTCGAATCCGGCAAGATCGGCCGGCCGTCGCTGCCGATCGTCGTGCCGGTCACCGAGTTCCGCGACATCTACGGCGTGGCGCTCACAAACATGATCGGCGGGGCCGACGTCAGGGCCGAGCTCAGGAAGGCCACCGAGCAGTTCCTGCCGATCCTCGAGAAGAGCGAGAAGGCCTGAGGCCGCGGCCTTCGGTGGCCGGGGCGGCCGCGCCCGCGGCACGGCGCGGGGTGCAGGCGGGCGGCGGGAGCCGGTTCGGCTACCTGCTGCTCGCGCTGCCCGCGCTCGTCGTGGTGCTGGCGGTGATCGTCTTCCCCTGGCTGTTCACCCTCTACATGTCGGTCCACGACTGGCGGATCGTGGGCGAGAAGGAGTTCGTCGGCTTCGCCAACTTCGTGGCACTCGCGCGCGACGGCCGCTTCCTCGAGGCGATCTGGCACACCTTCTACTTCACCGTCCTGGCGGTCGTGCTGCCGGTCGTCTTCGGCGTCCTGGCGGCACTCGTCTTCCACCGCGAGTTCCCGTTCCGCGGCGTGCTCCGCACCCTCTTCGTCATGCCGATGATGGCCACGCCGGTGGCGATCGCGCTCGTGTGGACCATGATGTTCCACCCGCAGCTGGGCGTGCTCAACTACCTCCTCTCGCTCGTCGGCATCCCGCCGCAGCTCTGGGTGTTCGAGGCCTCGACCGTGATCCCCTCGCTCGCCCTGGTCGAGGTCTGGCACTGGACGCCGCTCGTCATGCTGATCGTGCTCGGCGGGCTCGCCTCCCTGCCGAGCGAGCCCTACGAGAGCGCGCGGATCGACGGCGCCAGCGAGTGGCAGATGTTCCGCCACATCACCTGGCCGCTCGTCCTCCCCTTCGTCATGGTCGCCGTGGTGATCCGCACGATCGATGCCTTGAAGGCCTTCGACACCATCTTCGTGATCACGCAGGGCGGGCCGGGCACGGCCTCGGAGACCATCAACATCTACCTCTACCTGCAGGCCTTCTCCTTCTACAACATGGGCCACGCGTCGGCCGTCGTGGTGGTGTTCTTCGTGATCATCGTGATCCTCTCGCTCGTCCTCCTCTGGCTGCGCCAGCGCACCCAGTGGGCGCAGGTCGCCTGATGCGGCTGGCCGCCGCCTTCGCCACCTCGCCCGCGGCCGGCCTCGGGCTGCTCGCGCGCAAGCTCGGCTTCGCGCTCGCCGTGCTCGTCATCGTGGCCCCGGCGGTCTCGGTGTTCCTCTGGATGCTGTCGCTCTCGCTCAAGAACGAGCTCGACAACACCAGCTACCCGCCGGTCTTCTGGCCGACCGCGCCCGCCTGGCACAACTACGTGGCGGTGTTCGAGAACAACCCGTTCCTGCTCTACACCTGGAACAGCGTGCTGGTCTCGGGCTCGGCCACGCTCCTGGCGCTGCTCATCGGCGTGCCGGCGGGCTGGGGCCTCGCGCGGTCGCGCGCGCACGGGATGGCGGTCGTGATCCTGATCGCGCGCATGACCCCCGGGCTCTCCTACCTGATCCCGCTCTTCATCCTGTTCCGCTGGCTCGGGCTCACCGGCACGCTCGTGCCGATCGTGATCACGCACCTCGTGATCACCGTGCCGATCGTGGTCTACATCATGATGGGCTATTTCGAGGGCCTGCCGATCGAGCTCGAGGAGGCGGCGCTGATCGACGGCGCCACCCTGGGCCAGGCCTTCCGCAGGGTGGCGATGCCCCTGGCCCGGCCGGGGATCACGGTGGCGGCGATCCTCTCCTTCATCTTCTCCTGGAACAACTTCGTCTTCGGCGTCGTGCTCGCCGGCCGGGAGACCCGCACCCTGCCCGTGGCGGTCTACAACGCGCTCTCCTTCGAGCAGGTCTCCTGGGGGCCGCTCGCCGCCGCGGCCCTGATCGTGACCGCCCCGGTGCTGCTCTTGACCGTGGTGATCCAGCGCGAGATCGTCACCGGCCTCGCCGCCGGCGCGGTCAAGGGCGGCTGAGCCGTCGTCCCGGCCCCGGGGCGTGGACACCGCGGGGAGGGGGCCGTGCGCGACCGACGCGACCTCGAGGTGACGGTCGAGGATCCGGCGGCACTCGAGGCCTTCGAGCAGGCCGTCGAGGCCTTCCTCGAGTACCGCCTCGAGGCCCTGCCGCGGGCCCGGGCCGCGCTCGCCGCCGACCCGGGACTGGCGCTCGCCCGCTGCCTGCTCGCGGCGCTCTTCCTCTCGATGCAGAGCCGGCGGCTGCGCGCCAAGGCGGTCGAGCAGCTCGACCTGGCCGAGGCCGAGCGGCCGCGGCTCGGGCCGCGCGAGCGGCTGCACCTGGATGCCGCCCGGGCCTGGGCCCTCGACGACATGGAGCGTGCGCTCGGGCTCTGGCAGGCGATCCTGGGTGCCTGGCCGCGCGACATCCTGGCGGTGCGCGTCCTGCAGACGGCGGCCTTCTGGTGCGGCGATGCCGAGCTCGTGCGCGCGGCCCCGGCGGGCGTGCTGCCCGAGTGGGGCGAGGCCCTGCCGGGCTTCGGCCATCTCCAGGGCATGCTCGCCTTCGGGCTCGAGGAGTGCGGCGACTACGCGGCGGCCGAGCCCGTGGGCCGCGCCGCGGTCGAGCGCAACCCGGGCGATCTCTGGGCGGTGCACGCGGTGGCGCACGTGCTCGAGATGCAGGGCCGCTTCGAGGAGGGCGGCCGCTGGCTCGCCCACCCGCCCGAGCAGTGGGACGATCGCGGGCCGATCAAGGGCCATGTCTGGTGGCACGCGGCGCTCTTCGCGCTCGAGCGCGACGAGCCCGAGGCGGTGCTCGCCCTCTACGACCGGGCGGTCCGGCCGGGCGAGCGCTGCTTCTACATCGAGCTGCAGAACGCCGCCTCGCTCCTGGTCCGCCTGGAGCTCGCCGGCCACCCGGTGGGCGACCGCTTCGAGCGGCTGGCCGAGCAGGCGGTCGGTTGGGTCGACGACCCCGGGCATTG
>JBBIIE010000082.1:0-14275 GCA_037446605.1 Geminicoccaceae bacterium | reverse complement strand
TGGCGATCGCCGGCGGGACGATCGCCAGGGCCGCCGCCGCGCGCTCCAGCAAGGGCTCAGCCGCCGTGGCGGGCGACCGCCGCGCGCGCCGCCTGGACCAGCGCCGCGCCGTCCACCCCCTTGGCCGAGACCTCGGCGGTCCAGCGCGCCACCACCGCCTCGGCCTTGCCGTCGAGCGCCGCCTGGGCGGCGGCATCGAGGGTGATCATCTGCCCGCCGGCCTTGGCCAGCGCCTCCATGCCCGGCTTCTCGACATCGTCCCAGACCTGGCCGATCTCGGCCGCGATCGCCTTGCCCGAATGCGCGTCGAGCACCGCCCTGAGATCGGCCGGCAGGCTCGCGTAGCGCTGCTTGTTCATGGTGAAGATGAACACCGCCGTGCCGAACCGCTTGCCCTCGGCCCCCACGGTCGCGAACTTGACGAGCTCCGGCACCTTGAGCGGCGTGGCGACCTCGAAGGGGATCAGCGTGGCGTCGATGGCGCCCTTGGAGAGCGCCTGCGGCAGCTCCGGCACCGGCATCGAGACGGGCTGCGCGCCCCAGGCCTCGATCAGCATGGCGCCCGTGCGCGAGGGTACGCGGATCTTGAGGCCGGCCATGTCGGCGAGCCCGCGCACCGGCTTGGCGACCGAGAACAGCACCTGGCCGGCATGGGCGTGGATCAGGAGCGGATGGGTGTCGGCGAAGTCGGCGCCGATCCGGTCCATGAGGTCCTGGATGGCGAGCGTGGTCGCCTTGGCGCTGCCGCGGTGCACGCCCGCCAGCTCGAACACCTCCGAGCGCGGGAAGGCGCCCGGGGTGTAGCCACCCACCGTCCAGACGATGTCGGCGACCCCGTCCCGGGCCTGGGCGTAGAGCTCGGGCGGCTTGCCGCCCATGGTCATCGAGGGGAAGATCTCGATCTTGATCCGCCCCTTGGAGGCGGCCTCGACCTTCTTCGCCCAGGGCTCGAAGAACGAGACCTGCGCCGGGGCCTTTGGCCCCAGGAAATGGTGCAGGGTCAAGGTGACCTCGGCGGCCCGCGCCCGCCTCGGCCGGGCTCCGAGGCCGAGACCCAGGCCCGTCGCGCCGAGCCCCACCGCACCCTCGAGCACGCCTCGCCGGTCCATGGCCGCCTCCCGTTCTCGACCTTCCCGCCGCAGAGTGGCAGATCGCCCGCAGGGCTGCCAAGATGGCGCGGTTCCCCGGCGGGGAGGAAAGATGCGGCAGCATTCGACCGCCGTCGCGATCGTGGGCTCGGGACCTGCCGGCCTCCTGCTCGGCCAGCTCCTCCACCGCGCCGGCGTCGAGAACGTCATCCTGGAACGCCGGCCGATCGCGCGCGTGCTGGCCCGCATCCGCGCAGGCGTGCTCGAGACCGGCACGGTGCGGCTCCTCGAGGAAGCCGGGGTCGCCGATCGGCTGCACCGCGAGGGCCTCGTCCACACCGGGATCGAGATCGCGGTCGAGGGCGAAATCCGGCGGATCGACCTGGCGCGGCTCACGGGTGGCCGGCACGTCACCGTCTACGGCCAGACCGAGGTCACGAAGGATCTCGTCCAGGCCCGCGAGAGCGCCGGCCTGCCGCTCCTCGACGAGGTCGCGGACGTGCGCCTCCTCGATCTCGAGAGCGACCGGCCACGGCTCCTCTTCCGCCGCCTGGGCGAGGAGCACGAGCTCGCCTGCCGCCTCGTCGCCGGCTGCGACGGGTTCCGCGGGGTGAGCCGCGCTTCGATCCCGGCCGATCGGCTCCGGACCTTCGAGCGCGTCTACCCTTTCGGCTGGCTCGGCATCCTGGTCCGCGCCCGCCCCGTGGCCGAAGAGCTGATCTACGCTTTCTCCGAGCGCGGCTTCGCGCTCTTCTCGATGCGCTCGCCCGAGATCAGCCGGCTCTACGTGCAGTGCGCGCCCGACGATCCGGTCGAGGCCTGGCCGGACGAGCGGGTGTTCGACGAGCTCGCGGCGCGCGGCGGGCCCGAGGTCGCGGCCCGGCTCCAGCGTGCCCCCTCGATCGAGAAGAGCGTCACCCAGATGCGGAGCTTCGTGGCCGAGCCCATGCGCCACGGCATGCTCTTCCTGGCCGGCGACGCCGCCCACATCGTGCCGCCCACCGGCGCCAAAGGGCTCAACCTCGCGGCCTCCGACGTCGGGCTCCTGGCGCCCGCGATCGTCGACCTCCTCCGCCGCGGCGACCCGCGCGGGCTCGACAGCTACTCGGAACGGGCGCTCGCCCGGGTCTGGCGGGCCGAGCGCTTCTCCTGGTGGATGACTTCGCTCCTCCACAAATTCCCGGAAGGCGATCCGTTCCGCGACCGGCTGCAGCGCGCCGAGCTCGATTACCTCTTGGAATCCGAAGCGCTCCAGGCCTCCCTCGCCGAGAACTATGTCGGCCGCGCGATCAGCGGCTGACGCCCCCCAGCCGACCGCCCACGATGCGCCGCTTCCCGCCGGAACGGATCGTCTGCTTGACCGAAGAGACGGTCGAGACCCTTTATCTGTTGGGCGAGGACGCTCGGATCGTGGGCGTTTCGGGCTACGCCGTCCGGCCACCCCGCGTACGGAAAGAGAAGCCTCGGGTGGCGGCCTTCACTTCCGCCGACATCGGCAAGATCCTCGCCCTCGAGCCCGACCTCGTGCTCACCTTTTCGGACCTGCAAGCCGAGATCGTCCGCGATCTCGTGCGTGCGGGCGTGGCGGTCCACGCCTTCAACCAGCGCGATCTGGCCGGCATCCACGCGATGATCCGAACGGTGGGCGCGCTCGTGGGCACACCCGACAAGGCCGATGCCCTCGCCCGCGAGCTCGAGCACCGGGTCGAGCGAATCGCGGGCGCGACCTCGGCCCTGCCCCGACCGCGGGTGTGGTTCGAGGAGTGGGACGAGCCGTTGATCTCCGGCATCGGCTGGGTCGAGGAGCTCGTCCGGGTGGCGGGTGGCGAGCCGACCTTCCCCGAGCTCGCGCGCGGGAGTTCCGCGAAGGACCGGATCGTCCCGCCCGAGCGGGTGATCGAAGCCGCCCCCGAGGTGATCCTCGCCTCCTGGTGCGGCAAGAAGGTCCGCCCCGAGAGGATCGCGGCCCGTCCGGGCTGGGAGGCGATCCCGGCGGTGCGCGACCGCCGTATCCACGCGATCCCCTCGCCCTCGATCCTCCAGCCGGGCCCCGCCGCCTTGACCGACGGGCTCGATTCGATCCTCGAAGCCCTCTGGGGCGAGGCCGAGGCGCGCCGGCTCACCGCCTAGGGCGCGAGCGGCCGCGCGTAGAGATCGTTGCCCTTGTCGTCGATCACGAGGAAGGCGGGAAAGGCCTCGACCCGGATCTTGCGCACCGCCTCCATGCCGAACTCGGGGAAGGCGATGACTTCGGCACGTCGGATCCGCTCGGCCGCCGTGACCGCGGCCGCCCCACCGATCGCCGCCAGATAGAAGCCCCCCGCACGGCGCAGCGCGTCCACGAGCTGGGGCGAACGGTTGCCCTTGGCGACCGTGACCAGCGCCGCCCCTTCGGCCGTCATCTCCGGCATGTAGGCGTCCATGCGCGCCGCCGTCGTGGGCCCGAAGGAGCCGGTGGCGAAACCGTCCGGGGTGCGCGCCGGCCCGGCATGGTAGACCGGGTGGCGGCACAGCCAGTCGGGCCAGGGCTCGCCCCGCGCCCGCGCCTCGGCGAGCGCGGCGAAGACTTGGTCGCGCGCCACGACCATCGTGCCCGACAACAGCAGCGGCGTGCCGACCGGCAGCCGCGCGAGCTCGGCGCGGATCACCCCCATCGGCCGGTCTAGGTCGACCGCCACCGCCCCCTCGAGGCCGATCCCGAGCGCGGGCAAAAAGCGCGCCGGATCGTGCTCGAGCTCCTCGAGCCACACGCCCTCGCGGTCGATCCGCGCCCGGATCTGCCGGTCGGCCGAGCAGGAGACGCCGAGCGCCACCGGCAGCGAGCCGGCGTGCCTGGGCAGGCGGATCACCCGGACGTCGTGGCAGAGATATTTGCCCAGGAGCTGGGCGCCGACGCCCATCCGCCGCGTGAGCTCGAGGATCTCGGCCTCGAGGCCGCGGTCGCGGAACGGCCGGCCCGTGAGGTCACCCGTCTCGGGCAGATCGTCGAGTGCCCGGGTCGTGGCGAGCTTCAGGGTCGAAAGGCATTGTTCGGCCGAGAGCCCGCCGATCACGACCGCGAGGTGGTAGGGCGGGCAGGCGGCGGTGCCGAGCGTGCGGATCCTCTCGTCGAGGAAAGCGAGGAGCCGCTCGCGCTCGAGGAGCCGCCTGGTCTCCTGGAAGAGGAAGGTCTTGTTGGCCGAGCCCCCGCCCTTGGCCACGAACAGCAGCCGGTAGGTGGCACCCGGGACGGCCGCGATGTCGATCTGCGCCGGCAGGTTGGTGCCCGTGTCGCGCTCCTCGTACATGGTGAGCGGCGCCAGGTGCGAGGCCCGGAGGTTGCGCTCCCGCCAGCAGCGGGCGATGCCGCGCGTGAGGGCCGCCTCGTCGCTCTCCCCCTCGACCCAGACGGTCTCGCCCTTCCAGCCCTTGACCTGCGCGGTGCCGGTGTCCTGGCAGGAGGGCAGCACGCCGCCGGCCGCCACGACCGCGTTCTTCAGGAGCTCGCGCGCCACGAACCGATCGCCCGCCGAGGCCTCGGGATCCTCGAGGATGGCGCGGAGCTGCGCCAGGTGCGCGGCGCGGAAGAAGTGCTGGATCTCGGCGAACGCCACCTCCGCGAGCCGAGCCAACACCTCGCCCTCGACGCGCAGGATCTCGCGCCCGAGCGCGCGCTCGACGCGCGGTGGCTCGAACGGCAGCTTGCGGAAGACGACCTCGGACGGCGTGGGGATCATGTGGCTCCGGTCCGGATGTGGCCGGGGAGCGAGCCCACCACGACGAGCTGCTCCCGTTCGTCCCAAAAATAATAAATTCGGAGGCAGCGTTTGGGATCGCGTGTGTTGCCACCGTTTTTGACGTGCTGATCCAGCAAACGCTTGCTCCCACGCCAATCGACCCGGAACCGGTCGCGATGGTTGGTCAGGTCGTCACCGACCGGGCTGTTGTCGAGGCCGAGCTCGGCCAGGGCGCGGTCGTGGACGGCGCCCGCCTTCTCCCGTCCCTCGAGGCGTAGCTGCCGGTACGGACCGGCGAGGTAGAGGAGGGCACGGCCGACCAGCGCTACGTTCTCGAAAAGACCGTCCTTCGCGGCGCGGATCGCGCGGGGGAGCAGCACCAGCCTGCCGGCCAGGTGGCGGCCGGCCCAATCCTCGAGCTCGGCGTAGGAACCGAGCGCTGGAACCGTCGTGTCGGGGTCGGCACCACCCTTGCGCAACCGCTCTTCGAGCAGACCGATGCGCTGCCGCGCGGCGGCGAGCTCGGCCAAGGCCTCGCCCCGCTCCCGCTCGGCCTCGGCGACCAGCGCGTCGAGCTCGGCCTCGCGCACGCCCCGCTCGCGCTCGATCTCTTCGAGCTGCTGCTTCAGCTCGCCGATCTCCTGCCAGGCGAGCTCGAGAAGTTCCTCGCTACTCCGGCCGGTGCTGCGGGCCTCGAGAAGACGCCGTTCGCGTGTCAGCTCCTGGACCCTGGCGAAGGTCGGAACCTCGAGGTCCGCCGGTGCCGGTCCGAGGGTCGCACGTGCCGCGAGCAGCGCCAGATGGCGTGCGAACGGCGTGCCGGTGTCCTCTTCCCAGGCCACGATCCGCTCGGGAAGAAAGAGGGGATGCTGGCCGAGCCCGTCCTCCTCCGGTCGGAGCGGCACGCGATACAGGCGGACCGCACCGCCGTAGCAGCTCCAGACCTTCCCGAGCGCGCGCGACAGTTCGAAGGTCTGGCCGGGCGGCACCAAGTGGACCTCGGCGATCCCCGCCAACCGCTCCGCCAGCCTCTTCGGGGCCAGGATGCCCTGCCAGGGCTCCTCCGCACGGCCGGTCTGCGAGATCACGATCGCGGGTACGGCCCGCTCGGGGTGCCGGAGATGCTCGGCGAGCGCGCGGCCGTCGTCGCAGCGGAGCGGCAGCAGGGAGAGCCGCGACGCGCCGGCGCGCAGGCCGATGCGGCCGACGACGAACCGCGCGATGCGCGGCACCGAGACGTCGATGGCCGGCTCCTGCTCGCGCGCCGCCAGATCGAGCTTCAGCCCGAAGCGCAGCTCGTCGGGGCGCCGCGCCAGGGTCAGCTCGGTGCGCCAGACCCGCCCGGCGCGGCTCTCGTCGGGATAGCGCAGCCGCATCGCCCAGAGCTCGCCGTCGGCCGCCTCGGATCGCGCCACCTCCGCGACCGTGCCACCCAGGTCGAGCCCGAACGGCCCGAAGTTCCAGGCCTCGGGCGGGAGCCGCCCGGCGCGCCGCTCGAGCCATTGCAACGTCGCGCGGCGGATCTGGTCGGCGGCCGCCGGGTCGCTGCGGGCCACGAGCCCGCGCACACGGAGCAGCGGATAAAGCCGCGTGGGCCCGAGCGGCATCCGCTGGCCCGGAAGATCGACGGGCGAGGGGCCGCCGAGCGGCTCTGCGTCGGGCAATGGATTGGCGCTCATGCGCGCAATGGTAGCGGAACCCCCGGTTCGACGCATCCGAAAGGCCGCCCCGACCGCCGCCCTCCGCCCGCCTCGCGGGACGGTACCGGCCGGCCGACCCGGCGCACGCGACCCGAGTCAGAACGGCACGGCGGAGCGACGGGCGGGGCTTTAAAGTCCATCCGAGATCGATTATTTTCGATCCGTCGCGAAGACCGTCACCGATCGGGGAGGAACCGCCGTGCGACGCTCACCCGCCGCGATCCTGCTCGCCGCCTCGCTCTTGTTCGGGGCACCCGCCGCGCCGGCCGGCGAGGCCACGCCCGAAGCCCTGGTCGATGCGCTCAACGCCGTGTTCGGCAAGCACGCGGGCCTGCGGGCCTCGCACGCCAAAGGTGTCTGCGCGGCCGGCCGCTGGCTGCCGACCGCCGCCGGCCGCGAGCTCGCGCCCACTCCTCTCTTCGCGGGCGAAGCCCCGGTCGTGGCCCGCTTCTCCATGGCCGGCGGCAACCCCAAGGTCTCGGACAAGAGCCGCACGCCGCGCGGGCTCGCCCTGCGGATCGAGCTCGCCGGCGGCGGCGAGTCCGATTTCGTGCTGCTCTCCGCGCCCGTGTTCCAAGCCAAGGATCCGAACAGCTTCTTGCGACTGTTACGCGCCCGCGCACCCGACCCGGCGACCGGCAAGCCCGACCCCGAGAAGGCCAAGGCCTTCATGGACGCGCATCCCGACACCAAGGTCCTGCCCGCCTACATGGCGAAGGCGCCCATCACGGCGAGCTACGCCACGACTCCCTATTGGGGCATCCACACCTTCTTCCTGACCGACGCCCGAGGCGCGCGCCACGCGATCCGCTGGAGCTTCGTTCCGGTGGCCGGCGTGGTCGGTCTCAGCGAGACGGAGCTCGCGGAGAAAAGCGACGATTTCCTCGCCGACGAGTTGCGCCGGCGGGTCGCCCAGGGGCCGACGGCTTGGCGGGTGCACGTGCAATTCGCCGAGCCCGGTGACCCCCTCGACGACCCGACCGCGACCTGGCCCGAAGAGCGCCGGACGATCGAGGTCGCCCGCCTCGAGATCCGCGAAGTCGCCCCGGAAGGCGAGAAGGGGGCCTGCGACCCGTTGATGTTCGCGCCCGACAACCTCGCCGAGGGGCTGGCGCCGTCGGCCGACCCGATCCTCGCCGTCCGCACCGCCGCTTACGCGATCTCCTTGGCCCGACGGACGGAGTGATCCCGGGACCGGCGCCGGGCGGTTCGCGGCGCGCCTGGCGGCCTCACCCGAACTCCGCCCGGATCGTGGCCCCGTGCTCGTCGAGCGCGGGGACCGGGGCGGGCTCGAAGGGAGCACCGCGGACCCGGGCACCCGGCCCGATCACGCGGACCGGCCCCACGCCCGTCGGCACCTCGAGCCAGCGCAGCTGCGGATGGGAGTCCAGATCGGCCAGGCTCGAGAGCCGGCCATACGCGATCCTGGCCGCCTCGAGCGCGGCGATCACCGCCTGCCGATCGCGCCCGGCGAAGGCGTCGACGATCACGGCATCCAACAGCAGCCGGTTCCTGACCCGCTCGGTGTTGGTGGCGAAGCGCGCGTCGTGGGAGAGATCGCCGCGGCCGAGCACGTCCGCGCAGAACCGGCCCCACTCGCGCTCGTTCTGGATGGCGATCAGGACCGCCCTGCCGTCGCCGCAGGCATAGGCCCCGTAGGGCGCGATCGTCGGGTGGTGCAGCCCGAGCCGTGGTGGTTCGAACCCGCCATAGGCCCAGGTCATCCAGGGCACGTTCATCCAATCACCGATCGCGTGGAAGAGCGAGACCTCGACCCCCTGGCCGCGGCCGGTCCGCTCGCGCGCGAACAGCGCCCGGAAGATCGCCGCCGCCGCGGTGATCCCGGCGGCGATGTCGCAGATCGAGACCCCCACCCGGGCCGGCTCGTCGCCGATGCCGTTGACCCAGGCGAGCCCGCTCTCCGCCTGCACGAGCAGGTCGTAGGCCTTGAGGTCGCGGCCCTCCCCCTCCTCGCCGTAGCCGCTGATGTCGCAGGTGACGAGCCGCGGATGGCGGGCGCGCAGCTCCTCGGCGCCGAAGCCGAGACGGGCCACGGCACCCGGCGCCAGGTTCTGGATGAACACGTCGGCCCTGGCCAGGATCCGCTCGAGCAGCGCCTTGTCCTCCGGCCTCCTGAGGTCGAGGGCGATCGACTGCTTGCCCCGGTTCAGCCAGACGAAGTTGACCGAAAGACCTCGGACGTAGTCGTCGTAGGCGCGGGCGAAATCGCCCTCCGGCCGCTCGACCTTGATCACCCGCGCCCCGGCATCGGCCAACAGCCGCGCCGCATAGGGTGCCGCCACCGCCTGTTCCACGCTGACGACGAGGACACCGTCGAGATCGCCCGCCATGCCGCCCCCGAACATGATGGCCTGCTCACATTGCGGGCAGAGTGCCCGAGGACCGGCGCGCAGTCCAGGCGAAGATGAAAAGTGCTTGGTCGCTTTCAGATAGCAACCGCGGCGTCGCCGCCCGGCTTACCTTCGAGCGACACGCCCTCGTAGATCGCGGAAAGCGGCAGCGCGAGACCGAGCCCGTCGAGTCGGATCGTCTGGGCGAGATCGGTGTGGAAGACGCTGCGCCAGGAGCCGTCGCCCGCCGGCACGGCGTGCTCGACCTCGACCCGGTCGGTCGCGACCATCAGCAGGTCGGCCAGGCTCGCGAGCTCCTGATAGGCCCAGCGGCTCGTCCCTCGATCGACGCCGAGGGTGTGCGACGACAGCAGCTCGACCACGAGCACGGGGTCGGCGAACACCGTCTCCCGCCCGGTCCACGGGCCGCAGCGCACGAAGAGATCGGGGTAGAGCCACCGGCCGCTCGGCAAGGCGACCTCCACGTCGGAAAGGAAGGTCCGGCAGTCGCGGCCGCGCAACCGTTCGCGTAGCCATCCGGCGACGTTGAGCGCGATCCGGTTGTGCGATGCGGTCCCCCCGGCCATCATCCGGGGCTCGTCGCCCAGGAGCTCGTAGCGCTCCGGCTGCTGCTCCTCCCAGGCCCGCCACTCGGCGACCGTGCGTCGGAGCCTCGGCGCCGGCTCGCCCATCGCTCAGCCCTCCCGCCGCAACACCGCCGTGATTTGCGCGAGGATCGAGATCGCGATCTCGGCCGGGCTCACCGCACCGATGTCGAGCCCGGCCGGCCCGTGGATCCGCGCCAGCGCCTCGGGCCCGTGGCCGAGCGCCGAGAGCCGCTCCAGCCGGGCCGCGTGCGTGCGCCTCGAGCCGAGCGCGCCGATGTAGAACGCCTCCGAGCGCAGCGCCACGTCCAATGCCGGATCGTCGAGCTTGGGATCGTGCGTCAACGTCACGACCGCGCTGCGCCGGTCGGGCGCGAGCTCGGTCATGGCCTCGTCCGGCCAGGCGTCGAGCAGCACCACGTCGGGGAAGCGGGCATCGGTCGCGAAGCCGCGCCGCGGGTCGACCACGGTGACCGCGTAGCCCGCGAGTGCCGCCATCGGCACGAGCGCCTGGGCGATGTGCACCGCCCCCACGACGAGGAGCCGGAGCGGCGGGTTCAGGACCTGCAGGAAGGCGCGGCCCATCGGCCCCGTGACGGTGGTCGAGCGGTCGCGGCGGACCGCCTCGGCGGCCGCCTCGAGCAGCACCGGCTCGAGCTCCGGGCCCATCACCCGCTCACCGTCGACGAGCAGGGTCTCGCCCGGCGCATCGAGCAGGCGCACGAGGCACACCCGGCGCTTCCGCGCGCGCGCCTCGACCAGCCGCTCGAGCAGCTCGGTCCTCACGCCACCGGCTCCACCCAGACCTGGACCTTGCCGCCGCAGGCGAGGCCCACCTCCCAGGCCTGCTCGTTGGTGACGCCGAAGTCGAGCAGGCGCGGCGGCGCGCCCTCCATCACCGCCTGCGCCTCCTTGACCACCGCACCCTCGATGCAGCCGCCCGAGACCGAGCCGGCCATCCGGCCCGCCTCGTCGACCACCAGCATCGAGCCGACCGGCCGCGGCGAGGAGCCCCAGGTGGTGACCACCGTGGCGATCGCCACCCGGCGCCCCTCGCGCCGCCAGGCCAGCGCCTGCTCCAGAAGCCGTTCCTCGACCATCAGGCCGCCCTCCCCTCGCGCGAGGCCGCCACCCACTCGGAAAGCCCCTCGGCCCGGCGCGGCGCCTCGACCGAGAGGAGCCGGGTGAGCTCCTCGAGGCTCTCCAGATTGTGCGCCGAGCGCAGCTCGTCGACGTGCCGGATCATCGCCCGGGCGCCGGCGCTGATCGGCTGGTAGGCGTCGTAGCGCAGGAGCGGGTTGAGCCAGATGAGGCGCCGGCAGCTCTTGTGCAGCCGCTCCATCTCGGCCGCGAGCCCCTCGCCGGCGTCGCGGTCGAGCCCGTCGGTGATCAACAGCACGACCGCTCCCTGGCCGAGCACGCGGCGCGACCAGGTGCGGTTGAACTCCGCGAGGCAGGAACCTATCCGCGTACCGCCGGACCAGTCCAGGACCACCTCGCCGACCTTGCCCAGCGCCTGGTCGACGTCGCGGAAGCGCAGGTGGCGCGTGATGTTGGTCAGCCGCGTGCCGAACAGGAAGCTCGCAACCCGGTCGCGGTCGGTCGCGAGTGTGTGCATGAACAGGAGCAGCATGCGCGAGTAGCGCGCCATCGAGCCCGAGATGTCGCACAGGATCACGAGCGGCGGGTGCCGGGTCCGCGGCCGCCTGCGCACGAGGTCGATCGTGGCGGCCCCGCCGCGCAGCGAGCGGCGCAGCGTGCGGCGCAGGTCGATCCGCGGCGCCCGCGCCACCGGCTCGAAGCGGCGCGTCCGCACCTCCGCGATCGGCAGCCGCAGCCGGGCGATCGCCTTCCTGGCCGCCTCGAGCTCGTCGGCCGACATCTGCTCGAAGTCCTTGCTGGCGAGCTGCTCCTTGGCCGACCAGGTGAGCACCGCGTCGAGCTCGATCTCCGGCTCCTTCTCCTGCTCCTCCTCGGCCTCGCCGCGCCCGGGCAGCCTGTCGGGCCCGAGCGCCTCGCCGACCCGCCGGCTGATCTCCTCGCGCTCGGCCGGCTGCTCGGTCTCGAGCTGCGGCAGGAGGAGCTGCATCATGCGCTCCAGGATCTTCGGATCGCGCCAGAAGACGTGGAAGCACTGGTCGAAGATCGGCTGCTGGTCGCGCCGGTTCACGAGCACCGCGAACAGGGTCCAGTAGAGATCCGAGCGCCGCCCGAGGCCCACGGTCTCGACCGCCTCGAGTGCCCGGAGCGCGTGCCCGGTCCCGACCGGCAGGCCGGCCGCGCGCAACGCCCGGACGAAATGGACGACGTTGCGGGCGAGCTTGCCGCCGCGGACCGGTTCCTCGATCTCGTCCCTCAGCCGCGCACCCCTTCGAGCTTCATGTTGATCTCGGCCAGGATCTTGGCGGCCTCCGAGCCGCGGATCTTGGCGATGTCGTCCTGGTACTTCAAGAGCGTGCCGAGCGTGTCGTTGATCACACCGGGCGTGAGCTCGAGGCAGTCGAGCGTGGTGAGCGCGCGCGTCCAATCCAGGGTCTCGGCCACGCCCGGCAGCTTGAACAGGTCGCGCCGGCGCAGCTCCTGCACGAACGCCACGATCCGCCGCGACAGCCGCTCCTCGACGCCCGGCTGCTTGACCCGGATGATCTCGAGCTCGCGCTCCATCGAGGGATAGTCGACCCAATGGTAGAAGCAGCGCCGCTTCAACGCGTCGTGGATCTCGCGCGTGCGGTTGCTCGTGATCACCACGATCGGCGGGGTGGGTGCCCGGACCGTGCCGATCTCGGGGATGGTGATCTGGAAGTCGGAGAGCACCTCGAGCAGGAACGCCTCGAACGGCTCGTCGGTGCGGTCGAGCTCGTCGATCAGCAGCACCGGCGCGCCGCGCAGGTCGGGCTCCAGGGCGCGCAGGAGCGGCCGGCGGATCAGGAACCGCTCGTTGAAGATGTCCTGCGCGAGCCCCTCGCGGTCGCTCACCCCGGCCGCCTCGGCGAGGCGGATCTCCAGCATCTGCCGCTGGTAGTTCCACTCGTAGACCGCCGCGGCCACGTCCAGCCCCTCGTAGCACTGCAGGCGGATCAGCTCGCGGTCGAGCGTCTCGGCCAGCACTTTCGCGATCTCGGTCTTGCCGACGCCGGCCTCGCCCTCGAGGAACAGCGGCCGGCCGAGCCTGAGGGCCAGGAACAGTGCCGTGGCGAGCGGCCGGTCGGCGACGTAGCGGCCGCGCGCCAGGAGCTCGATGGTGGCGTCGATCGAGGCGGGAAGATCGGACATCGGGAGGATCGCTCGACAGCATGGGCGCCCGGGCGGCGCGACCCGCCGATCACACACGATGGTCCCGGGCGGCGCAAGCGGCCGGGCGCGGACCGGCTGACGCAGCCGCGCGGCCCGGATAGGATGGCAGCGATGCGTGTGCCGCCCTCCGCCTCGGCCGATCGGCGCCCGGGGCCGGGCCCGTGAGGGGCCGGCTCGTCCGCCTGCTGGCCTTCCGCCCCGACCCGGTGCTGCTGCGGCTCGCGGGCGCGGTGGCGGTGCTCGCCGCCCTCACGGCCTTCCTCGCCTTCGGCATGGACCGGCTGGAGCCGGTGCCCGGAGCGCCGGTGCTCCGCCCGCTCGCGGCCGAGGGCTCGCAGGCGCCGGTGCGGACCTACCCCGCCGCCGGCCGGGTCGAGCTCCAGCCCGGTGCCGCCGTGCTGGAGAGCCCGCAGCCCGCGGGCAGCGTGGCGCTGCGCGTGACCGTGCCCTCGGGCGCGCCGCTCGCCGGGCTGCGGGTGGCGGCCGAGCTCGCGAGCGAGCGGGTCACCCCGGCCGAGGGCTGGTCGGCCGGCGCGCATCTGCGGCTGGTCGGCCGCTCGGCGACCGGCACGCTCCTGTTCGGCCGCGAGCTGCACGTGGCGCGGCTGGTCGGCACCCGCGCCCCCTTCCGCCTGCGCCGCGACGTGGCGCTGCCGCAGGGCGCGGTGGGCGCCACCCTCGAGGTCGAGCTGGTGCGCGCCGCCGGCCGGCTCGTCGTCGCCGACCTCGCCCTCCAGCCGCTGCGCCACCGGGCCGCCTTCCGCCTCGCCCGCGCGGCGCTGATCGCGGGCTGGATCCTGGTCGGCGGCTGGACCCTGCTGCGCCTGTTGCGCACCCTGCGCACGCCCTGGCTCGCCGCCGCGCTCGGCGTCGCCGCCACGGTCGCGATCGTGCTGCTCGTGCTGCCGCCGGCCTCCGAGCAGCATCTGCTCGCCGCGCTCGCCCGCCGGCTCGGCCTCGGCGGCGTCGAGGTCGATGCGCTCGGCGACCTCGCCCACGTCCTGGTCTTCGCCCTCCTCGCCCTGGTCGCGGTCGGCGCGGTGCGCACCCTGCCGCCGGCAGCCGTGCTGCTCACGCTCGCCGCCGCGGCACCGGTGGCCGAGTACGTCCAGCTCCTGACCGACGGGCGCGACGCCGGGCCGGCGGACGCGCTGCGCAACCTCCTGGGTGTCGGCATCGGCGGCGGGCTCGGCCTGCTCCTGCGCCGGCTGCCGATGCCGCGTGCGCTCGCCGGCCGCGGAGACGGGCGGTGACCGCGGGGCGCGCCTGGACGCTCGCGCTCGCCGCACTCGCGCTTCTCACCTGGACGGCGGCGGCGCTGTTGCCGGTGCAGGTGCCGGGCGGGCCGGCGCTGCGCCTGTGGCCGCCCGCCACCGCGGAGGACCCGCTCCGGGGCTGGACGCTCGAGCGCGGCAAGGGCCGGGTCGAGGTGATCGACGGCATCCTCCGCCTGGAAGCACCGCGCGCCGACCCCTACGTGCTGCTGCGCCGGCCGCTCGAGGCACCACCCGGCACGCCGAT
>JBBIIE010000081.1:0-14362 GCA_037446605.1 Geminicoccaceae bacterium | reverse complement strand
GCCGGCTGGCTCGCCATGGCGGCGATCGGGCTGCTCGGCGCCCCGGTCCTCGTGGGGCTCGCCCGGGGCGGCGCGGGCCAGGGGGCCGTGGTCGCGCGGCTCCGGCCGGGGCCGGCGCTGCGTCGGCTCGCCTGGGCCTACGGGCTCGCGGGCTTCGGCTTCGGGGCGGGTGCCACGTTCTTCGTGCGCGTCCTGGCCGAGCGTGACGGCGATCTGGCGGTGCTCGCCTGGATCGTGGCCGGGCTGGTCGGCGCCCCCTCGGCCCCGGTCTGGACCGCGACCGGCCGGCGCATCGGGCGGATCCGGACCCTGCTCGTCGCGATGCTCCTCCTCGCGCTCGGCACGGCGCTCTGCGGGCTGGCGGCCTCGCCGGCGGCGGCACTGCCGGCGGGGCTCCTGCTCGGCGGCACCTTCATGGGCATCACCGCCCTCGCCCTCGAGCAGGCGCACGCCACCACGCCCGAGGCGCGCGCGCCGGCGGCCGCCTTCGTCACCGGCACCTTCGGCATCGGCCAGGTGCTCGGACCGCTCCTGTCGGGCGTTCTCCTGGACACCATCGGGCCGTTCCCGGCGCTGCTCGCGCCGGCCGTCCTGACCGCGGCCGGCGTGGCGTTCCTCCTGCCCGACCTGCGCCGCGCCGGCTGATCAGGGTGCCACCCGCCAGCGCTCGACCCAAAGGGTGGTCGGCGCCAGGTGCCCGGTCGGCTCGACGCCCCGGAGCCAGCGTGGCCAGATGTGGGCGTCGGCGCGGAAGTAGAGCGGCAGGGCCGGCAGGGCCTCCGCGTAGCGGCGCTGCAGCTCGGCCCACAGCGCGCGGCGGCGCGTCTCGTCGAGCTCGAGCTCGATCGCATCCAGGAGGGCGTCGACCCGCGGGTCGGCGAAGCCCGTGTAGTTCTGCCCCGCCCAGCCGTTGCCGGCGGTCGGCACCTCGCCCGAGTGGAGGATCGAGCGCGGCACGTTCTCCGGGCTCGAGATCCAGGCGAACAGCGCCATGCCGGTGAACCGCCGCCGCGACAGGGTCTCGCCGAACAGCACCCGCGGCGGCTCGTTGCGGATCACCGTGTCGACGCCGACCTGCCGCCACATGCCCTGGAGGACCTGCTGGACCAGCTCGCGCGAGCGGTTGCCGGCGGTGGTCTGGAAGTCGAGCCGCAGCGGCTCGCCGGCCGCGTTGCGGCGGATGCCGCCGGCGCCCGGCCGCCAGCCCGCCTCCTCGAGCAGGGCGCGCGCGCGGGCCGGGTCGCGGGGCCACACCGGCACGTCGGGGGCGAGCATCCGGTCGAGTGGGCTCATGAAGGAGTGCGCCACCGGCTGGCGGCCCTCGAAGAGCTGGCGGACGAGGAGCTCGCGATCGATGGCCAGGAGGAGCGCCCGGCGGACCCGGACATCGGCCAGGATCGGGTTGTCCAGCCGGAGATCGATGTGCTCGAACACGAGGCCCGGCTGGTAGTGCACCTCGAAGCGGCCGCCGTGCCGGCGCTCGAAGGCGAGCGCCTGGTCGAGGGCCAGGCCGAGCGAGCCCTCGATCATGTCGATCTCGCCGGAGAGCAGGTTGGCCTCGAGCGCGGCGGTGTTCTCGATCGCCCGGATCGTGATCCGCTCGAAGGCCGGCTGCGGCCCGCGCCAGTGCGGGTTGCGCGCGAGCTCGATGCGCGCCCCGGGCGCGACGCCCGTGATCCGGTAGGGACCCATGGCCAGGCCCGGATCGGTCGGGGCCGTGTCGAACAGCGTACGGTTGCGGTAGGTCGCGGGATCGGCCGCGAAGACCGCCCGTTCGCGGTGCGCCGGCAGGAGCCGGAGGTCGTCGAGCGTGTTGTAGTCGAAGGTGATCCGATCGAGGTGCAGCACGAAGCGGCGCGCGTCGAGCGCCTCGGCGCGCAGGATGCGCCGGTAGAGTTCGGCGTTGGTGACGCCCGAGAGCGGATGGCGGCCGACCTCGAGGGTGAACAGCAGATCCTCGGTCGTGACCGGCGTCCCGTCGCCCCAGACGAGGTCCTGGCGCAGCGCATAGGTGAGGGCCACGCCCGGGCGGCCGTCGGGGGTGGTCTCGCGCACCGCGAGGCCGTTCTCGAAGGTCGGGAGCTCCTCGCACAGCAGGCACACGCTCCGCCAGGCGGGATCGCGCGTGGTGAGCGGCCGGAGCGTCAGGCCCAGGACGAAGCTCTTGGCCGCCATCGAATCGATGCTCGGATGGAGCGTCGAGGGGAACTGGGTGATGCCGATCGAAAGGTCGCGGGCCGCGGCGCCGCCGGCGAGCAGCAGCAGGGCACCGGCGAGCGCATGCCGAAGGATCAAGGTAGCCTCCCTCCGGGACCGGGTCGGCGGCGGCAGCGCCGCCTGGACACGCCCACCCCCGGCGCCTAGCTTCCGCGCCGCAGTCGCCGGGAGACGAGCGCGTGCGCGAGAACACACTCAAGGTGAAGTGGAAGCAGGGCGCGGCCACCGTCAACGGCTGGTGCGCCATCCCGAACAGCTTCGCGGCCGAGCTCATGGCCCAGTGCGGCTGGGACAGCGTGACCATCGACCTGCAGCACGGGCTGGTCGACTACCAGGCCGCGGTCGGCATGCTGCAGGCGATCGGCACGACCGCCACGGTGCCGCTCGCGCGCGTGCCCTGGCGCGAGGCCGGCATCGTCATGAAGCTCCTCGACGCCGGGGCGATGGGCATCATCTGCCCGATGGTCAACAACCGGGCCCAGGCCGAGGAGTTCGTCTCGTTCTGCCGCTACGCGCCCAGGGGCCAGCGCAGCTTCGGGCCGACCCGGGCGGTGATCGCGCACGGCGCCGACTACGGCGCCAAGGCCAACGACCAGATCCTGGCCCTCGCCATGATCGAGACCGTGGAGGCGCTCGAGAACCTCGATGCGATCCTCGCCACGCCGGGCCTCGACGGCGTCTACATCGGGCCGGCCGACCTCGCGCTCTCGATGGGCCACACGCCGATGCTCGATCCAACCGAGCCGGCGGTCGTCGAGGCGGTCGAGCGGATCATCCAGGCGACCCGCAAGGCCGGGCTGTGGGCCGGCATGCACTGCGGGGCGCCGGCCTACGCCAAGCGCATGATCGCCAAGGGCCTCAACTACGCCACGCTGCTCTCCGATGCGCGCATCCTGACCATGAAGGCGGTCGAGCTGGTCAAGGAGATGGGCGCGCAGGTCGAGGGGCCGAAGAGCTCGACCTACTGAGGCGCCGAGTGGCCCGCGTCCTCGTCGTCGGGCACGTCCACGAGGCCGGGCTGGCCCGGCTGCGCGATCGTCCGGGCCTGGAGACGGTGACCCTCGACGAGCGGGCCACCGCCGAGCTGCCGCAGGCCCTGGCCGGTGCCGAGGCGGTGATCGTGCGCACCGCCGCCCTGCCGGGCTCGGCCATCGCCGCGGCGCCGCGGCTCAAGGTGATCGCCAAGCACGGCGTCGGCTACGACAACATCGACGTGGCCGCCGCCACCGCCCGGCGGATCCCGGTCACGGTCACGGCCACCGCCAACGCCGTGTCGGTCGCCGAGCACGCCTTCGCGCAGATGCTCCAGCTCGCCAAGCTGGGTGCCGAGATGGACGCCGCCGTGCGCAGGGGCGACTGGGCGGCGCGCACCCGGCTCGTGCCGGTCGAGCTGGCCGGCCGGACCCTGCTCGTCGTGGGCCTCGGGCGGATCGGCTCGCGCGTCGCACGGCGGGCGCTCGCCTTCGAGATGCGGGTGCTGGTGGTCGACCCGTTCCTGCCCGCCGAGCGGATCCGCGGCCTGGGCTGCGAGCCCGCGGCCTCGCTCGAGGCAGCGCTCCCCGAGGCCGACATCGTGACGCTCCACTGCCCGCTCGGGCCGCGGACCCGGGGCATGCTGGGCGCCGCCGAGCTGGCGCTCCTGCGGCCGCATGCCTTCCTCGTCAACACCGCCCGCGGCGGGCTGGTCGACGAGGCGGCGCTCGTGGCGGCCCTGCGCGCGGGCCGGCTGGCCGGGGCGGCCCTCGACGTCATGGTGCACGAGCCGCCCGCAGCCGACGACCCGCTCCTCGCCGCACCGCGCCTGCTCCTGTCCCCGCACGTCGCCGGGGTGACGAGGGAATCGACCCTGCGCATGGCGCTCGAGGCGGCCGACAACGTGCTTTCCGGCCTCGACGGCCGCCTCGATCCCGCGGTCGTGGTCAACCCGGAGGTCCTGCGATGAGCCGTCCGCTCAGGATCGGGCTGATCGGCGCAGGCTTCATGGGGCGCAGCCACGCGCTCGCCTGGCGGATGGCCCCGGCGGTCTTCGACCTGCCCATGGTGCCCGAGATCGCGATCCTGGCCGACCGCACGCCCGAGCTCGCGCACCAGGCGGCCCGCCAGCTCGGGATCGCGCGCGCCACCGGCGACTGGCGGGACGTCGTCCGCGACCCCGAGATCGATCTGGTCGACATCACCGCGCCCAACGCCCTGCACAAGGAGATGGCGCTCGCGGCGATCGAGGCGGGCAAGGCCGTCTACTGCGAGAAGCCCCTGGCGGCGACGGCGAGCGATGCGCGCGACATGGCGGAGGCCGCCGAACTCGCCGAACTGCCGACCTTCGTGGGCTTCAACTATCTGCGCAACCCGATGACCCGGCTCGCCCGCGAGCTCGTCGCCTCGGGCGAGATCGGCGAGGTGTGGAGCTTCCGAGGCATCCACGCCGAGGACTACATGGCCGACCCGGGCGTGCCCTGGTCCTGGCGTCTCGATCCGAGCGGCGGCGCCGGGGCGATCGCCGATCTCGGCTCGCACATCATCGCCATGGCACGCTACGTCGTGGGTCCGATCGAGGAGCTGACCGCCGACCTCGACACGGTGATCACCGAGCGCGCCATCACCAGGGGCGGCGCACCCTCCCGTCCGGTCGAGGTCGACGACCAGGCGCGCGCGCTCCTGCGCTTCGCCAACGGTGCCACCGGTACCCTCGAGGCCTCCTGGATCGCCACCGGCCGCAAGATGTACCTGGCCTTCGAGCTGACCGGCTCGAAGGGCTCGATCCTCCTCAACATGGAGCGGATGAACGAGCTGCGGCTCTACCGCCAGGGCCAGCCCGCCGGCCGTGCCGGCTACGTCGAGATCCCGGCGGGGCCCGAGCACGCCGACTACGCGGCCTTCTGCCCGGCGCCCGGCCACCAGCTCGGCTTCAACGAGATCAAGGCGATCGAGGTCAAGGACATCGCCCTCGCGATGGCCGACGGGCCGGCCTTCCGGCCCGACTTCCGCGAGGCCTACGAGGTCCAGCGCGTGGTGGATGCCATCCTCCTCGCGGCGCGCGAGCGGCGCTGGGTGTCGGTCGAGGAGGTCGGCTGAGGCGAGCGCGGAGCCCCACCCATGGAGGACGGTCGGTTCTTCTCGCTCGTGCTGGGGCTGGCGGTCCTGTTCTGGCTGCTGTCCGGGGTCGAGGCGATCGACCCTCGCCTGCGGCGCTGGGCCCTGCCGGCGGCCTACGGGACCCTCGGCGTCGGCATCGCCTACGCGCTCCTCAAGAGTGCGGTCTGGATCGTCGGCTGACCGCTCAGGGGGTCACCGCCACCCCGAACAGCCGGGGATGCAGCCAGATCAGGGCGACGTAGAGGGCGAGCGCGCCCGCGAGACGGGGCAGCCCGATCTCCGCCGGCACCAGCCGCTGGCGACGCTCGAGGATGGCCTGGAAGGGGATGTTGGAGGTGCGCTGCAGGAGCACGCCCCAGCCGGGCGGGCGCTCCTCGGTGCGGCGCGCGTCGATCAGGACCGAACCGGCGAAGGCGAGCACCGCGAAGGCGCCGAAGAACAGCAGCGAGGCGAGGTCGCCGTTGGCCAGGATGTGGACGATCGCCCAGAGGCCGACCGCCCACAGCATCGGATGCCGGGTGACGCGGATGATGCCGCGCGCCGGCTCGGCCGAATCGGGATCGGGCGCCTGGCCGAGGGCGGTCGGGTTGCGCTGGCTCAGGGCGCAGACCAGGAGCAGCAGGGCGACCGGCATCACGAGCAGCGGCAGGTGGCGCAGCCCCGGGCCCGGCACCCAGAGCACCCACAGTGGTGCCGCGCTCCAGGCGTGCACCAGCCAGGCGATGGCCACGATCGAGATCAGCGCGTAGAGGATCCGGTACGGCCCCTCCCCGATGGTCGCCACGAGCTGCGGGCGGAGCGGGGTGTTGGGGATGCCGAGGTGGGTGCCGACCAGGAACAGCGCGGCGATCAGGAGATTGCTCATCCGCTCCCCCTCTGGCCCCGGCGGTCCGGCCGGCGGTACGCCGCGTATTACATGCGCGCCGGTGGTGGGCTTTCCAGACTCGCCCCGGCTCCGTCAATCTCGCGGGAGGTCCGTACCGTGCGCCTGTTGCTCGCTGCCCTGGTCCTGGCCCTGCTCGGGCCGGTCGTGCCCGCCGCCTCGGAGCGCGGCGCCTTCGCCTTCGCCTTCACCTCGATCGAGGGCGAGCCCCTGCCGCTCGAGCGGTTCGCGGGCAGGCCGCTCCTGGTCGTCAACACCGCCTCGCTCTGCGGCTTCACCTATCAGTACGCCGCCCTGCAGCGGCTCTGGCAGCGCTACCGCGACCGTGGGCTGGTCGTGCTCGGCGTGCCGTCCAACGACTTCGGCGGCCAGGAGCCGGGCTCGAGCCAGCAGATCAAGACCTTCTGCGAGACCAACTTCGACGTCGACTTCCCGCTGACCGAGAAGGTGCAGGTGCGCGGCCCGGGATCCCACCCGTTGTTCGTCTGGCTGCGCCGCGAGCTCGGCGAGCGCGCCGGGCCGCGCTGGAACTTCCACAAGTACCTGATCGGCCCGGACGGGGCCGCCCTCGCCGCCTGGCCCTCGGGCGTCGAGCCCGAGGCGGCGGAGATCACCGCCGCGGTCGAGCGGGCGCTCGCCGGCCGCGGCTGAGCGGACGATCCCGCTGAGCCCCGGCAGTGCCGCGCTCCTGGCCGCCCGGCTCCGCCAGGCCTCCGGGCTGCTGCTCGTCACCTTCACCGCGAGCCATCTGGCCAACCACACGCTCGGCCTCCATTCGCTCGACCTGATGGAGGCCGGCCGGACGGTGTTCCTGGCGGTCTGGCGGGCCCCCGTCCTCGGCTGGCTCGTGCTCACGGCGCTGCTCCTGCATCCCCTGCTCGGCCTGGGCCGGCTCTGGCAGCGCCGCACGCTCGGGATGCCGGCCGTCGAGCTCGTCCAGCTCGCGCTCGGGCTCGCGATCCCGACCCTCCTCGCGCTGCACGTGCTCGGGACCGGGGTGGCCCACCGGCTGCTCGGCATCGAGGACGGCTACGCCTTCCTCGTGGCCCTGATCTGGCCCGACGGGATGGTCCGGCAGAGCCTGCTCCTCCTCCTCGTCTGGCTGCACGGCTGCATCGGCCTGCACCTCTGGCTGCGGCTCCGCCCGGCCTATCCCCGCTTCCTGCCGGCGCTCGCGGTGCTCGCCACGCTGCTGCCGACCCTGGCCGTGCTCGGCACGGTCTCCGCCGGCCGCGAGCTGGCCGCGCTGCGGGCGGCCGATCCCTCGGCCGGTGGCCGGCTGGTGCCGATCGAGGACCAGCCCTGGTCGGAGGCGCGCGCCTTCCTGATCGGCCCGGTCGAGGGGTGGGTCGTGGCCGGCTGGCTCGCCCTGGCCGCAGCCGTGCTGCTGGGCCGGCTCGTGCGCGGCGCGCTCGCGCGACGCGGGCGGGTGGCGATCACCTGGGACGGCGGGCGGACGGCGCGCGTGCCGCCGGGGCTCACGCTGCTCGAGGCGAGCCGCGTGGCGGAGGTGCCGCACGCCTCGGTGTGCGGCGGCCGCGGTCGCTGCTCGACCTGCCGGGTGCGCGTGGTGGCCGGGCTCGACGGTCTGCCGCCTGCGGCCGCGATCGAGGCGCGCCTGCTGGAGCGGATCGGCGCACCCGCCGACGTCCGCCTCGCCTGCCAGATCCGGCCACGCGCGCCCCTCTGCGTGGTCCGCCTCGTGCCACCTTCGGGCGGTGCCGCGGCGGTGCTCCGGCCGATGGACCCGGGCCAAGGGCGGGAGCGGGAGATCGCCGTCCTGTTCGCCGACCTCAGGGGCTTCACGCGGCTGGCCGAGCGGCGCCTGCCCTACGACGTGGTGTTCATCCTGAACCGCTTCGTGGCGGTCGCCGGGGCGGCGATCGAGGGTGCCGGCGGCCGCCTCGACAAGGTGATGGGCGACGGCATCATGGCCCTGTTCGGCCTCGAGGTCGGGGCCGAGGAGGCGGCCCGCCGGGCGCTCGCCGCGGCCCGCGGCATGGGTCGCGGACTCGCGGCGCTGAACGCCGAGCTCGCCACCGAGCTCGGCGTGCCGCTGCGCATGGGCATCGGCCTGCACGCCGGCCCGGCGATCGTGGGCGAGCTCGGCTACGGCCGCAGCGCGCACCTGACGGCGATCGGCGACACGGTCAACGTGGCGAGCCGGCTCGAGGCGCTCACCAAGGATCTGGGCGTCGAGCTGGTCGTCTCCGAGGACCTGCTGGCCCGCGCCGGCTGCGCGCTCGAGACGGCCGAGCGCCGGCTGGTCGAGCTGCGCGGCCGCGCCGAGGGGCTGGCCGTCCGCCTGGTCCCCGAGGCGGCCGGCCTGCCCGAGCTCGGACCCGGCCGCTGACCGGTCAGCCGCGGCCCGCCGCGTCCTCCTCCGCGAGCCACTTCCAGGCGACGCCGGCGCCCATGGCCCCCAGGATCGGCACGAACCAGAAGAACGGCAGCTGGATCAGGTAGGGCCAGCCGGCGAACAACGCCTGGCCCGTGCTGCGCGCCGGGTTGACCGAGGTGTTGGTGACCGGGATGCTGACCAGATGGATCAGCGTCAGGCCGGGGCCGATGGCGATCGGCGCGAAGCCGGCCGGCGCCTTCGGGCTGGTGGCGCCCAGGATGATGATCAGGAACATGAAGGTCATGACGAGCTCGATCACGAGCCCGGACAGCGCGCCGTACTTGCCCGGCGAGAGCTCGCCGAAGCGGTTCGCGGCGAAGCCGCCGAGATCCGCGCCCGGCTTGCCCGAGGCGACGATGAAGAGGAGGAACGCCGCCACGATCGCGCCCACCACCTGCGCCACGATGCAGCCGAGCGCCTTGCTCTGCTCGAAGCGGCCGGCCACCACGAGGCCCGCGGTCACGGCCGGGTTGAGGTGGCAGCCCGAGATCGGGCCGATCGCGTAGGCCATGGTGAGGACGGTCAGCCCGAAGGCGAGCGAGACGTCGACGAGGCCGATGCCGACCTCGGGGAAGGCCGCGGCGAGTACGGCGCTGCCGCAGCCGCCGAACACCAACCATGCCGTGCCCAGGCACTCGGCGACGAGCGCCCTGTTCGAGAGATCCATGGCGCTGTCTCCCTGGTGATCAACCGACGGCCCGCGGCCCGCCCCTCCCCGGGCGGTCGAAGGCCATCTGTCCCACCGATCGGGCCCGCTTGACAATCGGGAACCGACCCGCCGACGCTGGCTCACCGGACGGGGGACGGCGGGGACGTGACGGCGACCGCGGCGCTCGAGGTCGAGGGGATCCACAAGTCGTTCGGCCGGCTCGAGGTCCTGAAGGGGGTCTCGCTCACCGCCCGGCAGGGCGACGTGATCGCGCTCCTCGGCGCCTCGGGGTCGGGCAAGAGCACCTTCCTGCGCTGCATCAACCTGCTCGAGCTGCCCGACGCCGGGCGGATCACGGTCACCGGCGAGGAGATCCGGCTGCGCCCGCGCGGCGGCGGCCTCGTCCCAGCCGACCCGCGCCAGGTCGAACGGGCGCGTACCCGGCTCGGCATGGTCTTCCAGCAGTTCAATCTCTGGGCGCACATGACGGTGCTCCAGAACGTCGTCGAGGCACCGGTGCACGTGCTCGGGCTGCCACCCCGGGCGGCGCTCGAGCGGGCCGAGGCGCTGCTCGCCAAGGTCGGCATCTGGGACCGCCGCGACTACTATCCGGCGCATCTCTCGGGCGGCCAGCAGCAGCGCGCGGCGATCGCCCGGGCGCTCGCCATGGAGCCCGCCGTGCTGCTGTTCGACGAGCCGACCTCGGCCCTCGACCCCGAGCTCGTGGGCGAGGTCTTGAAGGTGATGCGCGATCTGGCGCTCGAGGGCCGCACCATGCTGGTGGTGACCCACGAGGTGGGTTTCGCCGCCGAGGTGGCGAGCGAGGTCGTGTTCCTGCACCAGGGACGGATCGAGGAGCAGGGCCCGCCCGGTGCCGTCCTGGGCGGGCCGCGCTCGGAGCGGCTGCGCCAGTTCCTGGCCGGCCACCACGCCCGGGCGCGTGGTGCGGCCGGCCTTGACGCGGCCGGCTGATCTGGCAGACGAGCCTCGAGCCGACCGCTCCGGAGCCGCTCCGATGCCCCGTTGGTCCAAGATCGCGGCGCTGCTCGCCCTGCTGCTGGCCGCACCCGCAGCGGCCGCCGCGCCGGCCGGCGGCAATGGCGCCGCGGCGGCGCCGCCCAAGGCGACCGCGGCCGAGCCGCGCCCGCCGGCCACCAAGGAGGCGGCGGTCCGACCCACCGCTGCGGCGACCGGGGCGCCGCGGCTGCGGCTCGCCGTCGAGGGCTCCTACCCGCCCTTCAGCGAGGTCGACGGCAAGGGGCGCCTCAAGGGCTTCGACGTCGACATCGCGCACGCCCTGTGCGCCGAGCTGCAGGTCCGCTGCGAGCTCGTGCAGCGGCCCTGGGCGGTCCTCCAGGACGCGGTGATCGGCCTCGAGGCGCGCCTTTGGAACGAGGTCGACGCGATCGTGGCCTCGGTCTCGATCACCGAGACACGCCGGCAGACCGCCGACTTCACCCGCCGCTACTACCAGGTCCCGGCCCGCTTCCTGCGTCGCAAGGGCAGCCCGGTCGAGCCGGTCGCCGGCCGTCTCGCGGGCCGGCGGATCGCGGTCCAGGCCTCGACCACGCACGACCAGTTCGTCACCGCGACCTTCGCGGGCGAGGCCGAGGTGGTGCGCTTCGAGACCCTGCCGCAGGCGGTGGCGGCGCTCGCCGAGGGTCGGGTCGACCTGCTGATGGGCGACGCGCTGGCGCTCGATCGTGGCGCCCTCAGGACCCGGCAGGGCGCCGGCCTCGAGCTGTGCGGGCCGAGCTACACCGATCCGCGCTGGTTCGGCTACGGCGCCGGGATCGTCGTCAGGAAGGGCAATCGCGAGCTGGTCGAGCGGCTCGATGCCGCGCTCGACGCGCTGCGCGCCAAGGGCGAGCACGCGCGCATCGCCAAGGCCTATTTCGGCTTCGACATCGATCCGCGCTGAGCCGGTCGCCCGCCGGCTTGACGGGCGCCGCGCGCCTCGGCTCTCTCGGGCGAGGCTCGTTCGCCGGGAGGCCGTCATGCTGCGCAGGTTCGTCCTTTCCCTGGCCGCCGGGGCGCTCGCCCTCGCCGCCGGCACCCTCGAGGCCAAGGAGTGGAAGAAGATCAAGATCGCCACCGAGGGCGCCTATCCGCCGTTCAACGAGGTGGGCCCCGACGGCAAGCTCAAGGGCTTCGACATCGACATCGCCCGGGCCCTCTGCGAGAAGCTCGGGGCCGAGTGCGAGCTCGTGCAGCAGGACTGGGACGGCATCATTCCCGCCCTGCTCGCCAAGAAGTACGACGCGATCGTCGCCTCGATGTCGATCACCGAGGAGCGCAAGAAGCGCGTCGACTTCACCGACAAGTACTATCAGACGCCGGCCCGCTTCGTCCGCAAGAAGGGCTCCGCCATCGAGATCACCAAGGAGGGGCTCAAGGGCAAGAAGGTCGGCGTGCAGCGCGCGACCATCCACGACAACTATCTGACCGACAATTACGGGGACTCGGTCGAGATCGTGCGCTACGGCACGCAGGACGAGGCCAACCTCGACATGCTGGCCGGTCGCGTCGACCTGCTCCTGGCCGACTCGATCGCCCTGCTCGAGGGCTTCCTCAACACCGAGAAGGGCAAGGGCTACGAGTTCGTAGGCCCCGAGCTGCGCGACAAGCGCTGGTTCGGCGAGGGCGCCGGCATCGCCGTGCGCAAGGAGGACGCCGACCTCAAGGAGGCGCTCAACAAGGCGCTCGCGGCGATCCGCGCCGACGGGACCTACCAGGCGATCATGCGCCGCTACTTCGACTTCGACATCTACGGCGGCTGAGCCGGGCGCCGGCCGCGGCCGCGGCATCCCGTGCTCGACCTCAAGGGCTACGGTCCCTCGATCCTGGAGGGCGCCGTCCTCACCGTGGAGGCGGCGCTCGCCGGCTTGGCGCTCTCCCTGGTGCTCGGCCTTTTGGGCGCCTTCGCCAAGCTCTCCCGCGTGGGTCCGCTGCGGGCGCTGGCCGCGGCCTACACCACGCTGATCCGCGGCGTGCCCGACCTCGTGCTCATGCTGCTGGTCTTCTTCGGCGGCCAGATGCTGATGAACGACCTGGCCGAGCGGCTGGGCTTCGAGCACGTCGACGTCGGGCCGTTCGCGGCCGGCGTGCTCACGCTCGGCTTCATCTACGGCGCCTACATGACCGAGACCTTCCGCGGCGCCATCCTGGCGGTACCCCGAGGCCAGCTCGAGGCGGCGCGGGCGTTCGGCATGCGGCCGGCGCTCGTGGTGCGCCGGATCCTCCTGCCGCAGATGCTGCGCCACGCCCTGCCCGGCCTCGGCAACAACTGGCTCGTGCTGCTCAAGGCCACGGCGCTGCTTTCGGTCCTCGGCCTCGACGACATGGTGCGCAAGGCGGCGCTCGCCGCCGGCGCCACCCGCCAGCCCTTCACCTTCTATCTGGCGGTGGCACTCGTCTTCCTGGCGCTGACCACCGTCTCGACGCTGGCGCTGGCCGCGCTCGAACGGCACGCCCGGCGCGGCGAGGCCCGCCCGGCATGATCGACCTCGAGCTCGTCCTGGCCAACCTGCCCCTCTACCTGCGCGGACTTTGGACCACCGTCTGGCTGACCTTCCTGGCGCTGGCACTCGGCCTCGTACTCGCGGTGCCGCTCGGCCTCCTGCGCACCAGCCGCAATCCGTTGGTCAACGGTCCGGTCTGGGCCTACACCTACTTCTTCCGCGGCACGCCGCTCCTGGTCCAGCTCTTCCTCATCTACTACGGCGCCGGCCAGTTCGAGGCGGTCCGATCGAGCCTGCTCTGGCCGCTCCTCTCGCAGGCCTGGTTCTGCGCACTCCTGGCCTTCACGCTCAACACCGCGGCCTACACCGCCGAGATCGTCCGCGGCGCCGTGCTCGCCACCCCGGCCGGCGAGATCGAGGCGGCCCGGGCGCTCGGCATGCGGCCGGCGCTCGCCTACCGCCGCATCGTCCTGCCCTCGGCCTTCCGCCGCGCGCTGCCGGCCTACGGCAACGAGGTCATCTTCATGCTGCACGGCAGCGCCGTGGCGAGCGTGGTCACCATCGTCGACCTGACCGGTGCGGCGCGCATCGTCAACTCGCGCTACTACAGCCCCTACGAGGCGTTCCTCACCGCCGCCGTCTTCTACATGGCGCTGACCTTCGCGATCGCGGGCCTCGTCCGCCTGCTCGAGCGGCGCTGGCACGCCCATCTGCGCCCGCGGCCGGGCTGAGACCGGAAGGGCCCGGCCCGGCTCAGCGGTGCAACACGGCCTCCGGCTCGAAGGCGTGCAGCACGAAGGCGAAGGTGACGTGGTGGACCACGTCCTCGAGCCCGCCCGCGGTCCGCCGCTGCACGCGCACCGAGCCGACCTCGCGGCTGTCCTCGATCCGCGCCGCATCGAGCGCCGAGAGCTGCCCCGGATGCCAGGAGAGGACCAGATCCCCGGTCTCGATCCGCCCGCGTGACGCGAGGAGCTCCAGCGTCCAGGCCTGCCCATCCACCACCACGACCCGGGTCATCGGGGCCACGCCCTCGGGCAGCGGTCCGTCGTAGAGGAACGGGAACCGGGCGCCGTCGTAGCCGACATAGGGGTTGGAGCCGTAGGGCCGTGCCGTCGGGTCGGACGGAACCAGGAGTTCGGCATCGGGTGCCCGGGCCAGGAGCTCGGCCAAGCTCTCGAGCCGCGCCGGCAGCATGGCGAGCCTGGCGCCGGCGAGCTCGCCGACGATCGCCTCGCCCGAATATTGCTGCCACCAGCTCTCGGTCTGCCGGTCGTACATGACGAGATCGGAGTGGCGCAGCTTGCCGGTGGTTCCGAAGTCGAGCACCCGGCCCGCGAGCCTTCGATCGAACACGATCGCCGCGTTGCACAAGGGGCAGTAGGTCACCGCCACCGGCAACCCGCCGACCCGGTCGTTGACGATCTCGTGCCAGATCAGGATCCGCAGGGGATAGCCGCGCACCCGGCCGGCGAGCTCGAGGCCGATCACCGGCTCGCGCGGGTCCATGCCGGTCGCCTCGCCGGCCGGCCGGAAGCGCGGCGCGTCGATCGAGGGGATGCCGTCCCGGGGTGGGCCGCCGTCGCGGATGTCGTCGAGCGGCACGCGGGCGCGGGTGAAGTCGGTGCGCGGCCAGGCCGCCCGCCAGCCGGGCGGCA
>JBBIIE010000080.1:0-14516 GCA_037446605.1 Geminicoccaceae bacterium | reverse complement strand
GGTCGCGCGGCACGAGCGGCGTGAAGGTTCCCCAGAGCCCCCAGGTCCAGGGCCGGTCGCGCCGGCGCATCTCGAGCACGTCGCGGAAGCCCCGGGTCGTGAGGACCCCGGTCGGTGCCACCTTGCGCTCGAGCACGGCGTTCGTGCCGACCGTCGTGCCGTGCACGATGGCCGCGATCGAACGGCCGCGTCCGACCGCCGCGTCGAGGCCTTCGAGGAAGCCCACCGCCTCGCGGCCTCGGGTGCTCGGTACCTTGGCGGTCTCGACCCGGCCGTTCCGCTCGTCGAGGAAGACGAAGTCGGTGAAGGTCCCGCCGACGTCGACGCCGACCGTCCAGCTGCCGCTCACGCGCGAACCTCCCGCGCGCTCGCTTCCGTCGTGTAGCCGAGGGCGAGATCGCGCTCGATCGCGGCCGCGGCGCGCTCGCGGGGATCGCCGTAGCCGCCGCCACCCGGTGTCTCGAGCCGGAGTCGATCGCCGCGGCGGATCCGGATGCCCGTGAGCTTGGATCGCTGGGCCGGCTCGACCCGGCCATCGGCGCGCAGGACCGTGAAGCGGGTCGTCGCCCCCGGGCCGCCGCCCGCGACACCGGGCGGCCCCGCCCGGCCGCGATCGCCGAAGAGGAAGACCTCGGCCTCCTCCGCCAGGAGCTCGAGCTCGTAGATCGCGCCGAGCCCGCCCCGGTGGCGGCCCGGACCGCCGCTGTCCGGGCGCAGTGCCCATTGCGTGAACATCACGGGATAGGCGGCCTCCAGGATTTCCACCGGCGGGATCGTCGCGGTCGAGATCGGTGCGTTGCCGTGGTCGAGCCCGTCACCCTGCGGGTGACCGCCGTGGCCACCGCCGAAGAAGGTGAACATCACCCAGCGGCGCCCGTCGGGCCGGTGACCGGAGACCGAGAGCGCGTTGATCGTGCCGTAGGCGCAGCCGTTGCTGCGTTCCGGGGCGGCCATGGCGAGCGTGCGGAAGACGAGATCGACGAGCCGCAGCACGGTCTCGGTGTAGCCGCCCACCGGGCGCGGCGGGCGGGCATCCAGGATCGAGCCTTCCGGGATCGTGAAGTCGATCGGCTCCAGCACGCCGGCATTGGCCGGGACCTCGCGGAAGACGTGCTTCAAGGCGACGTAGCAGCCGGCGATCGTGGTCGCCCGCGAGATGTTGAGCGGGCCCTTGCAGGCCGGTGCCGTGCCGGTGAAGTCGAAGCCGAGCCGGTCGCTCCGGACCGTGAGGGTGAGGGTGATCGGGATCGGCGCGTCGTCGATCCCGTCGCCGTCGAGGACGTCGGTGCAGGTCCAGCTCCCGTCCGGCAACTCGCGGATGTGCGCGCGCAGGAGATCGGCGGCGCGGCGGCGGAGCTCGCCGAAGGCGGCCTCGACGGTCGCGGTGCCGTACTCGTCGAGCAGCTCGTGCAGCCGACGCTCGCCGAGCTCGAGCGCGGCGAGCTGGGCTTCGAGATCGCCCTCGACCGCGATCGGCAGGCGGCTGTTGGCGGCCAGGAGCTCGACGATCTCGCGGCGCAGCCTGCCGCCCTCGACGAGCCGGAGCGGCGGCACGAGGAAGCCTTCCTGGAAGCACTCGGTGGCGGAGGGGTTGTAATTGCCCGGCACCGCACCGCCCACGTCGTGCCAGTGGCCGACCGAGGCGAGCCAGCAGAAGAGCCGGCCGTCGCGGAAGAAGGGCCGGACGAGCTTGAAATCCGACAGATGCGTGCCGCCCTCGTAGGCGTCGTTGAAGACGAACACGTCGCCCGGGCTCGGGCCGCCCACCTTCGCGAGCCGGTCGATCACGGCCTTCACGGCGAAGGCCATGGCGCCCACGAAGATCGGCAGGCCCGACTTGCCCTGGACGAGGGTCGCGCCGGTCGCGGCGTCGTACAGGCCGTGCGCGGCATCGTGCGCCTCGGCGATGATCGGGTTGAACGCGCCGCGGAAGAGGAGCGCGTCCATCTCGTCGGCGATCTGCTCGAGGCGGCCCTGGAGGACCGCGAGCGTCACGGGGTCGAGCATCGATCGCTCTCTCCGCTTTCGGGGTCGTAACGTCGGGCACGCGCCAGCAGCGCCTGCGTGCCCAAGAGCGCATTCAGGCCCTGGAAATCGAGCATCCGTTCGCGGAAGGGTGCGGTCGTGCCGTGCGCCTTGAGGGACGCGAAGAAGGCGCGCGCGGTTTCGGCCAGCGCACGGACGAGCGCGCCCGGGAAGATCACGACCGCGTAGCCGAGCGCGTCGAGGGCCGCGGCGTCGAGGGTCGGTGTACTGCCGCCCTCGACGATGTTGGCGACCAGCGGTGGACCACCCGCGAGCCGCTTCGGCACGGCCGCGAGCTCGTCGAGCGAGCGGGGGGCCTCGACGAAGAGGAGATCGGCACCCGCCTCGGCATAGGCGCGGGCCCGCTCGAGCGCACGCTCGAAGCCCTCGACGGCGATCGCGTCGGTGCGCGCGACGATCAAGAGGTCGGGGCTCGTCCGCGCATCCAGGGCGGCGCGGATCTTGCCGACCATCTCGCCGGTCGGGATCAGGCTCTTGCCGGCCAGATGCCCGCATCTCTTGGGCGCCACCTGGTCCTCGATCTGGACGGCCGAAGCGCCGGCCCGCTCGAGCAAGCGGATCGTGCGCTGGACGTTGAGCGCGTTGCCGAAACCCGTATCGGCGTCGACCAGGATCGGGAGGTCGGTCCGCTCGCGGATGCGGCCGAGCGCATCCACGAGCTCGCTCTGCGTGACGAGCCCGATGTCGGGGAGCCCGAGCCGCGTGTAGGCGAGGCTCGCGCCCGAGAGATAGAGCGCCTCGAAGCCCGCCGCCTCGGCGAGGGCCGCCGAGAGCCCGTCGAACACACCCGGGGCGATCAGGATCGGGCGACGTCGAAGACGCGCGGCGAGCCCGCTCATCGCCCGCCCTCCGCGCGCCCGGCTGCGAGCCGCTGCTCGAGCCAGGGCACGATGCCGCCGCTTTCGACCATCTCGAGGAGATGCGGCGGGATCGGCCGGCAAGTGAAGCTGCGCCCGGAGGCGAGATGGACGAGCCGGCCCGCGCGCGGATCGAGCCGGACCCGGTCGAGCGGTGCGATCCCGTCCCAGTCCGGGCAGACCACGGCGAGCAGGCCGAGATTGAGCGCGTTCCGGTAGAAGATCCCGGCGAAGGAGCGGGCGACGACGGCCCGGATGCCGAGGGTCGAAAGGGCTTGCGCTGCCTGCTCGCGCGAGGAGCCGGTCCCGAAATTGCGGCCGGCCAGGAGGATGTCGCCCGGCTGCACGCGGCGCGCGAAGTCCGGGTCGAGCGCCTCGAGGCAGTGCCGGGCGAGCTCCTCGACCGGGCCCTTCATGTAGGCGCCGGGTGCGAGCATGTCGGTGTCGACGTCGTCGCCCACGAGGAAGGCGCGGCCCTCGAGCTCAGCCGACAAGGTCCACCTCCGCCGCGATCGGCCCCTCGAGCTTGCCTTCCGCGAGGAACGGTCTCGGATCGGCGATCCGGCCGGCGACCGCGCTCGCCGCGACGGTGAGCGGGGAGGCGAGGAAGACGCGCGAGCTCGGCGCCCCCATGCGCCCTTTGAAATTGCGCGCGGTCGAGGCGATGCAGACCTCGCCCTCGGCGAGCACGCCCGCGCCGTAGCCGGCACAGGCCCCACAGCCCGAGGGCAGCATGATGGCACCCGCCTCGGTGAGCGCGGCGAGCGTGCCGTCGGCGGCCGCCTCGCGCCACACCCGGGCCGAGGCCGGCGCCACGAGGAGCCGGGTCCCGGCCGCCACCTTACGGCCGCGCAGGACCGAAGCCGCCATCCGCAGATCGCCGAGCTTCGCCCCCGTGCAGGCACCGATATAGGCTTGGTCGATCGGCACGGGCTCGACCTCGTCGATCGGTGCGGCGCTGGCCGGGCTGTGCGGAGCCGCGACCTGCGGGGCGAGCCGGTCGAGCTCGAGCCGCACCGTCTCGGCGACCGGTGCCTCCGGATCGCTCCGCCAGCGCTCGAGCTCCGCCCGGTCGAGCGTCACGCCGGCCCGCTCGAGCCAGGCGAGGGTTCGTCCGTCGGGTGGGACCAGGCCCGTGATCCCGCCGAGCTCGGCCGCCATGTTGGACAGCGTCATCCGCTCTTCCATGCCGAAGCCGGCGAGCCCGTCGCCCGCATATTCGATCGACCGGTAGCCGGCCCCACCCAGCCCGATCCTGCGGCAGAGGGCGAGCACGACGTCCTTGGCCACGACCCCGGGTCCCGGCCGACCGAGGAGGAGGATCCGCAGCGTCTCCGGCACTTCGAGCCAGATCTCGCCGGTCGCGAGCACCGCCGCCATCTCGCTGGCACCCACGCCCATCGCGAAGGCACCGAACGCCCCGGCCGTGGGCGTGTGGCTGTCGCCGCCCACGACGAACAGGCCGGGCCGGACGTGGCCGTGCTCGGCGAGCACCACGTGGCAGATCCCGAGCATGTCGTAGTGGCGGGCGACACCTTGGGCCCGGCCCCAGCGCCGCGTGAGATCGAGGATCCGGGCACTCTCCGGGTCGACGGCCGGCACGTAATGGTCGGAGACGAGGACGACCCGGCTCGGATCCCACACGCGCGCGCCGAGCCGTTCCAGGATCGGCGCGACCCGCCGCGGCCCGCCCGAATCGTGGAGCATGACGAGATCGACCCGGCAGGTCACGAGCTCGCCCGGCTCGACGGTCTCGCGACCGGCCGCCCTGGCCACGATCTTCTGTGCCGAGGTCTTCCGCGCCGAGGTAGGGGCCATCGCTTCACAATCCCAGGTAAGCGCGGCGCAGCCGCTCGTCGGCCAGCAGCGTGTCGGACGGTCCCGCCGCCACGATCCGGCCCTGCTCGAGGACGTAGGCGCGGCGTGCGACGGCGAGCGATTGGACGACGTTCTGCTCGACCAGGAGGACGCCGAGCCCCGCCCGGTTGAGCTCGACCAGGAGCTCGAGCACCTGCTCGACGACGAGCGGGGCGAGCCCGAGCGAAGGCTCGTCGAGGATCAGGAGGCGCGGTTCGGCCATGAGCGCGCGGCCGATCGCGAGCATCTGCTGCTCGCCGCCCGAGAGCGTGCCGGCGGCCTGGCGGCGACGTTCGGCGAGCCGCGGGAAGAGCCCGTAGACCCGTTCGAGGTTGGCGGCCCGCCGCGAACGGCCGCGCCGATAGGCGCCGAGCAGCAGGTTCTCGTGCACCGAGAGGTCCGGGAAGACCCGCCTTCCTTCCGGAACGTGGACGAGCCCGGCCTCCACGATCGCCTGCGGCGGCAGGCGGCTCAGCTCCGCACCGTCGAAGCGGACCTCACCCGCTCGCGGCCGCAGGAGCCCGCTTACGACCCGGTTCAAGGTCGTCTTCCCGGCGCCGTTCGGGCCCAGAAGCGCCACGATCTCGCCCGCGCCGACCTCGAGGTCGACGCCGCGCAGGACCTCGACCGGCCCGTAGCCGGCGGCGAGCTCACGCACCGCCAGCAAGGGCATCCTCGCGCAGCAGACGCTCGGCCGCACCCCGGCCGAGATAGGCCTCGATCACGGCCGGGTCGCGGACGATCGCGGCCGGCGAGCCCGAGGCCACGATCCGCCCGCCCACGAGCACCCAGACCCGATCGGACAGGCGCATGACGGCCTGCATCACGTGCTCGATCAACAGCACGGTGATCCCGTCCGCGCGCAGGCCGCGGATCACCGGCTCCATCTCGGCGACCTCGGCCGGGTTGAGGCCGGCCAGGACCTCGTCGAGGAGGAGAAGGCGCGGCTCGGTGGCGAGCGCCCGGGCGAGCTCCAGCCGCTTGCGTCCGGCCAGCGTGAGCTCGGCCGCCGGCCGGTCGAGGCGATCCTCGAGCCGGACCCGCGCGGCCACCCGCTCGGCAAGCGCGAGGGCGGCCTTGCGGCTGGCGTGACGGAGATGGGCGGCGACCGCGATGTTCTCGCGCACCGTGAGCCCGGCGAAGGGCCGCGTCACCTGGAACGTCCGCACGAGGCCCAGGGCGCAGAGCCGTTCGGGCGGCATCCCGGTGACCTCGCGTCCGGCGAAGCGGACCCGCCCGGCCTGCGGGCGGAGGAAGCCCGAGATCGCGGCGAAGAGCGTCGTCTTGCCGGCGCCGTTCGGGCCGATCACGGCCGCGATCTCGCCGGGTGCGACCCCGAGCGTCACGTCGGCGAGCGCGCCGAGGCCGCCGAAGCGCACCGAAAGCCCCTCGACCTCGAGCAGCATCAGCCGGTGACCCCGCGGGCGTCGGCGGTGCGGGCGCGGCCCATGCCGATGATGCCGTCCGGGAAGAAGCGGACGATGAGGACGAGCACGATCCCGTAGGCCACGAGATTGGCGCCGGTCGCCCCGCCCGTGAGCGCCCGACTCGCTTCGCCGAGGAGCTGGAGCACCGCGGCGCCCAGAACCGGCCCCCAGAGCGAGGCCGTACCGCCCACGATCGGCCCCAAGAGCGCTTCCACCGAGACCTGTGGGCCGAAGGCGATGTGCGGGTCGAGATAGAGGAAGAGCTGCGTGTAGAAGGCGCCCGCGGCACCGGCGAGCCCGGCCGAAAGGAGGATCGCCTGCATCTTGACGGCGAAGGCGTCGACGCCGAGCGCCCGGGCCGCTTCCTCGTTCTCGCGCACCGCGGCGAGACGCGCGCCGAGGCGCGACTCGCGCACGAGGGACGCGAGCACGAGGCCGCCCGCGCAGATCACGAGGGCGAACCAGTAATAACCCGCCTTGTCGGCGAACTGCAGCCGATCGAGGCCCGGGGCCAGGGGCAGGAGCAGCCCCACGCCCGCGCCGGTGATCTCGAGGCTGTTGGCCAGGATCCGCGCCACCTCGGCGAAGGCCAGGGTGACGAGGGCGAAGTAGGAGCCGCGCAGGCGGAAGCGGAAGCTCGCGAAGCCGACGAGGGCGCCCATCGCGACCGCGGCCAGGATCGCGACCGCGAAGCCGCTCCAGGCGTCGAGCCCGAAGCGGATCTGGGCGATCGCGGTCGCATAGGCGCCCGTGCCGAAGAAGGCGGCGTGGCCGAAGGAGAACTGCCCCGCCATGCCACCCAGGAGGTTCCAGGCCTGTCCGAGGGTCGCGAAGAGCAGGACCATGGTCGCGAGGTTGAGGACCGTGCCGGAGCCCGTGAGCCAGGGCAGCGGCAGGGCCGCGAGGGCGAAGAGGCCGATCGCCGGAAGGCTGCGCACGGGATCAGACCGCCCGACCGAAGAGGCCCGTGGGCCGCAGCAGGAGCGTCGCGATGAAGATCGCGAAGATCCCGATCTGGCCGAGGCTCTCGCCGAGGAAGAGACCGCCCAGGCTCTCGACCACGCCGATCAGGAGCCCGCCCCAGAACGCCCCCCAGAAGCTCCCCATCCCGCCGAGCACGACGATCGTGAAGGCGACGAGCACGAAGCCGTGGCCGACCTGGGGCGAGACGTAATAGGTCGGGAGGAGGAGGCAGGCGGCGGCGCCGAGCGTGGCGGTGCCGATCGCGAAGGCGAGGGCGAAGACGTGGTCGACGTCGATGCCGACGAGCCGGGCCGCCTCGCGCTCCTTCGCGACCGCCCGGATCGCGCGGCCGAGATCGGTCGCCCGCACGACCGCCCAGAGCGCGAGGACCGCGACGAGCGCTCCTGCGGCGGCGGCGAGCTTGGCCGCCGGCAGGAGGGCGGGTCCGACCGCGACCATCTCGAAGGCCCAGCCCGTTTCGATCGTGCGCGTGTCCGAGCGGAAAAGCGCGAGCGCCAAATTCTCGAGCACGAGCGCGACGCCGAGGGTCACGAGGAGCACCGCCTCCTCGCGTCCGCGGCTCGCCTTGGCGACGACGTAGCGATGGAGCAGATAGCCGACCGAACCCGCGGCCGGGACGAGGACCGGGATCGCCGCGTAGGGATCGAGGCCGACCCGCTCGACGAGGAAGTAGACGGCGTAGAGCGCTGCCATCAACAGCGCGCCGTGGGCGAAGTTGATGATGTGCAGCACGCCGTAGACGAGGCTCAGCCCGAGTGCCACGAGCGCGTAGACCGCGCCGTTGGCGAGGCCGTGGATCAGCGAGGCGGCGAGGATCGAAGGCTCGAGCATCGGGGTCGCCAAGGGCGCGGCGACCGGCGGGAGGAGGGGCCACCGGTCGCCGCGCGGGCTCCGGCCGTCAGGCCCGGGGCATCGGGAAGACGGGCCGGGCCGAAGCGAACTCGGCGGGGAAGATCACCTCGATCGTACCGTTCAGCACCTGGGTGTTCACGGGCCGCGCCCCCTCGTTCTGGCCGTTCACGAACCGGGTCGGCCCGTAGGGCATGAAGTGACCGTCCCAGCTGCTCGTCGCGAGGGCCTCGACGATCCGCTCGCGGCTCGCCGAACCGGCCCGCTCGAGCGCATCGGCCAGGAGCCGCACGGCCTCGTGCGCGAGGAACACCTCGTAGGTGTAGAAGAGCCCCTTGGCCTCGGCCTCGCGGCGCAGCTCCAGGGCCGCGGGCTTGCGCGGATCGTACCAGTGGTTGCAGTCCATGATGTACGCCGCGTCGTCCGGAAACTCCTTGACGAACTTGAAGCTCGAGGCGGCGCCACCCAGGACCGAGTAGATCGCCTTGGGCCGCACCCCCTGCTGCCGCATGGTCCGCGCGAGCAGCACGTACTCGTTGTAGTAGTTGGCGGGGATCACGATGTCGGGGGCCAAGGCCTTGAGCTTGAGCACGACGTTCGTGAAATCGCGCGTCGGGTTGGCGTGCTTGGCCACCTCGACGACCTCGAAGCCGCGCGCCGGCAACTCCTTCTGCAGGAGCTGCGCGGTGCCGGTGCCGAACAGGCTCTCCTCGTGGACGATCGCGACCGTGCGGGCCGGCTTGCCGGCGGCGTCGTTCAAGGCCACGAGATTGTCGATCGCAATCCTGGCGATCACCCCGTAGCCCGGGCAGAAGCGGAAGGTGTTGGTGAGCCCGCGCTGCACGATCTGGTCGGATACGCCGACATCCACGATGTGCGGGATGCCGTAGCGCGCGGCACTCTGGGTCGTGGCGAGGCTGATGGCGCTCGCATAGGCGCCGACGATCGCCGCCACGCCGGCCTCGTTCATCTTCTCGACCTCGGCCGCGCCGACCTCGGGCTTGGATTGCGCGTCGCCGAGCACGGGCTCGAGCTTGGCCCCGCCGAGCGACTTGATCCCGCCCGCGGCGTTGATCGCCTCGACCGCCAGGAGGGCGCCTTCGCGACATTGCTGGCCGGAGAAGGCGAGGAATCCGGTGACCGGATGCAGGAGCCCGATCTTCACCGGCGCCGGCTGGGCGCGGAGGATCGCCGGGGCGGCGAGCGCCGCGGCACCAGAGGCGGTGCCCGCGAGCAGACGGCGGCGGGACAGGGGCGCGCGGGAAAGGGTGGCGGGTCGGTTCACGGGACGGCCTCCTCTCGAGGATCCTCGGTGGATCGGGTGGGGGCGGGCTCCGCGATACGGGACGGCACCCAGGTCCGGGTGCCGTCGGCGCGGGCCCGGTCCAGCGCCATGCGCAGCCGGTACCGATCGGGCCGGTAGAGCCCGGTGATGTGTTCGACGACCCGGTCGCTCTCGTCGCGCACGATCCGGGTGATCTCGAGCAGCGGTGAGCCGACCGGCACCTCGAGGAGCCGCGCCACGCGCGGTTCGGCGGGCCGCGCGCTCACCACCTGATCGGCCCGCGCGACCCGAACGCCGGCCCGCTCGAGCAGCACGAGGAGCGGGGTCGTGGCGAGCGCCTCGCGGCCGATCCGGGCGCCGATCTCGGCCGGAACCCAGGTCTCGAGATGGGAGAAGGGGCCTTCCTCGAGCGAGCGGACCCGGAGCGCGTAGAGCAGGGGCGTGCCCGCCTTGATCCCGGCCGCGCGGGCGATGGCGGCGGGAGCCGGCCGTTCCTCGCAGGCGAGCAGCCGGACCCGCGTCTCGAGCCCCATCGCCACGAGGTTCTCGAACAGGCCCTCGAGGGTGGCACGAACCTCGCGTACCCCGGCTTCCGGGCGCAGCCGCGTGCCGCGCCCGGGCGCCCGCTCGATCCAGCCCAGGGCCTCGAGTTCGGCGAGCGCGCGCCGCGCGGTCACCCGCGCGACCCCGAACTCGGCGACGATCTCGTGCTCGCTCGGGAGGCGACCGTCGGCGGCGTAGCGGCCGGCTTCGATCCGCCCGCGCAGCACCAGATAGATCCGGTGCCAGAGCGGCATGGGCGAGCGGAGGCCGAGCTCGGTCGGTCGGAATCGACGCCCGTCGGTCGATCGAGGCGTGGTGCCGCTCCCCATGCCGCATTGTTCCAACAATGGGACAAATCCGTCAAGCGACGGTCGGGCGGCTTGGCTCGCCGGCGCGCGATGCGCTAGGTTGCGGGTGTGTCGTTCCACCCGAAGGACCTGCCCCATGCGCTCCCGCCTCGCCCGCCTCGGCCTCGCCGCCGTGGCCTGCTTCGCCGTCGCCGAGCCGGCCGGCGCCGCCGACCCGGAGAACACCCTCCTGATCGAGCTCTCGACCGGCGGTCGGGTGGTCATCGAGATGCTGCCCGAGGCCGCCCCCAAGCACGTCGCCCGCATCAAGGAGCTGGCGCGCGAGGGTTTCTACGACGGGATCGTCTTCCACCGGGTGATCGACGGCTTCATGGCCCAGACCGGCGATCCGACCGGCACCGGCACGGGTGGCTCGCCCAAGGGCAAGCTGCCGGCCGAGTTCTCGAAGCTGCCCTTCGAGCGCGGCACGGTCGGCATGGCGCGCACCCCGGACCCGAACAGCGCCAGCAGCCAATTCTTCATCATGTTCGCCCCGGCGCCGCACCTGAACGGCCAGTACACGGTCTGGGGTCGGGTCGTCGAAGGCATGGATCTCGTCGACAAGATCGCCCGCACCGAGCCGCGTCGGCCGGCCCAGCTGGATCGGATGCTCAAGGTCCGGGTCGCCGCCGACGTCAAGTGAGGGGGCCCGGGAGGGCGGCCGCATGACCGTGCTCGTCACCGGCGTGGCGGGGTTCGTCGGCCTGCACGTGGCACGGGCGCTGCTCGCCCGCGGTGAGACCGTGCTCGGCGTCGACAGCCTCAACGCCTACTACGATCCGGCGCTCAAGCGGGCGCGGCTGGCCGAGCTCGAGCGCCTGCCGGGCTTCCGTTTCGTCCGGCTCGACATCGCCGATGCCGAGGCGATGGCGGCCCTCGCCCGCGAGGAGGCCGGAGCCGTCACCGGTGTCGTCCACCTGGCCGCCCAGGCGGGCGTGCGCTACAGCCTGGAGCGCCCCTTCGAGTATGTCCGCTCCAATCTCGAGGGCCACATGGTGGTGCTCGAGACCTGCCGCCACCATCTGCCGGCCCTCCGACATCTGGTCTACGCCAGCTCGAGCTCGGTCTACGGCGCCAACGAGAAGGTGCCGTTCGCCGTCGAGGACCCGGTCGACCGGCCGGTCTCCCTCTACGCCGCCACCAAGCGCGCCGACGAGATCCTGAGCCAGGCCTACGCCCATCTGTACGGGATCCCGCAGACCGGGCTGCGCTTCTTCACCGTCTACGGCCCCTTCGGCCGGCCCGACATGGCCTATTACAGCTTCACGGATGCGATCGTGGCCGGCCGGCCGATCACCCTCTTCAACGAGGGCCGGATGCGGCGCGACTTCACCTGGATCGGCGACGTGGTCGAGGGTGTGCTCGCGGCCCTCGACCGGCCACCCACCGCCGAGCCGGGCCGCCCGCCGCACCGGCTCTACAACCTGGGCAACCACGAGCCGGTCGAACTCCGCCGCTTCGTGGCGGTGCTGGAGCGGGCGCTCGGCCTGCGCGCCCAGATCCGCCTCGCGCCGATGCAGCCGGGCGACGTGGTCGAGACCTTCGCCGACATCGCGGCCACCACCCGTGACCTGGGGTGGAAGCCGACCACGCCGATCGAGGAGGGGTTGCCGCGGTTCGTCGCCTGGTACCGCGCCTACCACGCCATGCGGGCCGCCGGCTGAGCCTCAGGAACGGCCCTCGAGTTCCCGCTGGCGGGCTTCGATCCGCTCCTCGAGGAGCGCCATGAAGCGGTGCCGGTCGAGCCCGGGCGGGATCGGCTGCAGCATCTCGACGACCGCCAGGCCCGGCCATTTGCGGAACGAGCGGCGCGGCCAGTAGCGCCCGGTGTCGAGCGCCACCGGCACCACCGGCACGCCCAGGGCCGCGTAGAGCGCCGCGACCCCCGACTTGTAGGCCGGCGGGGCGCCGGGCGGCCGGCGCGTCCCTTCCGGGAAGATCACGAGCGAGGCGCCCTCCGCGACCGCCTGCCGGGCGCCGCGCACCAGCGACTTCAAGGCGGTCGCGGCACCGCCCCGGTCGACGAAGATGCAGCCCGTGCGGGCGAGGTAGAGGGCGAACAAGGGCACCCGCCGGAGCTCCTGCTTGAGGCCGTAGACGACGTCGGCGCGGACCAGGTGGAAGAGCATCGTGTCGAGCGCCGACTGGTGCTTGGCGGCGAAGATCACCGGTCCTTCGGGGACCCGCTCCAGGCCGCGCAGCTCGACCGCGAGGCCGGTGGTCCAACGGAGCAGCCGGCGCACGCCCCGCATCCAGGCGCGGGCGTAGCGGCGGGCCGCGCGCCCCGACAGGAAGGGCAGCGCGGGCAGGCCCACCAGCATGGAGAGCAGCGTGTAGGGATAGAACAGGAGGTTGAAGGCCGCCGAGCGCAGCCAGACGATCGGCCCGTCCCGCACGCTCCCTCCCGCACCGCCGGCCGCCTGCATCCAAGCGGCCTTCGGCCGATCCGGCAAGCGGCCTTCGGCCGATCCGGCAAGCGGCCTTCGGCCGATCCGGCGAGCGGCCCGCGGCCGATCCGGCGAGCGGCCCGAGGCTCAGCGCAGCCGGGCGAGCCCGTGCACCGCGGTCAGCCGGGCGGCGAGCGCGATCAGGAGGGCGGCCAGCACCGGCACCATGGCGAGCAGGATCCAGTCGAGCGGGCGCGGCTCGACCGTGACCAGCCGGACGCCCAGGAGCGCCGGCACGTGCACGAGGCCCACGACGGTCAGGAGCGCCAGGGCGAAGCCGATGCTGCCGCCCCTGAGCGCGCTCGAGAGGGCGTGCTGCTCGAACTGCCGGGCGACGTAGCGGTCGGGCGCGCCCAACAGACGCAGCAGGTCGACGGTCTGGTCGTGCAGGTCGAGGCTCGAGCGGGTGAGGATCACCACCCCCACCACGAGGAGCACCAGGACCAGGAGCCCGGCGCCGCCGCCGAGCCAGCGCAGCCGCTGCGCGAGCTCGTCGAGCGCACCGCGGCCGGGCCCGGTCTCGTCGACGGCGGCACCGGGCACGAGCTCGCGCACCCGGCGGCCGAGTTCGGCGAGGTCCGGCACCTGGCCGGGCTGGAAGCGGACGTCGAGCAGCCGCGGCAGCTCCAATGCGGCCTCGGCCGAGCCCTTGCCGAGCCAGGGCTCGACGAGCTGGTCGAGCTCCTCCTTGGAGACCAGCGAGGTCCAGGCGACCCCGGGCCACCCCTCGAGCAGGGCGCGCACGGCGGCGAGCTCGCGCTCGCCCTGGGCGGGCTCGTCGGCCGCCGGCAGCGCCACGGTCACGAGCCGCGGCCGCTCCGCCGCCCGCTCGACCGCCGCCTGGGCGAGCACCGCCACGGCACAGGCGAGCACCGCCAGGTAGGTGAGGCCGCCGATCAGCCAGGCGAGGAAGCGGCTCGCCGGCGTGTCCTCGAGCGGCAGGTCGAGCTCGGCCACGGACATGGTGCTACTCCGCCGCGGCCCGCCCGGAGGGCAGCGGGCGGATCAGCCGCCCGCGCTCGAGGTGCAGGACCGGGAAGGCCCAGCGGCGGACCAGCTCGCGCGAGTGGGTGGCGAGCACGACCGCGGTGCCGAGCCGGTGCAGCTCGGTGAACAGCAGCATGAGCCGCTCGACCCGCGCCGGCTCGACGTTGCTCGTGGGCTCGTCGGCGAGCAGGAGGTCGGGCCGCGTGACCACCGCGCGGGCCACGGTCACGAGCTGGCGCTGGCCCATCGAGAGCTGCGGCGGCTTGGCCTCCATCCGCTCGGACAGGCCGAGCCAGCCGAGCATCTGCGAGACGTAGGCCGAGATCTGCTCCTCGTCGGCGCCGCCGATGCGCAGGGGCAGCGCCACGTTGTCGAAGGCGCTCAGATGGTCCAGCAGCCGGAAGTCCTGGAACACCACGCCGATCCGCCGGCGCAGGCGACCGAGCTCGTCACGGTCGACCGAGCCGACCTCCCGGCCGAACAGCCGCAGGCTGCCGCGCGAGGGCGGCTGCGACAGGCTCATGAGCCGCAGGAGCGACGTCTTGCCGGCGCCGCTCGGCCCGACGAGGTAGTGGAACGATCCGGCGGCGATGCTAAGATCGATCTCGCGCAGCACCTCGTCGGCGGAGCCGTAGCGCATGCCGACTCCCTGCAGCTCCAGGATGGCGGCCCGGCCACGATCGTCGTCCGCGAGCTTGCCCGACGCGTTCGACATGGACCAGCGATATTGCAGATCGCGCGGAATCCGTCCACTACCAAACAACCCATGGGCGATCCCGACGCGACCATCCAACCTCCGGGTCGAACCATGATCCTGACCTGCCCGAACTGCGCCGCCCGCTTCCAGGTCGATCCGGCCAAGCTCGGTCCGGAGGGTCGGCGGGTGC
>JBBIIE010000079.1:12500-14869 GCA_037446605.1 Geminicoccaceae bacterium | reverse complement strand
GTGGGTGGGGGTTCCCCTGCCACCGCTCCTGGGCGGTGGGTGGGGGTTCCCCTGCCACCGCCCCTGGGCGGTGGGTGGGTCGGGTGCGCACCGCCCGGGGGCGGTGGGGGGGGCGATCCCTGGCACGGGGATGCTCGGACGCCCGGCGGCGCCTGGTGGCGGCGCCTGGGCTGGGGCGAGGGGAGCACGCTCGAGCGATTAGGACCGGTCGGCTGCGCGCGTTGCCGCGCTTCGACCTCCGGCCTATCGACGTGGTGGTCTACCACGGCTCTGATGGCGAGACCTGGTTTGGCGGTGGGTTTCCCGCTTAGATGCGTTCAGCGGTTATCCCGTCCGGACGTGGCTACCCGGCTGCGCCGCTGGCGCGACGACCGGTCCACCAGAGGTCCGTCCACCCCGGTCCTCTCGTACTGAGGGCGGATCCGCGCAAGTCTCGTACACCCACGGCAGATAGGGACCGAACTGTCTCACGACGTTCTAAACCCAGCTCACGTACCACTTTGATCGGCGAACAGCCGAACCCTTGGGACCTGCTGCAGCCCCAGGATGTGATGAGCCGACATCGAGGTGCCAAACGACCCCGTCGATGGGGACTCTTGGGGGTCATCAGCCTGTTATCCCCGGCGTACCTTTTATCCGATGAGCGATGGCCCTTCCACGCGGGACCACCGGATCACTAGCGCCGACTTTCGTCTCTGCGCGACCTGTCGGTCTTGCAGTCAGGCCGGCTTGTGCGCTTGCACGCGGCGGCTGGTTTCCGACCAGCCTGAGCCGACCATCGCGCGCCTCCGTTACGCTTTGGGAGGCGACCGCCCCAGTCAAACTACCCGCCATGCAGGGTCCCGGCGCCGGATCACGGCGCGCGGTTAGACACCAGACGGCCCGAGGGTGGTATTTCAAGGTCGCCTCCACGGAAGCTGGCGCCTCCGCTTCGCAGGCTCCCACCTATCCTACACACGGCCCGCCTAGTGCCACTGCAAAGCTGTAGTAAAGGTGCACGGGGTCTTTCCGTCTGACCGCGGGTACTCCGCATCTTCACGGAGAATTCAGTTTCGCCGAGCCGGTGTCGGAGACAGTGGGGAAGTCGTTACGCCATTCGTGCAGGTCGGAACTTACCCGACAAGGAATTTCGCTACCTTAGGACCGTTATAGTTACGGCCGCCGTTTACCGGGGCTTCGGTTCGGAGCTCGCACCCCTCCCCTTGACCTTCCGGCACCGGGCAGGCGTCAGACCCTATACGTCCTCTCTCGAGTTCGCAGAGCCCTGTGTTTTTAGTAAACAGTCGCCACCCCCTGGTCTGTGCCACCCCGGCCCGGTTGCCCGGACCGAGGTCCCGCTTCTCCCGAAGTTACGCGGGCAATTTGCCGAGTTCCTTCGACACCGTTCGCTCGCTCGCCTGGGTATGCTCGACCAGTCCACCTGTGTCGGTTTCGGGTACGGTCCATGCGCTGGGGCTGTTTCCTGGACGCCTCCGGCCGCACCCCCAATCCGATCAGGGGATACGACGTCTCGGCGCCGTCACCACCAGCGGGCCCAGGAATCTTGACCTGGTTCCCATCGGCTACGGCCTTCGCCCTCGCCTTAGGGGCCGGCTCACCCTGCGCGGACGAACCTTGCGCAGGAACCCTTGGACTTCCGGCGGGAGGGAGTCCCACCCTCCTTGCGCTACTCGTGTCAGCATAGGCACTTCCGATGCCTCCACCGGCCCTCACGGGCCGGCTTCACGGGCCTACGGAACGCTCCGCTACCGCTCCCCCCGAAGGGAGAGCCCGCGGCTTCGGTGCGTGGCTTGAGCCCCGTTCCATCTTCGGCGCAGGACGGCTCTTAGACCAGTGAGCTGTTACGCTTTCTTTAAAGGATGGCTGCTTCTAAGCCAACCTCCTGGTTGTTTTGGCCTTCCCACATCCTTTCCCACTTAGCCACGACTTGGGGACCTTGGCCGGCGGTCTGGGCTGTTTCCCTCTCGACGACGGACCTTAGCACCCGCCGTCTGTCTGCCGCGCTGGCTGCTCGGGTATTCGGAGTTCGGTTGGGTTTGGTAGGGATCGCTCCCCCCTAGCCCATCCGGTGCTCTACCCCCCGAGGGCATACGCGACGCGCTACCTCAATAGCTTTCGCGGAGAACCAGCTATCTCCGGGTTTGCTTGGCCTTTCACCCCTAGCCACAACTCGTCCCCGACCTTTTCAACGGGCGTGGGTTCGGTCCTCCAGTGGGTGTCACCCCACCTTCAACCTGGTCGTGGCTAGATCACCCGGGTTCGGGTCTGCGACCGGCGACTGGCGCCCGTTTCGGACTCGCTTTCGCTGCGCCTGCACCTTGCGGCTCGAGCTCGCCGCCGATCGCAACTCGCTGACCCATTATGCAAAA
>JBBIIE010000079.1:0-7500 GCA_037446605.1 Geminicoccaceae bacterium | reverse complement strand
CCGGGCGGACCATCTCGATCTGCCTGCCGCCCGATCGGCTCCGGGTCTTCCCCGAACCGCCGCGGCCGAGCTGAGCCCCTTGGCGACCGCCTCGCGCCCGCTCGCAGCTTCGGCACCGCTTTCCGAGGCGGCCGCCCGCCCGGTCCGCCAAGCCCTCTCGCGCGACGATCTCGTGATGCGCGCGGGTCTCGTGCTCGTGGCATTGTGGCTCGCGATCTCGATCGTCCTGCCCGTCTGGGCACTCCTGGAGAAGGCCTTCGAGGGGTCCGAGGGTGAGTTCGTGGGCCTCGCGCATTTCGAGGCCTATCTCGCCTCACCGGCGCTTTCGATCTCGCTTCGGAACTCGATCCTGGTAGCCGGTCTCTCGACCGTCATCTGCGTGACGCTCGCCTTCGGCTACGCCTGGGCCCTCACCCGCACCTGCATCCCGGCCAAGGGGCTCTTCAAGGCGCTCGCCGCGGTGCCGATCCTAGCACCCTCGCTCCTGCCGGCGATCGCGCTCGTCTACCTGTTCGGCAACCAGGGGCTCGCCCGCTGGGCACTCCTCGGCCACTCGATCTACGGGCCGATCGGGATCGTGATCGGTGAGGTGTTCTGGACCTTCCCGCATGCGCTCATCATCGTCACGACCGCGCTCGCCACCGCGGACGCCCGGCTCTACGAGGCCGCCGCGGCCCTGAAGGCCTCCCGCGCCCGGATCTTCTGGACGGTCACCCTGCCGGGTGCGCGCTACGGGCTCGTCTCCGCGACCTTCGTCGTGTTCACGCTGGTGATCACCGATTTCGGCGTGCCGAAGGTGATCGGCGGCTCGTTCAACGTGCTCGCGGTCGACGTCTACAAGCAGGTCGTGGGACAGCAGAACTTCCAGATGGGGGCGGTGGTCGGCCTCGTCCTCCTCCTCCCGGCGCTCCTCTCCTTCGCGGTCGACCGGCTCGCCCAGCGCCGCCAGGCGGCGCTCCTCACCGCCCGCGCCGTGCCGCTCGAGCCGAAGGCGGACCCACTCGTCGACCGGCTGGCGCTGTCGTTCTGCTCGCTCGTCGCCGCCGCCATCCTCGTGATCCTGGGCACGGCGATCTTCGCCTCGCTCGCGACCTACTGGCCCTACGACCTGACCCCCTCCTTCAGGAACTACGATTTCGACAACATGGATGGCGGGGGCTGGGAGAGCTACCGGAATTCGCTCGAGATGGCCTCGCTCACCGCACTGTTCGGCACGGCCATCGTCTTCACCGGCGCCTGGCTCGTCGAGAAGACCCGCCGCTTCGCGGCGATCCGCGGGCTCGTTCAGCTCCTGGCGCTGCTGCCGCTCGCGATTCCCGGCCTCGTGCTGGGCCTGGGTTACATCTTCTTCTTCGTCGAGCCGGACAATCCCTTCCATTTCCTGTACGGATCGATGGCGATCCTCGTGGTCTGCACGATCGTGCACTTCTATTCCGTGGCGCACCTCACCGCCGTCACGGCGTTGAAGCAGCTCGATCCCGAGTTCGAATCCGTCTCCGCCTCGCTCAAGGTCCCACTCTGGCGGACCTTCTGCAGGGTGACCGTGCCGGTCTGCCTGCCGGCCATCCTCGACATCGCGCTCTATCTCTTCGTCAACGCGATGACGACCGTCTCGGCGGTGGTGTTCCTTTATTCGCCGCGGACCCAGCTCGCCTCGATCGCGGTCCTCAATATGGACGATGCCGGCGACATCGCCCCGGCTGCGGCGATGGCCGTCATGATCTTCCTCACGAGCGCCATGGTCCGCGGACTCTACGGGCTCGCGACGCGCGGACTCCTCGCGAGCGCGCAGGCCTGGCGGCGGCGCTGACCGCCTCAGCCGTGCACACCCGCCACGGTACCGCCGGCCGTGAGCAGGGCGAGTGCCGCGAGCACCCGGTGGAAGCGGCGCGCCAGGGCCAGGGCACGTGCCGGCTCGCGGGCCGCGAGCCGCTCGAACCAGGCATGGAGGAAGAGCGGCTCGGCCACGAACAGGGCGAGGGCGAACAGCGCCCAGGCCACCACCATCGCGTGCATCCACCAATAGGCCATCGGTTCCGAGAACCGCCACCACAGGTCGAGGCGGGCTACGAGCCACAGCCCCGAAAGCCCGGCGAGCAACACCGAGACCCGGGCCTGCGGCGCGAACCGGCGCTCCACCTCGTGGAATCGGGCCAGGATCGGCTCCGGATCGGAGCGCCCCTCGAGGACCACGAAGGTCACGAACAGCACCCCACCGATCCAGTGCAGCACGGCCAGCACGTGCAGGGCACGCGCGAGGGCGAGATCGTCCATCGCCGACAGGGCTCAGCCGCGACGCACCGGTTCGCTCCAGTGCGGATCGCCGTGCGCCTCCCAATAGGCCTCGCGCAGACGGCGGGTGATCGGGCCCGGACGCTCTTCACCGAGTGGGCGCCCGTCGACGCGGGTGATCGGGATGATGCCGCCCGCGGTGCTGGTGACGAAGACCTCCTCGGCGTCGGCGAGCTCGGTCCTCGCGACGGTGCGGACCTCGACCGGGATCTGCAGGAGGCCGGCGAGCTCGATCGTGGTGCGGCGGGTGATCCCATCGAGCGCCCCCCGCGCCGGTGTCGCAAGTCGTCCGCCGCGCGCGAGGAAAAGGTTGAAGCCCGGTCCCTCGGTCAGATCGCCCCGCGCGTCGACGAGGACGGGAAGATCGGCGCCCGTCTCCAGCGCCTGGAACAGCCCACCCAGGAGGTCGAGCCAGTTGAAGTTCTTGATCGTCGGGTCGACCGAAGCCTCGGGAACGCGCTGCACCGAGCTCACCACGAGGTGGAGCCCTCGCTCCTGCCGCTCGGGGGTGGCGATCCCGATGAACGGCACGGCGTAGGCGTAGAGGCGGTTGCTGCACAGCCGAGGATCACGCGAGCCGGCCGGGGGCAGGCCACGCGTGCAGATCGCCTGCACATAGGCGTCCCCGAGGCCGGCCCGGGCGACGCAGCCGTGCAGGATGGCCTCGAGCTCGCCGCGGTCCACGGGAAGGGTCAGCCGCAGCCGGCCGACGTTGCGAAGGAACCGGTCGAGATGGTCCTGCAGCCGGAAGAAGCGGCCGCGCCAGACGTGCACGGTGTCGTAGGTGCAGTCGCCGCGCAGGAAGCCCCAGTCGAGGAGCGGGATGCGCGCCTCGGCGATCGGCACGAACCGCCCCTCGATCCAGGCACAGCCTTGCGAGAAGACCGGATCCACGGCGTCCCGACCCGGCGCATGCTCCGTAACCCGATCCATGCCACCTCCCCCTAGCGGCGGCCGCCGCCGAACAGTCCCTCGAGGCCGCGCCGCAGCGCGTCCGTTCCGGGCACGCCCGCACCCGAGGTCGCCGGGGCCGCTTCGGCGGGGGCCGGCTCGGGCGCGAGGCAGGGGTTGCCGGCCACGCCCAGATCGGCGAACGCGGCCAAGGCCGCCGGCGGGAAGACGAACGCGCCCAGGAGGCCGAGCGCCGCGCGGCGCGCCGCGTCCCGCTGGTCCAGGGAGATCTCCGGGGCGGCGAACGTGCCCCGCACCCGGACCGGTACGGCGATGCTCAAGGTCGCGCCACGCGAACGCGGCAGGAGGGTGAGATCGAGCCGCTCGCTGCCGAGATCGACGCGGCCCTCGCCGGTCAGCCGCGCCCGGGCGGTCTCGGCCACGGCCACCCGCAGCTCGGCGATGCCGGCGCGGATCGGCAGGTCGACGGCGGCGCAGCGCAGCTCGACCCAGCCGTTACCCCCCTGACCCGAAAGCGCCCGGACCGCCTCACGCACCCCGCCGGCGATCCGGTCGAGTGCCAGTGCCCTGAGCCGGCCGCCACGGAGCGCGGCAGTGAGCTCGCCGTCGGCCGAGGCGAGCAGCTCGGCGAGCGTACCGCCGCGGCCGGTGAGCTCCAGGTCGAGGTCGAGGGTGGACTCGAGGTTCGGCTCCACCGCCAGCTCGCGTTGCAGCGGCGCCGTCGCGATACCGCGCCCCGCGAGCTCGACGCGGACGCTGGGCCGGGACTGGACCCCGTCGGCCTCGATCCGGCCGGTGATCCGGCCGCCGGCGAGCCCGAGGGCGATCGGTCCGATCTCGAGGCGGCCGGCACCCAGCCGCAGGGGCAGATCGAGATCGCGCAAGATCGGCCCACCGGTCACGAGCTCCCCCACCCGGAGCCGGAGCTCGGCTTCGACGGCGCGCAGGCCCGAGAGCTCGACGGGCAGGTCCGGGATCACCCGGCCGGCGCGACCCGCGACCCCTCCCCCACCCCTGCGGCGATCTCCGGCACCAGCTTCCGCGCTCACCGCCGAGCCGTCGAGCACCGCGGCGAGGAGCGGCAGCTCCAACCGACGGCCCGTCAGCGTTCCCTCGAGCCTCGCGCGTGGTCCGCCCGGGTCGAGCGAGAGGGCGCCTTCGAGGTCGCTGTCGCCGAGCCGGATGGCGATCGGCTCCAGCCGCACGGGGCGCCTTTCGAGAAGTGCCGCGGGCGAGGTGAGCCCCAATCGGAGCGAGACCGGTCGGCCGTCGAGCGCGCCCGTGGTCTCGATCTCGAGGGCCCCGGCTGGGTCCGGGAGCCGGCCATCGAGCTCGGCGATGGTCAGTTCGAGCGCGGGCCGTGCCTCGCCCGCCGGAATTCGCAGACGGACCCGCTCCAGCCGGACCTCGCGGGCGACGGGTAGCGGGGCGGGCGCGGCCGAGCCCGTGGGATCCGGCGCGGGATCCGCTTCCCGGTCCCTTCGGAGCCCCTTCCCCAGGGGCGCGATCGTGGCGTCGGCAACGAGCAGCCGGTCGAGCTCGACCGCCCCGCGCATCAGGGGCAGGAGGCCCAGCCCGACCTCCAGGCGACCGATCCGGGCGAGCTCACCGGGCGGCTCGTCGGACCGCGAGCCGATCGTGACGTCCTCGACCACCAGGGTCGGCCGCAGCGACAAGGCGAGTCCGATGCCGCCTCGGATGGTCACCGGCCGGTCGAGCGCCGAGGCCGCCGCCTGCTCGATCCACGGTCGCAGCCGCTCGAGGCCCACCAGCCGCAGGACCCCGATCGCCAGGAGCGGCAGGAGGATCAGGACGGCCAGCAGGCCGAAGAGGACCTTGCGCATCGCCCGCCGTTCCTTCGGGTGCGCGGGCGCCGATGGAGCACGCGCGTTGACCGAATCTTAACCTTTCTCGCGGAGATTGGCACCGGGCGCGGCGGGGCGGGCCAGCGGCGGGTCGAGGAAGCTGGGAAGAGATGGGGGCACTGCAGGTCGAACTCGAGCGAACGGTCGCGCGGGTCCTGGTCGAGACGGCCGGGATGCGGCGGCGGCAGATCGGCCGTGAGCTCCGGCGTCTGTTCGGCGGGCGCTGCGCCGCCGGGCCGTTCCGTGGCATGCTCGTCCCCGAAGGAAGCTCCTGGGGGGACGGTGATCTCGCGCCCAAGCTCTTGGGCGCTTACGAGTGCGAGCTCCATCCGTCGCTCGAGCAGTGCTTCGCCCGCGCACCCGATCTCGTCGTCGACGTCGGCTGCGCCGAAGGGTGGTACGCGGTGGGTGCGGCTCTCCGCTTGCCCGGCCGGATCGTCCACGCGTTCGACCTCGACGAGAAAGCCCTGGCGATCTGCAGCGAGGCCGCTCGGCTCAACGGTGTAGCGGAGCGCGTGCGCCTCGAGCGGCGGTGCGATGCCGACCGGCTCGTGGCGCTCGTCTCGGGCGCGGAGCGGGCACTCGTGATCCTGGATTGCGAGGGCTTCGAGCGCGAGCTCCTGACACCGACCAGCGTCGCCGGCCTCGCGCGCGCCGACCTGATCGTCGAGTGCCACGACTTCTCGGAGCCCGGTCTCTGCGAGCGGCTCGCGGCCCTCCTTCGGCCCACCCACGAGGTCGAGGTCGTGCGCGAAGGCGGGCGCGATCCGGGTGCGTGACCGGTCCTGGAAAAACTCGGATCGCTCGACCGCTGGCTCACGGTCTGCGAGTTCCGTCCGACCCTCATGCGCTGGATCGTCGCCCGGGCGCGGGCATTTTGAGGACGAAGCTGGTCGGCCGGCTGGCCCGCATTGACCGCGCGCGTCGGCTCGACTACGGGATCGGGCAGCGCGGCATGGCACGGTGCCGCGATCGTTTGGTGCGTGCCGACCCTTGCCGGGCGGCCGCGAGCGGGAACCCATCGATGGCCGTTCCGAAGAAGAAGATCTCGAAGTCGCGTCGCGACATGCGCCGCTCGCACCTGGCGCTCTCCATGCCGACCTGGGTCGAGGACAAGGAGAGCGGCGAGTTCCGCCGCCCGCACCACATCGATCTCAAGACCGGCCGGTACCGCGGCCGTCAGGTGATCGAGCAGCGGGAGAAGCCGGCCGAGGACTTGTCCGAGTAAGCTCGTCCTGCGCCGAGGGCGCACCGGGCGCCTCTGCCCGCGACGCGGATCGGCTGGACGCTCAGCGGAACCGGCGGTAGGTCGTCGCGCGTTCGACCCGCTCGCGAGCCATCGCCTCGGCCGCCCCGCGGGTCGTGATCCTCTCGTCCCGAGCGCGCCTCAACACCGCCTCGGTGTTCGCCGCGACCCGCTCCCGGATCGTGGACAGCGCTTCGGCCTCGTCGCCGCCGGCGTACTCGACCGCGGCGCAGATCACGCCGCCCGCATTGGCGATGAAGTCAGGCACGAGCAGCACGCCCCGCTCGTGTAGGCGGGCCTCGGCTGCGGCGGTGATCGGGATGTTGGCGCCCGAAACCACGATCCGCGCCCGCAGTTCCTCGACATTGCCCTCGTGCACCACGTCGGGCCGGGCCGCCGGGATCCAGATCTCGCACGGCACGCCGACGACGGCCTCGACGGGCGCCGCACGGCCACCCGGAAAGCTCGCCACGCCGGCGCCCGCGGCCTTGTGGGCGAGCAGCGCAGCGAGATCGAGCCCCTCCTCGCGCAGGATCGTGCCGCGGCTGTCGCTCACCGCGACGATCCGACAGCCGCGCTCGGCGAGGCGCTGGGCCGCATGCCTGCCGACCGCACCGAACCCCTGCACCGCGACGCGGGCGCCCGCGAGCGGGACCCCGGCGTGACGGCATGCCACCTCGCAGGCGGCGGCGAGGCCCGCACCGGTGGCCCCGATCTCGTCCAGCGGAATTCCACCCAGCTCGCGCGGCAGGCCCACTGCCCTGCCGATCTCGTCGCGGATCCAGCCCATCGCCCGCTCGTCGGTCCCCATGTCGGGTCCGGGAACGTAGGCGTTCAGGTCGCTGATCGCCTGCGCGAAGGCGCGGATCAGTCGTTCCTTGGCGTCGCTGGGCATCGCCGGGTCGGCTTCGATCACCGCCTTGCCGCCGCCGTGCCGCAAGCCGGCGGCCGCGTTCTTGAAGGTCATCGCGCGCGCCAAGCGGAAGCACTCCTCGGTCGTCACGTCGGGTGCCATGCGAACCCCACCGATGGCCGGGCCGCAGGCCGTGTTGTCGATCACCACCACGGCCTGGAGGCCGGCACTTTCGTTCCAGAGATGGACCACCCGTTCGGGACCGATCCCGTCCTCGAAGCCGAACCACCCACCGGCCATCCTCGACTCCTCCCTTCACCCACCCGCCCCGG
>JBBIIE010000078.1:0-14946 GCA_037446605.1 Geminicoccaceae bacterium | reverse complement strand
ACCCGCACTCGCCGCTCGCCCGGCCCCTCGAGGCGCAGCCGGACCCGCCGTTCGGCCGGCTCGCGGGCCGCGGCCAGCCGCTCGAGCGCGGTGCCGAGCACGGCGGCGAGCGCCGGGTCGAGGATGTCGATCCATCCCGCCTCTTCGAGGAGCACCGAGCGCAGGCCCCCGGCCGTGGCGAGGGTCAGCCGGTGGCGGACGAGCCGTGCCTCCCCCTCCCTGCGCTCCTCAGGGACCACCGAGACGATCCGGCCTTCGAGCGTCTGCGGCCCGCCGACCGCCACGGGCACGCCCTTGAGTGCGGCGAGAAGGGCCTCGGGCGAGGCCAGGTCGCGCTCGCCGATCGGCAGGTCGCGCAACAGGTCGGCGGTCGGCGCTTCGCCCGCGAGCGTGACCGCCCGCGCCGCCCCGGTGGCATCGGTGACGACGAGGCTCTTCAGGATGTCGTCGGCCTGGGCGCGCGGGACGACGAGCTCGAGCTCGGCCCGCGGCCCGACCTCGGCCGCGTGGTCGAGCAGGACGAGCCCGGCGCTCGACAGGAGCACGCGCTCGAGACGCAGGTCGCCGGCCATGGCGGTTCCCCCGACGGTGGTGACGAGGGGGAGGAGAACGAGCACGGCGGCGATCGGGGTGCGGGACACGGGCCGGCTCCTCGGGGTCGGACGCCCCGAGCCTATCATCCCGGCGAGCCTGCCGGAACGCGCGGGCCGCAGAGCATCGGCCCGTAGCCGACGAGGAAGGCGGCGAAGGCGGCGATCCAGGCGAGCCCGGCCCCGGGCAGGAGCCAGGTGCCGGCCTCGGGCAGGAGCGCCGCCGCCACCCGCAGCGCCGCCGCCAGGACGACGAGCGCGTAGATCGCGACCGTCCCGGCCGGTGCCTCGAGGCGCCGGCCGGTGTGCCCGCGCGTCGCGCGCGTCATCACCGCGAGCGTCATGAGGCCGATGGCACCCACGGTCCAGAGGTGGGTCGCGGCGCTGGACAGCCCGGGCAGGTCGTGCACGAGGCCGGCGCCGGCCGCCAGCAGGCCGAGCGGGACGAACAGATAGGCCAGGTGCAGCACCGCCAGGAGCGGCTCGCCGCCGGTGGCAAGCGGCCGCCAGCGCCACAGCCGCACGAGATGGACGAGCCCGGCCACCACCGCGAGCAGGCCGACTTCGGCCGGCGGCACGGTCACGGCCGCGGCCACCCAGGGCAGGAGCCCGAGCGCGCCGAGCACGAGGGCCAGCCGGTCGAAGCGGTCGAAGGGTGTGGGCAGCGCCGTGCCCGGCCGGTTGTGGCGCAGCCAGTTGGTGGTGAAGCTCGGCACGATGCGGCCGCCGATCAGCATGATCAGCAGCAACAGGAGCGCCGTCGCGAGGCGCGGCGCCAGCCGCGCGTCGCCGCCCTGCGCCAGCTCCAGGTGCAGGAGCGCCTGGACGAGGCCGAGTGCCCCGACGAGGCCCACGACCGGCAGGTTGCGGCGGTTGTTCCCGGCCACCACCTCGCGCCCGGCGAGGAAGGTCAGGCTCGCCGGGAAGAGGAGGGTGGCGAGCGCCAGGAGCGGCGGCGGCAGGAGGTCGGCCGCGAGCACCGCCAGCCGGCCCAAGAGCCAGAGCCCGACCAGCGCCAGGAGCGGCAGCCCGTTGAGCGGCAGCCGTCCGGTCCAGTTGGGGATGGCGGTCAGGAGGAAGCCCGCCACCACCGCGAAGCCGTAGCCGAACAGGAGTTCGTGGGCGTGCCAGGCGGCCGGCGGGAAGGCCCGGGGCAGCGGCAGGGCGCCGGCCAGGAAGGCCGTCCACGCCAGCATCACGAGCACGCCCTGGATGCCGGCCACGAGGAAGAACGGCCGGAAGCCGTAGCTCAGCAGCGCCGGCCCGTTCCAGGGCCGCGTCCGCGGGATCGCCGCCATCACCGGACCTCGGCTGCACGCCCGTCCCGCCGCGTGATACTCCGGAAGCGGACCGCCCTGCAGCACGCCGGATGTCGCGGCCGGGGTGCGGGTCCCGGAGCACGGCCGTGCGGATCGTCGACCTCACCTACCCGATCGCCGACCATTTCCGCTGGCCGGTCGAGCGGGCGCTGCTCAGGGCGCACGAGCGGGGTGACCTGTTCCAGATCACCCGCTTCGCCCTGGGCACCCACGGCTTCACCCACATGGACGCGCCCCGGCACTACTTCCCCGACGGGGCGACCACCTCGGAGGTGCCGCTCGAGGCCACGGTCGGCCCGGCCGCGGTGCTCGATCTCACCGAGGTCGGCGCGGACGAGCCGATCGACGCCGCCCGGCTCGAGCGCTGCGCCGGGCATCTGCGCCCGGGCGACATCGCGCTCCTGCGCACGGGCTGGGACGCCCGCCGGCCGCTCGCCGACGAGCGCTTCTGGCGCGAGGCGCCCTGGCTCACCCGCGACGCCGCGGAGTGGCTGCTCGCCCGGCGGATCAAGGCGCTCGCCGTCGACTTCCCGCAGGACCGCGTCATCCGCGATCTGCTGGACGGGATCGTCCGGCCGATCGAGGAGCACGTCACCCACGACGTGCTGCTGCGCAACGGGGTGATCCTGATCGAGTATCTCTGCAACACGATGGCCCTCGAGCGGGCGCGCGTGCTCCTCTGCTGCCTGCCGCTCAAGCTGCCTACTTGTGACGGCGCCCCGGCCCGGGTGGTGGCGTTCCCGGATCTCGGCGATTGAGACCGCCACCGTTGCCAGCGGCCCCTCGATCCTCCAGAACCGCCAGAACCGCGGCCGGGGCGCGGCGGTCCGAGCCGCGCCGGACGCCCGGGGCGAGGGGAACGCACATGATCGGCAGGCTCGTGGGGCTCGGGCTCCTGGCGGCGGTGGCGCTGCCCGGCGTGGCTGCGGCGGCCACGCCCGAGGACGAGAAGGCGCTCGCCCTGAACGTCTACCACGAGGGCCGCTCGGGCGGCCGCGCGGGCATGCTCGCGGTGGGCTGGCTGACCTTGAACCGCGTCGAGGACAAGGGCTTCCCCGGCACCATCCACGAGGTGGTCCACCAGAAGCGCGGCAAGGGCTGCGAGTTCGGCTGGACCTGCGACAGGAAGTCGGACGAGCCCTCGGAGGCCAGGCTCTGGGAGCAGGCCCAGGCGGTCGCCAGGGAGCTCCTGGCCGCGAGCCCGCCGGCCGACCCGACCAAGGGGGGGCTTTGGATGCACGAGTCCTGGCGCAAGCCGCCGGCCTACACCAAGAGGCTCACGCGGACCGCGACCGTGGGCGGGAACGTCTACTACAAGCGCAAGCGGGCCGCCTGAGCGGCCGGGTCGATCGGGGAGACGGGCATGCGGAGCTGGCAGATCATCCGCTGGGGCGAGCCGCTCGAGCCGCGCGACCACCCGGACCCGAAGCCGGAGGGCCGCCAGGTCGTGGTGCGCGTCTTGACCTCCGGCATCTGCCACTCCGACCTCCACCTCTGGCAGGGCTATTTCGACCTCGGCGGCGGCGAGCGCCTCGACATCACCACGCGCGGGCTGAAGCTGCCCTTCACCCTCGGCCACGAGGTGCTGGGCGAGGTGGTCGATGTGGGGCCCGAGGTGCACGAGGTGCGGCCCGGCGACCGGCGGATCGTCTATCCCTGGATCGGCTGCGGCGCCTGTGCCGACTGCGCGCGCGGCGAGGAGCTCCTGTGCGTCAAGCCGCGGGTGGTCGGGACCTGGCGCGACGGCGGCTACAGCACGCACGTGCTGGTGCCCGACGCCCGCTACCTCGTTCCCTTCGACGGCCTCGACCCGGCGGTCGCCTGCACCTATGCCTGCTCCGGGGTGACCGCGCTCTCCGCGCTCAAGAAGACCGGGCTCGGCCGTGACGACCAGACGCTCCTCATGGTGGGCTGCGGCGGGGTCGGGCTGCAGGCGCTGCAGATGGCCCGCGCGGTCGTCCCGGGCCGGATCGTCGTGGCCGAGCCGGATCCGGCCAAGCGCGAGGCGGCGCTCGCGGCGGGCGCCGACCACGTCGTCGACAATCGCGACGCCAAGGCGGCGGTCCAGGCGGTCAGGGATCTCTCCGCGGGTGGGGCGGCCGCCGCGATCGACTTCGTGGGCCGGCCCGAGACCGCCCGCTTCGCCATCGACGCCTTGCGGCAGAAGGGCGGCACGCTCGTCGTGGTCGGCCTCTACGGCGACAAGCTCGTCTATCCGCTCGCCATGTTCCCCTTGCGCGTGCTCACCGTGCGCGGCTCCTATGTCGGCACGCTCGAGGACCTGCGCGAGGTCGTGGGCTTCGCCCAGCAGGGTCGGCTGCGGCCCCTGCCGGTCAAGCGGGTGGCGCTGGACCAGGTCAACGGGGCACTGGCCGACCTGGCCGCCGGCCGGGTCACCGGGCGGGTCGTCCTGACACCTTGAGGGCGAGCGGCGCCGCCGCGGGCTCGGCCGCGACCGCCTCGTAGAGCTCCTCCTCCTGCGCGCAGTGCAGCTCGAGGATCGCCTCCAGCGCGTAGAGCGTGCGGCGCAGCTCGGGCAGGTCCTCGGCCAGCGGCCCCTCGGGCGGGAGCTCGGCCACGAGACGGGCGAGGCGCCGCGCCAGGTGCGCGATCTCGCGGTGCGTCCGGCTGATCGGCGCCATCGGGTCGCGCCCGCCGAGCAGGCGGGCGATGCGCGGGTGCAGCTCGCGCTCGTCGGCGAGCTCGTGCGGCAGCACCTGTGCGCGCAGCTCCGCCTCGACCCGCGCGAGTTCGCCCGCGAGCGCCGCCCCGTCGCCGGCACCCAGCCGATCGGCGAGCGCGCGGATCCGCTCGATCAGCGGCGCCATGGCGCGGTGGTCGGCCTCGAGCTCGCGGATCCGCTCGGCCGCCAGGCCCTGCGCCGGGCGGGCGAGCGCGGACCCCGCACCGAGCGCGCGGAGCGCGTTCAGGATCACCGCGACGTCGATCGCCTCCTGCACCAACGCTCCGGCCAGGGGCGGCAGCCAGCCGACCGCCGCCGCCGCCATGCCCAGGCCCGAGAGGGCCATCCCGGCGAGCACCGACTGCAGCGCGATGCCGCGCGTGCGCCGCGCCACCGCGATCGCGTCGATCAGCCGGTCGAGCCGGTCGACCAGGAGCACGACGTCGGCCGCCTCGGCGGCGGCGGCGGCACCGCGCGCCCCCATCGCCACCCCGACCTCGGCGGCGGCGAGCGCCGGCGCGTCGTTGACGCCGTCGCCGACCATCACCACGACGCCCTCGGCCCGCTCGCTGCGGATCGCGTCGACCTTGTCGGCCGGGGTGCGGTCGGCGAGCACCGTGTCGATGCCGAGGGCGGCGCCGATCGCCTCGGCGACGTCGGGACGGTCGCCGCTCAGCATGACGATGCGGCGCAGCCCGGCCGCGCGCAGCGCGCGGAGCGCCCGGGGCGCCTCGCGGCGGATCTCGTCGGCGAGCAGCAAGGCGCCCACGAGCTCGCCCTCGACCGCCACGAACACGGGTGCCGCCCCGTCGCGCTCGGCCCGCCGCACGGTGCGCTCGGCCCAGCTCGTGTGCACCCCGCGCCCGTCGGTGTGGGCGAGCCGGCCGAGCCGCACCCACCGCCCCTCGACCCGGCCGTCGATCCCCTCGCCGGGCGCCTCGTGGACCGCCTCGGGCAGCCCGAGGGCGAGGCCGCGCGCACGCGCCGCGCGCACGATCGCCTCGGCCAGGGGGTGGTTCGAGAGCTGGTCGAGCGAGGCCGCGAGGCGCAGGATCTCGGCCTCGGGCAGGGACCCGCAGGCCTCCACGCCCACGAGCCGCGCCCGCCCGGTGGTGAGCGTGCCGGTCTTGTCGAGCACGAGCACGGCGGCGCGTGCCAGGGTCTCGAGCGCCCCGCCGGTCTTGAACAGCACGCCGCGCCGTGCGGCGGCCGAGATCCCGGCCACGATCGCCACCGGAGCCGCCAGGATCAGTGGGCAGGGGGTGGCCACGACGAGCACCGCGAGCGCGCGCACCGGATCGCCCGAGAGCGCCCAGGCGAGGCCGGCCGCCACCAGCGTCACCGGCAGGAAGACCAGCGCCCAGCGATCGGCCAGGCGCACGAGCGGCGCCTTGCTCGCCTGTGCGGTCTCGACCAGCCGGACGATCGCCGCGTAGGTGCTCGTGGCGGCGGTGGCGCGGGCCTCGAGCGCGAGCGGCGGCCCGGCATTGACCGTGCCGCTGCGCAGCCGCTCCCCGGGCTGCCGCTCGACCGGCAGCGGCTCGCCGGTGAGCGCCGATTCGTCGAGCTGGGCGGGTGCCTCGAGGAGCACGCCGTCGACCGGCACGGCCGCCCCCTGCGCCACGAGCAGCCGGTCGCCCGGGACGATCGCCTCGACCGGAACGGTCTCGATGCGACCGTCGCGCCGGCGCTGCGCGCTGCGCGGCGTGCGGCCGAGGAGTGCTCCGAGCTCGCGGCCGGCGCGCCGCTCGGCCTGCTCCTCGAGCACGTTGCCGCCGGTCAGCATGAGCGCCACGACGACGCCCGCCAGGTGCTCGCCGAGCAGGAGCGCGCCGGCCATGGCGAGACCCGCGATCAGGTCGACCCCGGTCTCGCCGCGGGCGAGCTTGCGCGCCACCTCGACGCCGAGCAGCAGGAGCGCCGGCAGCATCCCGGCGGCCCACACCAGCGCCGCCGCCTCGTCCCGGCCGTCGAGCCGGAGCCCGATGCCGACCGCGAGCGCGCCGGCCGCGGCGAGCAGCGCCAGTCGGTGCGGGGTGAGCCCGGAGGGCAGCTCGGGCATCGGCACGGAGGGCCTCCGCGGGTCGGTCCGCCTCTCCTTGTAATGGTTCCAAGGGCCGTGCGGCAGGGTCGCATCGCCGCAGCGCGCGGCGGCCGGCTGCAAGGCGCGCCGGCCTGCGCTAGGCTCGCCCGGACGAGCTGTCGGAGGCTGGGATGAGCGAGCTGCGCTTGCGCGGGATCTGGGCCGCGGTCGTGACACCGGTCGACCCGGACGGGCGGATCGGCGTCGAGCGCTACACCCGCCACGCCCGCTGGCTGCTCCGCCAGGGCTGCCACGGGCTCGGCGTGTTCGGCACCACGAGCGAGACCCAGGCCTTCTCGGTCGACGAGCGCCGGGCCGCGCTCGAGGCGTTCGTGGCGGCCGGGCTGCCGCCGTCGCGGATGATCGTGGGGGTGGGCTGCTGCGCGCGCGCCGACACCGTGGCGCTGATCCGCCACGCCCTGGCCCAGGGCGTCACCCGGGTGCTGATGCTGCCGCCCTTCTTCTACAAGAACCTCCCCGACGAGGGGCTGGTGCGCGCCTATGCCGAGGTGATCGAGGCGGTCGGCGACCCGCGCCTCGAGCTGCTCTTCTACCATTTCCCGCAGGTCTCGGGCGTGCCGATCCCGCACGCCGTGATCGCCCGCCTGCTGGAGCGCTATCCGGCCACCATCAGGGGCATCAAGGACAGCTCGGGCGATCTGGCGCACACGCTTTCGCTGGTGCGCAGCTTCCCGCAGATGGCGGTCTTCGCCGGCGCCGACCAGCACCTGCTGGATCTGTTGAAGGCGGGTGGTGCGGGGACGATCTCGGCCGCCGCCAACCTCAACTGCGCCGCCAGCCGGGCGGTCTTCGACGCCTTCGAGCGGGGCGATCGGGCCACGGCCGAGGCGCGCATGCAGCCGGTGGCGCAGGGCCGCGAGGCGCTGCAGCGCCGGCCGCTGATCCCGGCGATCAAGCACGTCATCGCGCAGGCGCACAAGGACGAGGTCTGGCGGCTGGTCCGCCCGCCGCTGGTCGAGCTCGACCCGGCCGAGGGGGCGAGGCTCGTGGCCGAGCTCGATGCGCTCGGCCTCGGCTACGATCCCGACCGCTTCTCGGTCGCCGCCGCCTGAACCGCTGATCCGCGGCCGGCGGCCGGGCGTATCACCGAGCGGGACGGCCGCAGGGCTTGGGGCCGTCCACCTCGCCCCTGGCAGCCCGCGCCGGCCGAAGGATGCCCGCTCGCCCCCTCGCGGAGCCGACCACGACCGCCCCGCCCGCCCGCCGCTCCTCGCTGCTCCTGAACGTCCTGGGCTTCCAGGTCGGCTGGTTCGCCTGCGTGCTCGGCGCGGCTCGGGGCCGGCCCTGGCTCGGCCCGCTCGTGGCGCTCCCGATCCTCCTCCTGCACCTCCGCTCCGCCGCCAGGCCCGGGCGCGAGGCGCTGCTGCTCGCCGCCGCCGGGCTCCTCGGCCTCGTGCTCGACAGCGCGCTCGTCCTGGCCGGGCGGCTGAGCTTCGCCCAGGGCGTCCTGGTCGCGGGCCTGGCGCCCGACTGGATGGTCACCCTCTGGGTGCTGTTCGCCACCACCCTCAACGTCAGCCTGCGCTGGCTGCGCGGGCTCCTGCCGCTCGCCGCCCTGCTCGGCGCCGTGGGTGGCCCGCTCGCCTACCTGGCCGGTGTCCGGCTCGGTGCCGGCGAGGTCCTGGAGCCCGCCTGGCTCGGCTACCTCGCGGTCGCCGCCGTCTACGCCCTGGCGACACCGGCGCTTCTGGCGCTCGCCCGCCGCCTCGACGGCTTCGCGCCCGCCGCCACCCCGCCCGGCGCATGAGCTGGCCCATCCTCCTCGCCACCGGCTGGGCGATCGTGGCCCTCGCCATGCTCTGGGCCTGGGACTGGCAGCGGCGACACCGGGACGCCGGGATCGTCGACGTCTGCTGGTCGGCGGCGATGGGCTTCCTCGCGATCTGGTGCGCGCTGTTCGCCGAGGGCGATGCGGCGCGCCGGCTGCTCGTGGGCCTGCTCGGCGGTCTCTGGGCCGGCCGGCTCGCCTGGCACATCCTGACCGACCGGGTGCTCGGCAAGCCCGAGGACGGCCGCTACCAGCGGCTCCGCGCGCACTGGGGCGAGCGGGCGCAGCCGATGTTCCTCCTCTTCTTCCAGGCGCAGGCGCTCGCCGCCGCCGTCTTCGCGCTGCCCTTCCTCGCCGCCGCCTCGGTGGCGGCACCGCTGCCGGGCGCGGCGGCGCTGCTCGCCGTCCTGGTCTGGGCGGTCGCGGTCGGCGGCGAAACGCTCGCCGACCGCCAGCTCGCAGCCTGGCGAGCCGACCCGGCCAACCGCGGGCGGACCTGCCGGCGCGGCCTCTGGGCGTGGTCGCGCCACCCCAACTACTTCTTCGAGTGGCTCGGCTGGTTCACCTGGCCGTTGCTCGCCTGGGGCGAGCCCTGGGCGGTGGCGCTCGCGCTCACGGGCTCGGTGCTGATGCTCGCCACGCTCCTGCGCGGCACCGGCATCCCCTACACCGAGCAGCAGGCGCTCGCCTCGCGCGGCGAGGACTATCGCCGCTACCAGGCCGAGGTCTCGATGTTCGTCCCCTGGCCGCCCAGGGAGAGCTCGCCTTGAAGAGTGCCATCGAGCTGGCCGAGAGCGGCCTCCTCCCCGATCCGATGATCCGGGCGGGCATCCGCCGCATGCTCGCCGGCCGGCTCGAGGAGGAGGCGGGCGCCGCGGCCGAGCGGGCGCGCTGGCGCGAGGGCCTCGCCCTGGCACCGCTCACCGTCCACGCCGATGCCGCCAACGCCCAGCACTACGAGGTGCCGGCGGCACTCTTCGAGCGGATGCTGGGTCCCCGGCTGAAGTACAGCTCCTGCCTCTGGCCCGAGGGGGTGGAGACGCTCGCCGCGGCCGAGGAGGCGATGCTCTCGCTCACCGCCGAGCGCGCCGGGATCGCGGACGGCCAGCGCATCCTCGAGCTCGGCTGCGGCTGGGGCTCGCTCTGCCTCTACTTGGCCGAGCGGTTCCCGAACGCGCGCATCACCGCACTCTCCAACTCCGCGAGCCAGCGCGCCTTCATCCTGGCGCGCGCCGCCCGCATCGGGCTCGCCAACCTCGAGGTCGTGACCGCCGACATCGCCGACTTCGACACCACCGACCGCTTCGACCGCGTGGTCTCGGTCGAGATGTTCGAGCACGTCCGCAACCACGCCCGGCTGATGCGGCGGATCGCGGGCTGGCTGGAGCCGGGCGGGGCGCTGTTCGTGCACGTCTTCGCGCACCGCCGCTTCGCCTACCCCTTCGAGGACGAGGGGCCGGCCACCTGGATGGCGCGCCACTTCTTCACCGGCGGGCTGATGCCCTCGGTCGACCTGATCCCCTCGGCCGCCGGTCCCCTCACGCACGAGGAGACCCGGCTCGTCGACGGCCGCCACTACCAGCGCACGCTCGAGGCCTGGCTCGCCAACCTCGATGCCGCGCGCGGCGCGGTCCTGCCGGTGCTGGCCGACCTGCACGGCGCCGAGGCGGCGCGGCTCTGGCTGCAGCGCTGGCGCATCTTCCTCATGGCCTGCGCCGAACTGTTCGGCTTCCGGGGCGGCCAGGAGTGGCTGGTCGCCCACTACCGGTTCCGCGCGCCGGGCTGAGCCGGCCCGCGGCGGCGAGGCTTGCCGGGCCGTCCGCGGCTGCGGCAAGAGCCGGGCGACCGCCGCCACGGAGCCCCCCGATGACCAGCCTCTCCCCGGCCCCGCGCACCGGCCTCGCGCACGTCGCCTACCGGCTCGGCGAGCGGGCGGCGGCGCGCGGCCTGGAGTGGCCGCTCGTCGAGCTGCGCGACCGGACGGCACTCGACGCCGCGATCGAGGAGCTCGAGGTCCTCGTGGTCTCGGGCCTCTGGCGCAACGAGCTGCTCGACCGCGCGCCGCGGCTGCGCTTCATCCAGTCGATCAGCGCCGGCACCGACCAGTACGACCGGGAGCGGCTGCGGGCGCGCGGCGTGCGCCTCGCCAGCGCCGCCGGGGTGAACGCCAACGCCGTGGCCGAGCACGCACTCGCGCTCCTGTTGGCGCTCACCCGGCGGCTGCCCGAGGCGGTCGCCAACCAGGCGCGGCGGCACTGGCGCGGCATGCTCGGCGATCTGGCCGAGCGCGAGCAGGAGCTCGCCGGCAGGACGCTCCTCCTGGTCGGCCTCGGGCGGATCGGCAACCGCATCGCCGAGCTCGCCCGCGCCTTCGGCATGCAGGTGCTGGCGGTCCGCCGCGAGCCCGGCGCCGGGGCCGGGGCGGCCTCGGCCGTGCACGGCCTGGCCGAGCTGCCCGAGCTCGCCGCCCGGGCCGATGTGCTCGTCCTCGCCTGCCCGCTCACCCCGGAGACCGAGGGCCTCGTCGGCCGCGAGCTGCTCGCCCGGCTCCCTCCGGGTGCCCTCTTCGTCAACGTCGCCCGCGGCCGCTGCGTCGACGAGGCGGCGCTGGTCGAGGCACTCGCCTCGGGCCGGCTCGCCGGCGCCGCGATCGACGTCACCCGCGACGAGCCGCTGCCCGCCGGCTCGGCACTCTGGACGGCCCCCGACCTGCTCTTGACCCCGCACACCGCGGGCGAGACCCGGGCCTACGAGGACCGCGTGCTCGATCTCCTGGTCGAGAACGTGGCCCGGCTCGCGCGCGGCCAGACGCGGCTCGTCAACGAGGTGGTCTGAGCCGGCCGGCCGCCTCAGGCGGCCATGGGCATCGCCGGCAGGGCCGCGTCCAGGCCGCGCTCCAGCCGGTCGAACAGCTCGTCGATCTCGCCCTCCTTGATGATCAGCGGTGGGCAGATGCCGACCACGTCGCCCGGCAGCGGGCGGAGGATCAGCCCCTGCTCCTGGCAGCGCTGGGTGATCTGCGCGGCCGCCTTGGCGGCGACCGGGAACTGCTCCCTGGTCCGCTCGTCCTTGACGATCTCGAGCCCGCCCAGGAGCCCGATCCCGCGCGCCTCGCCCACGAGCGGGTGCGACGCCAGCCGGGCGAGCCGCGCCTGGAAGCGGGGTGCCACCGCGCGCACGTGATCGAGGATCCGGTCGCTCTCGTAGATCTTGAGCGTCTCGACCGCGACCGCCGCCGCGACCGGGTGCCCGCCATAGGTGTAGCCCATGCCGAGCACGCCGAGCCTGGCCGACTGGTCGGCGATCACGTCGTAGAAGGCGCCGCTCATCAGCACGGCGGCGATCGGCAGGTAGGCGGAGGAGAGCTGCTTGGCGCAGACCATCAGATCGGGCCGGATGGCGAACGTGTCGCAGCCCCACATGTTGCCGGTGCGGCAGAAGCCGTTGATGACCTCGTCGGCGACGAACAGCACGTCGTGCTCGCGGAGGACCTTCTGGACCTTCTCGAAATACCCCCGGGGCGGGACCACCACGCCGCCGGCGCCCATCACCGGCTCGGCGAAGAAGGCCGCCACGGTCTCCGGCCCGAGCGCCCGGATCAGCGTGTCGACCTCCTGGGCGAGACGGGTGGCGAACGCCTCCTCGCTCTCGCCCGGCAGGCCGTCGCGGTAGTGCGAGGGGCAGGTCACGTGGAAGAAGCGGTCCGACATCGGCAGGTCGAACCCGGCCCGGGCGTAGGCGAGCCCGGTCAGATGCCCGCCCGCCAGCGTGATGCCGTGATAGGCGCGCCGGCGCGCGATGATCCGCTTCTTCTCGGGCTTGCCCAGGGCGTTGTTGTGGTACCAGATCAGCTTGATCGCGGTGTCGATCGCCTCCGAGCCCGAGTTGACGAAGAACGCCTTGGCGATGGGTTCCGGGGCGAGGTCGACCAGCCGCTCGGCCAGCTCGATCACCGGCTCGCTGGAACGGTGCGCGAAGACGTGGGTGTAGGGCATGCGCTCCATCTGCCGGCGCGCCGCCTCGGCCAGCCGCCGCTCGGAGAAGCCGAGCGCCGCGCACCACAGGCCCGAGAGCCCCTCGATGTAGCGCCTGCCGTCGTCGTCCACGACCCAGATTCCCTCGCCGCCGCTGATCACCAGCGGCCCCTGCTGCTCGTGCGCGCGCAGGTTGGTGTAGGGGTGGACGACGAACGCCTTGTCGCGCGCCTGCAGCGAGTTCGGTGCCTGGCTCATGGACCTCTCCGTGCGGCCGGGCTCGCTCCTCGGTCACCGGCCCGCAACCGCCACTCTAGGATGCCGCGCCGGGCTCGTCCACGCGGCGCGGCGCGCGGCTGCCCGGCCGCTTGATGACAGGATCCGCGCGCGCTGCCATGCTGGGAGGACGCTGACCATGGTCGGAATCTCGGTGCTCGATCGCCCGCTGGTCCAGGAGCGTAGCCAGGCGAGCCCGCTTCCGGCGGACCACCCTCCGGTCCTGCCGGCGCGGATCGGCGTGCTGCTGTTGAACCTCGGCACGCCCGATGCCACCGACTACTGGTCGATGCGGCGCTACCTCTCGGAGTTCCTGTCCGACCGGCGGGTGATCGACTATCCGCGCTGGCTCTGGCAGCCGCTCCTCCAGCTCGTCATCCTGAGCCGGCGGCCCTTCTCCAAGGGCCGCGAGTACGACGCGATCTGGAACCGGGAGCTCGACGAGAGCCCGTTGAAGACGGTGACCCGCAGCCAGGCGGCCAGGCTCGCCGCCCGCCTCGCCGGCCGCCGCCCGGAGATCCTGGTCGACTGGGCGATGCGCTACGGCAACCCCTCGATCAAGGGCGCCATCGACCGGCTCGTGCAGCAGGGCTGCCGGCGGCTGCTGCTCATGGCGCTCTACCCGCAATATGCCGCACCCACGACCGCGACCGCCTACGACAAGGCCTTCGACGCCCTGAAGACCCTCAAATGGCAGCCGGCGGTGCGCACGCTCGGCCCCTACCACGACCACCCGACCTACATCCGCCTGCTGGCCGACAGCATCCGCCGGCACCTCTCCGGCCTCGACTTCGAGCCCGACCTCCTCCTCATGTCCTACCACGGCGTGCCCAAGCGCTTCCTGCTGGAGGGTGATCCCTACCACTGCCACTGCCAGAAGACCTCGCGGCTCCTGCGCGAGGCGCTCGGATGGCCGGCCGAGCGGGCGATGGTCGTGTTCCAGTCGCGCTTCGGCCGCGAGGAGTGGCTGCAGCCCTATCTGGACGAGACCCTGGCGACGCTGCCCGGGCGCGGCGTCAAGCGCATCGCCGTGATCTCGCCGGCCTTCGCGACCGACTGCCTCGAGACCCTGGAGGAGATCGCCGAGGCCGGTCGCGAGACCTTCCTCGAGGCCGGCGGGGAGCGCTTCACCTACATTCCCTGCCTCAACGACGGCGACGCCCACATCGACCTGCTCGAGGAACTCGCGCGCGGCGAGCTCGCCGGGTGGGTTGAAAGCTGAGCCTACCCGCGCTAGCCGCACATCCCGTCCGACGACCGACCCGAAGGAGGGTCCGTCCGCTCGCGCGAGGCGGGATGCACGTCGCTCGATCCACCCCCGGCAGCGGCGGGATCCTCCTCGGCAACGGCGTCACGCTCGTCGCCATCGTCCTCTGGGCGAGCTCGTTCCTCGTCACCGACACGCTCCTGCGCAGCTGGACGCCGGTCTGGCTCACGGTCGGCCGCATCCTCGGTGCCGGCCTCGTGCTGCTCGCCTTCTGCGCGCTCACCGGCCGGCTCGGCTCGCTGCGCCCGACCTCCTGGCCGGACCTCGTGCTCGCGAGCGTGCTCGGCTTCGGCCTGGCGGCCCTCTGCATCGTCTTCGGCCAGGCCTGGTCCGACCCGGTCACGACCGCGATCATCGTGACCGCCATGCCGCTCATCTCGGCGATCCTCGGGCTGATCGACGGCACCGAGCGGCTCAACGCGCACCTGGCGCTCGGCATCCTGCTCGCCATGGCGGGCGGGGTGGTCGCCAGCCTGCCGCCGGGCTCCTGGCTGCCCGCGCCCAAGGGCGGCGAGCTCCTCGTCCTCCTCTCGCAGGTCCTCTGGACCTGGTACTCGCGCATCTCCGGGACGCGCCTCGCCGGCCTGGACGCGATCGCCAAATCCACGCTCGGGCTCACCGTCGGCGGCGTCTTCCTCCTGATCGTGGCGGGCGTGCTCACCGCCCTGGGCCTCGCACCACTGCGCGTCGACCTCGGCCGCGACAGCCTCCTCCTCCTGGGCTGGCTCGCCGGCTTCTCGATCGCCGCGAGCGTCTCGCTCTGGCTCGTGGGCGTGCGTCTGCTGGGTGCCACGGTGGCCTCGATCCACACCAACCTCGCACCCTTCTACGTCATGCTGCTGGCGCTCGCGCTCGGCACCACGCCCCGGCCCGGCCAGTTCGTGGGCGCGCTGCTCGTGGTGGCCGGCGCCGTGCTGGCGCAGTGGCCCGCGATCCGCCGCGCCCGCGCCACCCTCGGGGCGAGC
>JBBIIE010000077.1:0-15093 GCA_037446605.1 Geminicoccaceae bacterium | reverse complement strand
GCTCGGGCTGGTCTCGGCTCTCGCGCTCTCCGGCGGCGCCTGGGCGGCGCCCGGCTCGGCCACCCAGGAGGTGCGCGGCAAGGTGGCGCGTGCCGAGCTCGAACGCTCCTACGCGCAGCTCGTCGAAGCCCTGCTCCCGGCGGTGGTCAACGTCCAGGTCGAGCGCACCGAGCGCGACGCGCCGATGCCGGCACCGTTCGCCGACCCCGAGATGCGCCGCTTCTTCGAGCGCTTCTTCGGCCAGCCCATGCCGCAGCAGCCGGAGCGCCAGCCGCGCTTCCGCGCACGCGGCGAGGGCTCGGGCTTCTTCATCGACGGCAAGGGCCACATCGTCACCAACGCGCACGTCGTCGACGGCGCCGAGAAGGTCATGGTGGTCCTGCAGGACGGCAGCCGCCTGGATGCCAGGATCGTCGGGGTCGACGAGAAGACCGATCTCGCCGTGCTCGAGGTGCAGCCCAAGGGCGAGCCGGTCTGGGTCGACTTCGGCGATTCGAGCAAGGTCCGGGTCGGCGACAAGGTCGTGGCGGTCGGCAACCCGTTCGGGCTGGGCGGCACGGTCACGGCCGGCATCGTGAGCTCGACCGGCCGAGAGCTCGGCGCCAGCCCCTACGACGAGTTCATCCAGATCGACGCGCCGATCAACCGCGGCAATTCGGGCGGCCCGACCTTCAACCTCGACGGCGAGGTGGTGGGCGTCAACAGCATCATCGTCTCGCCCTCGGGCGGCAACATCGGCATCGGCTTCGCGATCTCGGCCAACACCGCCAAGCAGGTGGTGGCCGAGCTGATCGACAAGGGTACGGTGCAGCGCGGCTGGCTCGGCGTGCAGATCCAGCCGCTCGACGAGGACTTGGCCAGGAGCCTGGGCGTGCCCGACACCAAGGGGGCGCTGATCGCCAAGGTCGAGCCGGGCAGCCCGGCCGAGAAGGCGGGGCTCGTCGCCGGCCAGGTGGTGCGCGAGTTCAACGGCACGCCGATCGACCGGCTGCGCACCTTGAGCCGCGCGGTGGCGGCGGTCGAGCCCGGGCGGACCGCCCAGGTGACCGTGCTCGCCGACGGCAAGGAGCGCAGGATCGTGGTCGAGGTCGGGCGTCAGCCGACCGCCGAGCAGGTGGCGCGCGGTGAGCCGGCCGAGCCGGCCGTCGGCCAGCCCCGGCTCGGCCTCGGCCTCGCCGCACTGACCCCGGAGCTGCGCCAGCGCTTCGACATCGAGCCCGGCGTCGAGGGCGTGCTCGTGCGCGAGGTCCGGCCGGACGGCCCGGCCGCCGCCAAGGGCGTGCGCGAGGGCGATCTGATCCTGGCCGTGGCCGGCAAGCCGGTGCGTGCCCCGGCCGAGGTGGTCGAGGCGGTCCGCAAGGCGCACGCCGAGGGCCAGCGCAGCGTCCTCGTGCAGCTGCAGCGCGACGGCCGGCAGCGCTTCGTGGCGGTCCCCATGGCGGTGTCCTGAGCCCGATCCCGGCGGGGCGGGTGCGCCCGTCCCGCCGGGCCGCGGCCGTGGACCGCCGGCGAGAGAGCAGGCATCATGTTGACCGACACCACGCAGAGCGCTCGCCCGGCGAGCGGCAGGCAGACCATGCGGGTCCTGATCATCGAGGACGACAAGGATGCCGCGGCCTACCTCGCCAAGGGGCTGGGCGAGAGCGGCTACACCGTCGACGTCGCGCACACCGGCAAGGAGGGCCTGTTGATGGCCGCCACCGAGGCGCACGACGTGCTCATCGTCGACCGCATGCTGCCGGGGCTCGACGGGGTGTCGCTGGTGCGCACGTTGCGCGCCACCGGCAACCGCACGCCGGTGCTGTTCCTCTCGGCGCTGGGCGAGGTCGACGACCGGGTCAAGGGCCTCAAGGCCGGGGGTGACGACTATCTCGTCAAGCCCTATGCTTTCTCCGAGCTGCTCGCCCGGCTCGAGGCGCTCCTCCGGCGGCGGACCGCCGAGCCCGGCGACGGCCGCGAGACGGTCCTGCGCTACGCCGACCTGTCCATGGACCTGTTGGCCCGGCGGGTGGAGCGGGCCGGCCGCGAGATCGACCTGCAGCCGCGGGAGTTCAAGATCCTCGAGGTCCTGCTGCGCCACGCCGGCCAAGTGATGACGCGCACCATGCTGCTCGAGAAGGTCTGGGACTACCGCTTCGACCCGCAGACCAACGTGATCGACGTGCACATCAGCCGCCTGCGGCAGAAGATCGACCGTGGCTTCGAGTATCCCCTCATCCAGACGGTCCGCGGCGCCGGCTACAGCCTCCGCGCGCCCGACAAGGCTGCTTAGATCCTCGGTCTTCCGCCTGACGCTGGCCTACGGGTTCGCGTTCGGCGCCTCGGCGCTGGCCCTTCTGACCTTCGTCTACGTGGCCGCCGTCGAGTACATGGAGCAGCAGGCGCGCGAGACCATCGACGCCGACGCGCAGGGGCTGCTCGAAGCGCACGCCTTCGGCGGGGTCAGCGGGCTCGTCGAGCTGGTCGAACTGCGCTCGGCCTACGACCCCGACCGCTCGAGCTTCTACCTCCTGGTCGACGCCAAGGGGCGATTCCTCGCCGGCAACATCGCGAGCTGGCCGAGCGAGCCGCCCCCGGCGGCCGAGCTCTACCGGCTGAAGCTGGTCGACCGCCGCCGCCGCGACGGCACCGACCGGCAGGTGCTGGCCCGCGCCGTGGAGCTGCCGAGCGGTCTCAAGCTCCTGGTCGGCCGCGACATCCACGACAAGCTCAGGACCCAGCAGCTGCTCAGGAGCGCGATTGCCGGCGGCACCGGCCTCATGCTGCTGCTCGGGCTCATGGGCGGCTTCGCGCTGTCGCGCTGGACGGTCGGCCGGCTGGAGCAGGTCAACCGCACGACGGCCGCGATCATGGCCGGCAACCTCGAGCAGCGGATCGCGCTGTTCGGTGGCGGCGACGAGTTCGACGAGCTCGCCCAGAACCTGAACGCCATGCTCGACCGGATCGAGCAGCTCGTGGCCTCGATGCGCGAGGTCACCGACAACGTCGCCCACGACCTGCGCACGCCCTTGAACCGCATCCGCTCGCGGATCGAGGTGGCGCTCCTCCAGGACCTCGACCGGGGCCAGGCCCGCGAGATCCTGGAGGCCACCATGCGCGACGCCGACGGTCTGATCGCGACATTCAACGCGCTGCTCTCGATCGCCCGGGCCGAGGCGGCGAGCGAGCGCCGCGACCACGAGCCGGTCGACCTCGCGGACCTCGCGCGCGACGTGGCCGAGCTCTACGAGCCGCTCGCCGAGGAGCGGCGGATCGCGCTCACGATCGACGCCGCCGAGCCGGCACCGGTGAGCGGCCACCGCCAGCTCCTCGCCCAGGCGATCGCCAACCTCGTCGACAACGCCATCAAGTACACGCCCGAGGGCGGCACCGTCCGGGTCCGCGCCCGTGCCGGCTCCGAGCCGACCCTCGAGGTCGCCGATGACGGTCCGGGCATCCCGGCGGAGCTGCGCGGCAAGGCGCTCGAGCGGTTCGTCCGCCTCCAGCCCGACCGCTCGACGCCGGGCAACGGCCTGGGCCTCTCCCTGGTGGCCGCCGTGGCCAAGCTGCACGGCGCCCGGCTCGAGCTCGCCGACAACGCCCCGGGCCTCAAGGTCGTACTGCACTTCAAGCCGGCCGCCCCCGGGCCGCGCCCGGCGCCGCTTCAAACGGCGGCCGCACGGGTCTAGAGATCGCGGGCGCCCGACCGCGCCCGGAGACCCGCAGCCTTGCCTGCCCCGCCCGCCGATCCCTGGCTCCTCACGCCGGGTCCGCTCACCACCTCGGCCACGGTCAAGGCCGCCATGCTGCACGACCGCGGCTCGCGCGACCGCGCCTTCATCGACCTCGACCGCGCCGTGCGGGAGCGCCTGCTGGCGCTCGTCCAAGGCGGCGAGAGCCATCGCTGCGTGCCGATCCAGGGCAGCGGCACCTTCGCGGTCGAGGCGATGCTCGGCACGCTCGTGCCGCGCACGGGCCGACTCCTCGTCCTGGTCAACGGCGCCTATGGCGAGCGGATGGTCAGGATGGCGGGCTATCACGGCCGCGCCGTCGAGACCCTGGCCTGGCCCGAGGACCGGCCGGTCGACCCGGCGGCACTCGAGGCGCGGCTCGCCTCGGAGCCCTCGATCGGCCACGTGGCGGTGGTCCATTGCGAGACCACCTCCGGCATCCTCAATCCCCTGGAGGCGGTGGCCGAGGTCACCGCGCGGCACGGCCGCGCGCTCCTGGTCGATGCCATGAGCAGCTTCGGGGCGCTGCCGATCGACGCGCGGCGGATCCGCTTCGACGGGCTCGCCGCCTCGGCCAACAAGTGCCTCGAGGGCGTGCCGGGCGTGGGCTTCGTGATCGCCCGCGCGAGCGCGCTCTCGGCGGCCGCTGGCAACGCCCCGGCACTCTCGCTCGACCTCGCCGACCAGGAAGCCGCCTACGTGCGGACCGGGCAGTGGCGCTTCACCCCGCCGACGCACGTGCTCGCCGCCCTCCACGAGGCCCTGCTCGAGCACGAGGCCGAGGGTGGCGTGGAGGGCCGCGGCCGCCGCTATGCCGAGAACGCCCGGATCCTGGTCGAGGGCATGCGCGGGCTCGGCTTCGAGCCCCTGCTCGACCCGGCGGTCCAGGCGCCGATCATCGTGACCTTCAAGATGCCGGCCGACCCGCGCTTCCGCTTCGAGGAGTTCTACGAGCTCCTGCGCGCGCGCGGCTACGTGATCTACCCGGGCAAGCTCACCGTGGCGCCGTCGTTTCGCATGGGCTGCATCGGCCGGCTCGGGCCAGAGGTCGTGCGCGGTGCGGTCGCGGCCGTGCGCGAGGCCCTGGCGGCCCTGGGTGTGGCGAGCGGTGCGCCGGCGGTGGCGCGGGAGGCCGCGGCATGAGCTGGAGCTGGCAGCGCCGCTGGTGCGGCGGGCTCGAGGCCGTGATCTTCGACATGGCCGGCACGCTCGTGGATTTCGGCTCCTGCGCACCGGCCGGGGTGTTCGTCGAGGTCTTCGCGGCCGAAGGTGTCGCCATCTCGCTCGCCGAGGCGCGCGGCCCCATGGGTGCCGAGAAGCGCCAGCACGTGCGCGAGCTGCTCTTCGCCCCGGCGATCGCCGCCCGCTTCGCCGCCCGCCACGGCAGGCAGCCCTCCGAGACCGACGTCGACCGGCTCTACGCCGCCTTCGTCCCGGCCCAGCTCGCCTGCCTGCCGCGCTACGCCGAGCTCGTGCCCGGCGCCCTCGAGACCTGCCGGGCGCTGCGTGCGCGCGGCGTGAAGCTCGCCGCGAATACCGGCTATTCGCGCGACATGCTGGAGGTCTGCCTGGCCGAGGCGCGCCGCCAGGGCCTCGAGCTCGACGACGCGGTCGCCGCCAGCGACGTACCGCGGGCCAGGCCGCGGCCGGCCATGTGCCTCCTGAACGCCGCCCGGCTCGCGGTCTCCGACGTCGCGGCCTGCCTCAAGGTCGACGACACGGTGCCGGGGATCGAGGAGGGGCTCGCCGCCGGCATGTGGACGGTGGCCGTGGCGGTGAGCGGCAACGAGGTGGGATTGCCGCTCGAGGAGTGGCTGGCGCTGCCGGCGGCCGAGCAGGCGCGGCTGCGTGCCCGCGCCGTCGACCGGCTCGCCCGTGCCGGCGCCCATCTCGTGGTCGACGGCGTGGCCGACCTGCCGGCGGCGGTCGCCGCGATCGAGGCGCGGCTGGCCCGGGGCGAGCGTCCCTGAGCGGCGCCCGCGACACCCGGACACAGCGACACCGTCGCGACTTGCGGGAGGCCCGGCTCGACCCCTAGTCGAGCCACCATGGTGCGGGCAACGGAACGGGAGCGGATGCGGCAGCGGATCCTGATCGTCGTGCTCGTGGCGCTGGCGGCGGTCAGCGCCGCGGTGGCGGCGATGCTGGTGGCGCGCTCCGACCGGCAGGCGACGCAGCGCCCGGGCGCCGGGCTGGTCCAGATCGGCGGCCCACTCGAGCTGCTCGACCAGGACGGCCGGCGGCTCTCCGAGGCGGCGCTCGCGGGCCGCTTCCGGCTCGTCTATTTCGGCTACACCTACTGCCCCGACATGTGCCCGCTCGGCCTGCACACCATGGCCGAGGCGATCGACCGGCTGCCGCCCGAGACGGCGCAGCGCGTCCAGCCGATCTTCGTCTCGGTCGACCCCGAGCGCGACACCCCGGCGGTCCTGAAGGACTACGTCGCGGCGTTCCATCCCCGGCTGATCGGGCTCACCGGCACGGTCGAGGAGATCGAGGCGGTCAAGAAGGCCTGGCGGGTCTATGCCCGGAAGTCGGAGGAGAAGCGCGGCGAGGACTACCTCGTCGACCATTCGACCTTCACCTACCTGATGGGTCCGGACGGCCGCTACCTCGCCCATTTCGGCCACGGCACGACGCCCGAGCAGATGGCCGAGCGGATCGGGGCGATCGTCGCCGGGGCCTCTTGACGCGGCCGCCGCCCACCCCACTTGCCAGCCGGGACCGGCGCAGCTAGACGGCCGGCCACGCGCCCGTAGCTCAACTGGATAGAGCATCAGACTACGGATCTGAGGGTTAGGGGTTCGAATCCTCTCGGGCGCGCCACCTCCTCGCCTGCAACCGCCGGTGATCTCCGCACCAGACGCCGATCGGCGGTCGTGCCGATGCCCTCGCCTCGCACCTCTCGCCTCCCGACCCTTCCCGTGACGCGCTGGCAGCTTGCCCGATCCGAGCCGGGCCGGCAGATTCGCGCCGTCCTCGAGATCGGGGGTCCGATTCCCGCACCGTGGCGTCTTTGGAGGGAACACGCATGAACACACGGACCGCCTCGGCCGACCCCGCGGCTCCGGCCGACCTGCCGCGCAAGCCCGGCGGCGTCCCGGTCACGGTCGCCTTCGGCGACGGGATCGGGCCCGAGATCATGAAGGCGTCGTTGAAGATCCTGCTCGCAGCCGGTGCCGACATCGCGCTCGAGCCGATCGAGGTCGGCGAGCGCGTCTACCTCGCCGGCAACACCGCCGGGATCGGCCCCGAGGCGTGGGAGAGCCTCAGGCGCACCAAGGTCTTCTACAAGGCGCCGATCACCACTCCGCAGGGCGGCGGCTACAAGAGCCTCAACGTCACGGTCCGCAAGATGCTCGGGCTCTTCGCCAACGTCCGACCCTGCGTCGCCTACCATCCGTTCATCGCGACCAAGCATGCGGGCATGGACGTCGTCATCGTCCGCGAGAACGAGGAGGACCTCTACGCCGGCATCGAGCACCGCCAGACCGACGAGGTCTACCAGTGCCTCAAGCTGATCTCGCGCCCGGGCTGCGAGAAGATCGTCCGCTACGCTTTCGAGTACACCCGGGCGAACGGCCGCCGCAAGGTCACCTGCTTCACCAAAGACAACATCATGAAGCTGACCGACGGCCTGTTCCACAAGGTGTTCGACGAGATCGCCCGCGACTATCCCGACATCGAGAACGAGCACTGGATCGTCGACATCGGTGCCGCGAAGCTCGCCGACACCCCGCAGGCCTTCGACGTCGTCGTGATGCCGAACCTCTACGGCGACGTGCTGAGCGACGTCGCGGCGCAGATCGCGGGTTCGGTGGGGCTGGCACCCTCGGCCAACATCGGCGAGCACTGCGCGATGTTCGAGGCGATCCACGGCAGCGCCCCGCGCCGCGCCGGTCAGGACGTCGCCAACCCCTCGGGGCTCCTGCTCGCCGGCGTCATGATGCTCGTCCACATCGGCCAGCCCGAGGCCGCCGAACGCGTGCACAATGCCTGGCTCGCGACCATCGAGGAGGGGATCCACACCTACGACGTCTTCGAGGAGGGCGTGTCCAGGCGGAAGGTCGGAACGACCGCCTTCGCCGAGGCGGTGATCGAGCGGCTCGGCCAACGGCCGACCCGGCTGCGACCGGTCGCCTATGCACGCGGCGGCGAACGCTTCGTCGTGCCGCGGGCGCGGCCGACCGTTCCGGCCAAGAAGGAGCTCGTCGGCATCGACGTCTTCGTCCACTCGACCAAGAAGGTCGAGGATCTCGCCCGCGACATGCAGGCGGCGGCGAGCGACCTGTTCGCACTCGCCATGATCACCAATCGCGGTGTCAAGGTCTGGCCGGAAGGTCTACCCGAGACCTTCTGCACCGACCATTGGCGCTGCCGGTACATGGCGCTGCCCGGCAAGCAGTTCAACAAGGCGATGGTCGTGGAGCTGCTCAAGAAGCTGACCGAGCTCGGCGTCGACTTCGTCAAGACGGAGCATCTCTACACCTTCGACGGCGAGCCCGGCTTTTCCCTGGGCCAGGGGCAGTGAAGCTCGGGCGGGGCGGTCGGCGCGCCGAAGCCGCGGCGTCCACCGACCCGTTCAGCCGAAGAGCAGGTTCGGCAACCAGGTCGCGAGCCAAGGTGCGGCCAAGAGGATCACGAGGCGCACGCCGTCGGCGGCGACGAAGGGCAGGATGCCGCGGCTCACCGTGCCGAGCCCGAGCCCCGGCACGGTCGATTGCAACACGAACAGGTTCATCCCCACGGGCGGTGTGATCATCCCGATCTCGGCGAGCGTCACGAGGAAGACGCCGAACCAGATCGGGTCGATCCCGAGCCCGCGGATCACCGGGAAGACCGCGCCGATCGTCAAGAGGATCATGGAGAGGCTGTCCATGAGACAGCCGAGCAGGATGTAGAGAAGGGCGAGGGCGAGGAGCACGAGCAGCGGATCGGCGCCGAGGGCCGCGACTTGGTCGATCACGACCCGCGCGAGGCCGGTGGCGTCGACGAAGGCGTTGAAGATCGCGGCCCCGATCAGGATCGCGAAGATCATGGCGGTCGTGAGGACCGTCTCGACGAGCCCGTCGCGCAACACGGCGAGCGTGAGCTGGCCGTTGAGCCAGGTGAGGAAGAGCGCACCCGCGGCCCCCACCGCCGCCGCCTCGGAAGGCGTGAAGAGCCCGGCATACATGCCGACGAGGACGAGGAGCAGCAGAAGGACCGTCTGCCAGATGCGGGCGAGGGTGGCGAGCCGCTCCCGCCAGGAAAGGCGTGGGGCGACGGTCGCGGCGAGGCCGCGTCGGGTCGAAAGCCCCACTGCCGCCATGTAGAGGAGCATGCCGAGCAGGCCCGGCAGGAGCCCCGCGGCGAAGAGCTTGCCGATCGATTGTTCGGTCATGAGCCCGTAGACGACGAACAGGACCGAGGGCGGGATCATGACACCGAGCGTGCCGCCGGCCGCGACCGAGGCCGAAGCGAGCGTGTCGGGATAGCCGGCGCGGCGCATCTCCGGCATCGCGACCTTGCCGATCGTGGCGGCGGTGGCGAGGCTCGAGCCGCAGATCGCGCCGAAGAGCGCCGAGGCGCCGACCGTGGCGAGCGCGAGCCCGCCGCGCCGGTGGCCCAAAAAGGCGCGCGCGGCCTCGTAGAGCGACCGCGAAAGGCCGCCGCGCGCCGCGAACACCCCCATCATCACGAAGAGCGGCACGATCGCGAGGCTCGGCGTGGCGATCGCGTCGAACGGCGCCTTGCCGAGCACGAAGCCGAGGCTCGCCGGCCCCCAGACCCACCAGAGGCCGAAGGCACCCACGAGCCCCATCGCGACCGCGACGGGGACACGCAGCGCGATCAGGAGGAGGACGAGCGCGAACCCGACCCCGGCCTCGATCACGAGCGGGCGTCCGATGCGGCGTCGGCCGGGCCCGCGCGCAGCGCCAGGAGGGCCGCCGGCACCGAAAGGGCCACACCGAAGAGGTAGGGCAGCCAGTAGAGGGCGATCGGCAGGCCGAGCGTGGGGCTCACGTCGCCCATCGCGAGGCGGCTCTCGAACTGCCGCCAGCCGTAGAGAAGGAGGAGCGAGAGGAGCGCGACCTCGGCCACCGCCACGAGGCGGGCGAGGCCGCGGCGCAGGGCAGCGGGCAAGCGCTCGGTGACGAACTCGACCGCGACGTGGCTTCCCCGGGCGAAGGCGAGCGGGAAGGCGAGGCAGGCCGTGGCGACGACCGCGAGCTGGACGAGATCGTTCACGCCCGTGAGCGGTGAGGCGATCAGCCGCCGGGTCAGGATGTCGGCGAACACCACCGCCATCCCGAAGAGGAGGGCCAGGGCGGCGCCGAGCGCGCTCGCCTCACAGAGCAAGAGAACGGGGCGCGCGAGCCGCGCCCCGCGCCGCGGCCCGGCCGCGGCCGCCTCGCCCTCCGCCATCGCAGCCGGGGCTCAGGCTTTGGCGAGCTCTTGCATCCGGGCGTAGATCGCCCGGGCATTGGCGATCCCTTCGCGCTCGAGCCGGGCGAGCTCGTCCCGGATCAAGGGCTCGAGTGCGGTCCGCCAGCGGGCCCGCTCCTCGGCACTCGCGACCGTGATCACGTTGCCGCGCGCCTGGGCGGCCGCCTTGCCGTCGGCATCGGCCCGGTTCCAGGCGGCCACGATGCGCGGCAACAAGGCCTCGCCCGAAAGCGCGTCGACCGCCGCCCGCACCTCCTCGGGCAGGCCCTGATACCGGCGCTCGTTCATGACGATGTAGAAGGAGACCGTGTAGGCCGCGATCTCGAGGTGGAACTTCGTGACCTCGGCGAGCTTGAAGGAATGCACCGGGTCCCAGGGCAGCACGTAGCCGTCGAGCGTGCCGGCCATCAGGCTCTCGTAGATCTGCCCGGGCGGCAGACCCACGGGCGTGGCGCCCAGGAAGGTCAGCATGTTGGAGACGACGGGGGAGGGGGCGCGGATGCGCAGGCCCTTGAGGTCCTCCATCCGCTCGACCTTCTGCGCGCGGGTGTGGATCAGGCCCGGATTGTGGGCGAAGAGCGAGAGGACCTTCACGCCCCGGTACTCGTCCTTCAAGAGCTCCGGGTAGAGCGTCCAGAGGATCCGGCTCGCCTGCTCGGCACTGGTCGTCAGGAACGGCATGTCGACGATGCCGGTCCGCGGGAAGCGGCCGCGCGGGATGCCGTGCAGGCCGAGGGCCACGTCCATCACGCCCGCGAGCACCTGGTCGAGCTGGTTGTTGATGTTGCCGAAGGCGGTGTTGCCGGCGTGGAGCAGCACCTTCACGCGCCCGCCCGTGCGCTGCTCGAGCTCCTTCCCCCAGGGCTCGAGGACGTCGGTGTGCAGCCGGTGCACGGGCGGCAGATAGTGCGAGACCTTGAGCTCGATCGGCGCTTGGGCGCGCAGGATCGCCGGGGCGGCGAGGGCGCCCGTGCCGGCGAGCAGGGCCGTGGTGAAACGGCGACGGGTCGGACCTGGGCTCGTGGTCATCCAGCCTCTCCTTCTCCTTGTCGTCGAGCGCAGAGCCTCCTCTCGGCGCACGAGCCTAGCGGAGCGCTCGGGGTGCGGCGAGGGGGCGCCGTCCGGCCGTCGAGGCGGGCCCGGTCGTCCGCGTCCGGCCGCCGACCGAGCCGCCCGCTCACGGCCTGCGCCTCCTCGCGCAAGGCCGTCACGACCGGTCCGTCGGGATCGATCGGGAAGCGGCCGGTCGGCCCGAGCACGGTCAAGACCGCCCGCACCGCACCGGTGAAATCGAAGAGTGGAGCCGCCGCGGCACTCACCCCGTCGAGATAGAGATCGCGCACCGTGGCGATCCCGCCCGCGGCGCGCACGGTGCGGAGGATCGCCTCGATCGGCTCGTCGTCGGGAAGGAGCACGCGGCGGCGGGCCGGCGCGGCGGCGAGCTCTTCGCGGGCGAGCGCGTGGAGGCGGGCATCGGCACTCGCCGCCAAGAGCGCTCGCCCGGTGGCCGACCACAGGACCGAGAGGACGAAGCCCGGGCGGATGTTCACGACCACGGGATCGTCCGGCTCCTCGAGGCGGACCACGGTCGGCCCGCGATTGCCGGGGACGGCCAGGAAGGTGGTCGCGGCGAGCGTGTCGCGCAGGCGCAGCAACGCCGGCTCGGCGGCGCGGATCGGATCGCTCTGCCGCATCGCCGCGAGGCCCACGAGGATCGCCTCGGGGCCGAGCGCGTAGGCCTGCGAGACCGGGTCGCGGGCGACCAGCCCCTCGGCGGCGAGGCTCTTGAGGTAGCGGTGCAGCTTGGCGGGATGGGTACGGAGACGATCGGCGAGCGCCACGAGGCTCGCCCGCCCGCCGAGCGCCGCGAGCCCCTTGAGGACGGCCGCGGCCGTGGCGGCGGCCTTCACGCCGCCGCGATCCTCCGGATCGAGCTCCGGCTCGTTCGCGATCGCCGCCTCCCGTTCGGTCTTCCGTTACGCATGGCGTATTGCGATTACGCGTTCCGGAACTATCCTCGGCCCGAGCGTTCGGCAAGAGCGCATCCGGGAGAGCGTCGGACCCGGATGGGCGCATGCGATCGGGAGGCGCCACGACCATGGCGGAAGAGCGGTCCGCAGCGGCGACGCGCTGCCCCGTGGACCACGAGGCGGCGAGCCGCGCCCTCGCCTGCGCGTTCGACCCGTTCGTCGCCGACTACATGGCCGACCCGGCGGGCTTCGTGCGGCGGGTGGCGGGCGAGCGGCCGATCTTCCACGCGCCCGGGCTCGGCTATTGGGTCGTCACCCGCTACGACTCGATCAAGGCGATCTTCCGCGATCCCTGGACCTTCAGCCCGGCCAACGTCCTGGAGCCGGTCGAGCCGCATACGCCCGAAGCGCGCGCCGTGCTCGAGCGCTACGGCTACGCCATGGCGCGCACCCTCGTGAACGAGGACGAGCCGCAGCACATGCAGCGCCGGCGGGTGCTCATGGCGCCCTTCACGCCCGAGCATCTGGCGGCGCACGAGCCGCTCGTGCGCAAGCTCGTGCGCGAGGCGGTCGATTCGTTCGTCGACGCGGGCCGGGTCGACCTCGTCGAGCGGCTCTTGTGGCCCGTGCCCTTTACCGTTGCGCTCCACTTCCTCGGCATCGACGAGGAGGATCAGAAGCGCATGAAGCGCTTCTCGATCGCGCACACGGTCAACGCCTTCGGCCGCCCGACGCCCGCGGAGCGCCTCGCGATCGCCGAGACGGTGGGCCAATTCTGGCAGTTCTCGGGCGAGATCCTGGAAAAGATGCGCAAGACGCCCGACGGCCCGGGCTGGATGCGCTATTCGATCCGCCAGCAGAAGCTCTACCCCGAGATCGTCACCGATTCCTACCTCCATTCGATGATGATGGCGATCATCGTGGCCGCCCACGAGACGACCGCGTTCGCCGCCGCCAACGCGGTGCGCACGCTGCTCGCCGAGCCAGGGGTCTGGCGCGAGCTCCACGAGGATCCGGCACTCATTTCGCCGGCCGTCGAGGAATGTCTGCGGCTCGAGGGCTCGATCGCCTCCTGGCGGCGCAAGACGACGCGCGAGGTCGAGGTCGCGGGCGTGCGGCTTCCGGCCGGGGCCAAGCTCCTGCTCGTCGTGGCCGCGGCCAATCGCGACCCCGCCCACTTCCCCGACCCCGAAGCACTCGACCTCCGCCGCGAGAACGCCCAGGCCCATCTGACCTTCGGCTTCGGGGCACATCAATGCCTCGGCAAGAATTTGGGTCGGATGGAGATCCAGATCATGCTCGAGGAGCTCACCCGCCGCCTGCCGCATCTGCGGCTCTGCGCGCAGGAGCTCGAATGGGTCCCGAACCTCTCCTTCCGCGGGCCGCAGCATCTCCTGGTCGAGTGGGACCCGGCCGAGAACCCGGAGCGGCGCGATCCGAGCCTGCGCGCCCGGGCGCATCCGGCGCGGATCGGTGCGCCGCTCGCCCGCGACCGGGTCCGCCGGCTCCTGGTCCGCGAGGTCGCGCCCTTGGCGGAGGACGTCGTGGGCCTCGTCCTCGAGGCACCGGAGGGTGGGCCTTTGCCGCGCTGGTCGCCCGGGGCGCACATCGAGGTCGAATGCGGCGATCCCGACCGGGCGCGCGCCTATTCGCTCTCCTCGGATCCGGAGGAGGTCGGACGCTGGCGGATCGCGGTCCTGCGCGAGCCCCGTGGCCGCGGCGGCTCGGCCTGGATCCACGAGGCGGTGCGGCCCGGGACGATCCTCCGTGTGCGCGGCCCGCGCAACCGCTTCCCCTTCGACGAGGGCTTTTCCGGGCCGATCCTCTTCCTCGCGGGTGGGATCGGCGTCACCCCGCTCCTGCCGATGGCGGCGCGGGCGCGGGCCCTCGGCCGCGACTACCGATTCGTCCATTGCGGCCGCAGCCGGGCGCGCATGGCCTTCCTCGAGGAACTCCGCGCGGCGCACGGGCCGCGGCTCGAGCTCGCCGTGAGCGAGGAGGGCACCCGGCTCGACCTCGAAGCCCTCCTGGCTTCGCTCCCGGCCGGCGTGCGGATCTGGGCTTGTGGGCCCGTGCGGATGCTCGATGCGCTCGAGCGGCTGCTCGAGGGGCGGCCCGAGGGCACGCTCACGACCGAACGCTTCGCCGCCACGACGAGCCGGCTCGATCCCGCGCGCGAGCGGGCCTTCGCGGTCGAGCTCGCGCATTCGGGCCTCACCCTCGAGGTCCCGCCCGACCGCACGTTGCTCGAGGTCCTGCGCGCCGCCAATGCCGATCTGCCGAGCGACTGCGAGGAAGGCTTGTGCGGCACCTGCGAGGTCGAGGTCCTGGACGGTGTGGTCGATCATCGCGACGCCGTCCTCTCGCGCGCCGAACGGGCCCAGAACCGGAGGATGATGGCCTGCTGCTCGCGGGCCGCGGGCCCACGCCTCGTGCTCGGGCTCTGAGCCGATCAGCCCATCACCTGTCGCGGCAGCCAGAGGGCGAGGTCGGGGACGAGCGCCAAGAGCCCGATCAGGGCGAGCATCGCGAGGAGGAAGGGGAGGACGCCCGCGATCACCTCCTCGATCCGGCCCTCCGGCCGCAGCGATTGGACGACGAAGAGGTTGAGGCCCACGGGCGGGGTGATGAGGGCCGCTTCCACGAGCACGATGATCACGACGCCGAGCCAGATCGGGTCGAAACCCGAGGCCACCATGACCGGGACCACGACCGGCACGGTCGTGATCATCATCGAGAGGGTCTCCATGAAGCAGCCGAGCACGAGGTAGAAGAGCACCATCGCGAGGAACATCGCCCAGGGCGAGAGGCCGAGCTGGGTGATCGCGTCGGTGAGCTGGCGGGTGAGGCCGATCGCCGAAAGCACGAAATTGAGGATCGCCGCGCCGATCACGACCAAGAGGATCATGGTCGAGGTCTTGATCGTGCTCTCGAGCGCCTCGCCCAGCATGGCAAGCGAAAGCCGGCCCCCGAGCGCGGCCAGG
>JBBIIE010000076.1:0-15169 GCA_037446605.1 Geminicoccaceae bacterium | reverse complement strand
GTTGGACTTGGCCGAGTGGCTCGGGTCTTAATCCCTTCTTCGTCAGGGCAGAGTGCTGGAGGGACCCCCCTCGGAAAAGCGAGGCGGGACAAGGGGTTCCGATACACATTCCAAAATCCACAGGGAGCGAGAGAGTTGGGGTCCAACTCCACCTCCGCGTGGGTGCCCGTCGGCCCCCCCGAGTGTACCCGCACCGCCGCCGCGCGCAAGTCCGCGGCGCCCGCACCCCGCCGGTCAGGGACCGTCCGGCTCGGCCAGGCTGCGGAGCGCCTCCGGATCGCGGATCCGCACCTCCGGGCCGTTCGTCTCGACGCCCAGCCGGCGCAGCTTGGCGAAGGCGCGCGAGAGGGTCTCGGGCTGCATGCCGAGCCGCGCCGCCACGAGCGTCTTGTCGAGCGGCAGGGCGAGCGTCACGGGCGCGCTCCGGCCCTCGGCGAGCTTGACGAGGAAGGCCGCCAGCCGCTCGACGGTCGAGCGCCGCGACAGCGCCTCGATCTGCCGCACGAAGCCCTGCAGGCGGCGGGCCATCGAGGCCAGCATGTTGAGGCAGAGGCCGCGGTCGGCGACCAGGGCGCCCAGGAACGAGCTCGCCGGCACGAGCAGCAGGCGGCCGGGCTCGGCCACCACGGCGCAGACCGGGAAGCGGCCGGTGGCGAGCACCGCCGCCTCGGCGAAGCTCTCGCCGCGGGCGAACAGGGCGATGGTGATCTCGCTGCCGTCGGGCGTCTCGCGGTAGAGGCGGACCCAGCCGTCGAGCACGACGTAGAAGCGGTCGGCCGGGTCGCCCTGGAGGAAGAGCAGCGTGCCGCGGGCGACCTCGCGGGTGCGCGCATCGGCCAGCAGGCTCGCCAGGATCGACGGCGCCAGGTTGGCGAACAGCGGCACCTTGCGCACGAGCTGCAGCTCGACCGGGGTGAGCCCGGTCCGCCGCTGCAACCCGTCCAGCTCGTGCGCCGCCTCGGCCGGCTCGCCCATGCCGCTCCCTCCACGCGGCCATGGTGGCCGAGGCGGGCCGGTCGGGGAAGGGCTCAGTCCCCGGCCGGGGGCTGCGGCGTGGTGCTGCGGGCGAGCTCGGCGCGGCGCTCGGCGCGCCGGCGGCGCTCGATCAGGGGCGGGCAGAGCCGGTCGTCGAAATAGTTGACCTGGCAGCGCAGGCACCAGATGCACTCGCCCGGGTGGATGGCACCGTCCGGCTGGATCGCCCGGACCGGGCAGTCGACGGCGCAGATGTGGCACTTCTGGCCGCACTGCCAGCGCCGCTTGAGCCACTCGAACTGGCGCAGCCGGGCGGGGAGCGCCAGCGCCGCGCCCAAAGGGCACAGCCAGCGGCAGAAGAAGCGGTCGACGAACAGGCCGGCGCCGAGCAGGGCGAGCGCCCAGAGCAGATACGGCCACTCGCGCCAGAAGCGCAGCACGATCGCGGTCTTGAAGGGCTCGACCTCGGCCAGCCGGATGGCGGTCTCGAGCGAGCCGAGCGAGACGCCCAGGATCAGGAGGAGCAGCGCGAACTTGATGCCGCGGAGCCGCTCGTGGAGGGGGAAGGGGAGGGCGAGCTGCGGGACGCCGAGCGCGCGGGCGGCACGGTTGGCGAGCTCCTGCAGTGCCCCGAACGGGCAGAGCCAGCCGCAGAACACGCCGCGCCCGACGAACAGGAGGGCGAGCGCCACGTAGCACCAGAGCACGAAGATCAGCGGTTCGAGCAGGAACAGGTCCCAGCTGAAGCCGGTGCGCACCGCCTGGGAGAAGGTCAGCAGGTTGACGATCGAGAGCTGGGCGCGCGCCCAGAAGCCTGTGAAGAGGAGGGTGAAGAGGAGGAAGGCCAGGCGGAAGGCCGACCACAGCCGGCGCCGCGCCACGACGAAGTCCTGGAAGGTGAGGAGGGCACTCAGCGCGAGGAGGCCCACCGCCAGGATCGCGAGATCGACGGTGCGGTCGCGCCAGATCGCGATCCAGGCTGGCGGCGGTGCGGGCTCGGGCGGGAGGAGGAGCCGCTCGGGCGGCCGCCAGGGCAGCTCGAAGAGGACCAAGGCCGCGGGCTCGGCGAGCGAGGGCAGGGCGAGCTGCAGCCGCCAGGGCTCGTCGGCGCGGAAGCCGGTCGAGGCGGGGATCGCGAAGAGCGCCACCTCGCGCAGCTCGGGCAGGTCGGCCGGGACGAGCCGCTCGGGCTCGTGGTGCATGGCGGCGGTGAGCTCGATGCGGCGCTCGCCCTGGAGGAGGGCCAGGCGCTCGAAGCGGCCGCTGCGCCGCCAGGCCGTGCCCTTGATCGAGCCCAGCCCGCGCGCCGCCACGAAGAGGAGCTGGGTGTCCGCCGGCAGGCTCGCGCGCAGCCTGGCCTCGGCGCGCTCGCCCAGGAGGTTGCGCAGCACGCGGGCGGGCGTGGCGAGCCCGGCCCAGAGCTCGAGGAAGGGGGCCTCGGGCGGCGGCCTCCCGCTCGCCTCGGGCAACAGCCGCTGGCCGCGCCGGGCGAAGGCCGCCTCGACCGTGGCGACCGGCAGGAGGAGGTGGCCGAGCGAGCCCTCGGCCACGAGCTCGGCGAAGCCGGCGGGTGCGAAGCCCTCGAGGTCGAGCCGGCCGGGCGCGCCGAGCAGGCCGCGGCTGCGCGCCACGGCGCGGGCGGACTTCAGCACCGCGTCGCTCAGCACGAGCGAGGTCATGGTGGCGCCGGCCACGGCATCGAGCCCGCCGCGCGCCGCGGCGCCGCGGCCGACCTCCACGGGCGCGCGCACGTCGCGGCCGACATGGCGGGCCGCGAACGCCTCGAGGTCGGCGGTGGTGGCCCCGGTCACCAGGATCGGCTCGGTCTGCTCGAGGATGGTGGCCCCGGTGATCCGCCCGTCCCGGTCGAGGCCGACCAGGAGGTCGAGGCGGGCGCCCGAATATCCCGTCGAGCGCACCGTCATCCAGGAGGAGAAGACCCAGCCGCGGGCCTCGCCGTCGCGGTAGGCGGTGGCCGCCGGCGGGTCGCCCTCGAACGGCCCGAACGCGGTGGCGCCCGGGAAGGCGCGGACGAGCGCCGCGGGCGGGGGCTCGGCCGCGCCCGCCCCTGGCAGCGTCCGGAGGAGGAGCAGCAGCAGGAGGAGGGGGAGGAGTGCCGCCGGGCGCCGCACGGGACCTCGCAGGGGGCGCGACGAGCCGTCGCCCCGGCGCCGAACCAACCGCGGATCCTGGGCGGGCTCATTGATCTAGGTCAAGGACGGCGCCGCGCGCGCATGCTCGACTGCCCGCCGACCACAGGAACGGTGGGGGGTATGTCGATGAGGATCTCCGGTCGTCTGCGGACGCTCGCGACGTCGGCGGCGGCGGTGGCGCTGCTCGTGGCGGGCGGGGCGCTGGCACAGCAGATGCCCTCGCCCGCCGAGCTCGAGAAGCACGAGACCACGCCGCCCGGGCACTACGAGCCGAGCCTCGACGTGCTCCGGGAGAAGGGTCTGCAGCCTCCCGGCGCGCAGCCGGGGATCCCCGCCTTGAGCAAAGCCGAGTTCGATCGGGCCAACCAGATCTATTTCGAACGCTGCGCCGGCTGCCACGGGGTGCTGCGCAACGGCGCGACCGGCAAGCCCCTGACCACGGACATCACGCGGCAACGGGGCGCGGAGTATCTCAAGACGTTCATCGAGTACGGCTCGCCGGCGGGGATGCCGAACTGGGGCACCTCGGGGGATCTCACCCCGGCTCAAGTCGAGCTCATGGTCACTTATCTCCTGAACGAGCCGGTCGCGCCGCCCGAGTGGGGCATGAAGGAGATGCGCGCTTCCTGGAAGGTCATCGTACCACCCGAGAAGCGGCCCACGACCCAGCAGAACAAGCTCGACATCGACAATCTGTTCTCGGTGACCTTGCGTGACACCGGCAAGGTGGCGCTGATCGACGGTGCGACCTACGAGATCCGGGCGGTCTTCGACACGGGCTACGCCGTACACATCTCACGCCTGTCGGCCTCTGGCCGGTATCTGTTGGTGATCGGCCGCGACGGGCTCGTCAACCAGATCGATCTGTACATGGATCCGCCGCAGACGGTGGCCCAGATCAAGATCGGCTACGAGGCGCGCTCGGTCGAGACCAGCAAGATGAAGGGCTGGGAGGACAAGTACGCGATCGCGGGCGCCTACTGGCCGCCCCAGTACGTGATCATGGACGGCGACACGCTCGAGCCGCTCAAGATCGTCTCCACCCGCGGCATGACCTGGGACACCCAGGAGTACCATCCCGAGCCGCGGGTCGCCTCGATCGTCGCCTCGCACCACCGGCCGGAGTTCGTCGTCAACATCAAGGAGATCGGCCGGATCGACCTGGTCGACTACACCGACATCAAGAACCTCAAGGTCACCTCGATCGAGGCCGAGCGGTTCCTGCACGACGGCGGCTTCGACAAGACCAAGCGCTACTTCTTGGTGGCGGCGAACGCCCGGCACAAGGTGGCGGTCGTCGACATGAAGGAGGGCAAGCTCGCGGCGCTGGTCGACACCGGCGGGCAGACCCCGCATCCCGGCCGCGGCGCCAACTTCGACACCAGGGAGTTCGGGCCGGTCTGGGCGACCTCGCATCTGGGCGACGACACGATCTCGTTGATCGGCACCGACCCGGAGAAGCACCCCGAGCACGCCTGGAAGGTGGTCAAGAAGCTGTTCGGCCAGGGTGGCGGCTCGCTGTTCATCAAGACCCACCCGAACAGCCGCAACCTCTGGGTCGACACGCCGTTGAACCCGGACGCCGCGGTGGCGAGCTCGGTCGCGGTGTTCGACCTCGACAATCTCGACAAGGCCCCCGAGGTGATCCCGGTCGGCGACCTCTCGGGCATCACCGAGGGCGTGCGGCGCGTGGTCCAGGGCGAGTACAACAAGGACGGCAGCGAGATCTGGTTCTCGGTGTGGAACGCCAAGAACCAGGAGAGCGCGATCGTCGTGATCGACGACAAGACCCGCAAGGTCAAGAAGGTCATCAAGGACCCGGTCATCGTCACGCCGACCGGCAAGTTCAACGTGCTGAACACCCGCAAGGACATCTACTGAGCGGGAGGGGCCGGGCGGCGGACCGCCGCCCGGCCTCCTGGCACGGAACTCGCCTACCGTCGAGGCGGACCCTGGAGCGCAAAGGCCTGCCATGCAGCCACCGACCGTCCATCTGGTGGGCGCCGGCCCGGGCGACCCCGAGCTGTTGACCCTCAAGGCCGCGCGGCTCCTCCAGCTCGCCGACGTCGTGGTGCACGACCGGCTGGTGGGCGAGGGGGTGCTCACGCTGGTCAACCCGCGGGCGCGGCGGATCGACGTCGGCAAGGCGCCCGGCCGGCACGCCCTGGGACAGGAGGAGATCAACCGCCTCCTGGTCGAGCTCGCCGCGCCGGACCGGGTCGTGGTCCGCCTCAAGGGCGGCGACCCGTTCGTGTTCGGCCGCGGCGGCGAGGAGGCGCTCCACCTGCTGCGCCACGGCATCGCGGTCGAGGTCGTGCCCGGGATCACCGCCGCCGCCGGCTGCGCCGCCCGGGCGCTGATCCCCCTCACGCATCGCGGCCTCGCCACCGGCGTGCGGCTGGTGACCGGCCATTGCCGCGCCGACGAGCCGCTGGAGCTCGACTGGGCCGGGCTCGCCGACCCCGACACCACGCTCGTCGTCTACATGGGCCTCGCCCAGATCGACCTGATCGCCCGGCGGCTGATGGAAGCCGGGCTCGCCGCGGCGACGCCGGTGGCGGCGATCGCCCAGGGCACCACGGCGCGCGAGCGCGTGCTGCGCGCCACCCTCGGCACGGTGGCCGAGGCCGCCCGGGCGGCGCGCCTCGCCTCGCCCGTGCTGTTCGTGGTCGGCCGGGTGGTCGACGCGCTCGCCCTCGCGCAAGGCGAGGCCGAGCGGCCGTCCGTCCCGCTCGCGGCCCTCGCGGTGGCGGGCCATGCCTGAGCGGCGGCCGGGGCGCCTCCTGGCCCTCGCCCTGGGGCTCGGCCTGTTGGCCGCCAGCGCCGCGGCGGGCGAGCCGGACGCGGCGCGACGCGCCGAGCTGCGCCACCGCCTTCTGCAGGACTGCGGCTCCTGCCACGGGCTCACCTTGAAGGGCGGGCTCGGGCCGCCGCTGTTGGCCGAGAGCCTCGCCGGCAAGGACCGCGACGGGCTCGTCGTCACCGTGCTCGAGGGCCGGCCGGGCACGCCCATGCCGCCCTGGAAGGTCGAGCTGACCGAGGCCGAGGCCGCCTGGCTGGTCGACCGGCTGATCCGAGGGGAGCTGCCATGAGGCGCCGCACCGTCCTCGCCGCCGGGCTCGCGGCACCGCTCGCTCCCTCCCGCCCCGCCGCGGCCGCCTGCCCGGAGCCGCGCGGCACAGCCGACCTCGTGCTGATCGTCGAGCGCGCGCGCGGTTCGGTGCTGGTCGCCGAGAGCACGGGCCGCACCCTGCTCGGGCGCGTCGAGGGCCTCGGCGATCTGAGCCACGCCTCGGCCGTGTTCTCGCGCGATGCGCGCTTCGCCTTCCTGTTCGGCCGCGACGGCGGACTCTCCAAGGTCGACCTCCTGGAGCGCCGGCTCGTGGCGCGGGTGGTCCAGGCCGGGAACGCGATCGGCGGGGCCATCTCCGAGGACGGCCGGATCGTCGCGGTCGCGAACTACGAGCCCGGCGGGGTGCGGCTCTTCTCGTCCGAGGACCTCGGCCCGCTCGGCGAGGTCGCGGCGATCGGCGCGGACGGCGGGCGCTCCAAGGTGGTGGGCCTCGTCGACACGCCCGGCGGCGGCTTCGCCTGCACGCTCTACGATGCGGGCGAGATCTGGCTCCTCGATCCGCGCGAGCCGCAGCGGCCCGAGGTCCGCCGCTTCCCCGGCATCGGCCGGCTGCCCTACGATGCCAACCTGACCCCCGACGGGCGCTTCTACCTGGCCGGCCTGTTCGGCGAGGACGGGATCGTGCTGCTCGACCTCTGGCGGCTCGAAGAGGGGCCGCGGCGCATCCTCGACGGCTACGGCCGCGGCGAGGAGCCCTTGCCGGTCTACAAGATGCCGCACCTCCAGGGCTGGGGGCAGGCGGGCGGGCACCTGCTGCTGCCCGCGGTCGGCCGGCACGAGGTGCTCGTGGTCGACCGCCGCGACTGGCGCGAGGTCGGCCGGATCGCCACCCTCGGCCAGCCGGTCTTCGTGGTGGTCCGCCCGGACGGGCGCGAGGCCTGGGTGAGCTTCGCCCATCCCGACAACGGCCGCATCCAGGTCCTCGACCTGGACCGGCTCGAGGTGGTGGCGACGCTGGCACCCGGCCGCGCGATCCTGCACCTCGAGTTCACGCCCAGGGGCGATCAGCTCTGGCTGTCGGCGCGCGACGACGACCGGGTGCCGGTGCTCGACCCGCGCCGCCGGGCGATCCTCGCCGAGCTGCCGGCCGAGAAGCCCTCGGGCATCTTCTCGACCGCGCGCGCCGGGCGGATCGGGAGCTGAGCGGTGGCGACCGAGCCGGTCCGCCCGGGGCCGCTGGCGCGGCGGCTGATCGATCGCTTCCAGCGCGACCTGCCGCTCGCCCCGGAACCCTGGGCGGCGATGGCGGCGGCCCTCGGCGTGAGCGAGGCGGAGGTGCTCGCCGCCCTGGACGAGCTCGAGGCCGCGGGCGTGCTGGCCCGGGTCGGCGCCACGGTGACCCCGCACCGGGCGGGCTGGAGCACGCTCGCCGCCATGGCCGTGCCGGAAGCGCGGCTCCCGGCGGTGGCGGAGCTCGTGAACGGGTACGGCGAGGTCAACCACAATTACGAGCGCGGGCACCACTTCAACCTCTGGTTCGTGGTGACCGCGCCCTCGAGGCAGCGGGTCGAGGCGGTGCTGGCCGAGATCGAGGCGCGCACCGGGATCGCGGTCCTCGACCTGCCGCTCGAGCGCGCCTTCAAGCTCGACCTCGGGTTCCAGGTGCCGTGGAGCTGAGCCCCGACGAGCGGCGCCTGCTCGTGGCGCTCGAGGCCGGGCTGCCGCGGGTGCACAGGCCCTTCGCCGCGCTCGGCGCGCGGGTGGGGCTCGAGGAGGGCGAGGTGCTGCGCCTGCTCCGGGGCCTCCTGGAGCGGCGGGTGATCAACCGGCTGGGGCTGATCCTCCGCCACCACGAGCTCGGCTTCCGCGCCAACGCCATGCTCGTCCTGGACCTGCCGGAGGACGAGGTCGATGTGGCCGGAGCCGTGCTCGCGGCCGATCCCGCCGTGACGCTCTGCTACCGCCGCCCGCGCCGCCCGCCGCTCTGGCCCTACAACCTCTTCTGCATGGTGCACGGCCGCGACCGGGTCGAGGTCGAGGCGCGCATCCGGGCGCTGCTCCTGGATGCCGGGCTCGCCGCCGTGCCGCACGCCGTGCTGTTCTCGCGCCGCCGCCACAAGCAGCGCGGCGCGCGCTACGGCGAGGCGGCATGAGCCGCGAGGCGGTGCATCTGGACCCCGTCGACCGGGTCATCCTGGCCGCCCTGCAGCGCGGGGTGGCGATCGAGCCGCGGCCGTTCGCCGCGCTCGCGCAGATGCTCGGGGCGAGCGAGGAGACGGTGGTCGCCCGCCTGCGCCGGCTCGTGGCCACGGGCGTGGTCGGGCGCTTCGCCCCGATGCTGGACGCCGAGGCGCTGGGCGGCGCCTTCTCGCTGTGCGCCCTCGAGGTGCCCGAGGAGCGCTTCGAGGAGGTGGCGGCGCTGCTCGAGGCGATGCCCGAGGTGGCGCACAACTACGCCCGCGAGCACCGCTTCAACATGTGGTTCGTGCTCGCGGTCGAGCGGCCGGAGGACATCGCGCGCACGATCGCGCGCATCGAGGCCGCGACCGGGCTCGACGTGCTCGACCTGCGCAAGCTCGAGGAGTACCGCCTCGAGCTCGTGCTCGCGGTCTGAGGAGGGGCGCGTGCTCGACCCGCGCGACCGCACCCTCCTCCAGGCGAGCCAGGCCGGCCTGCCGCTCGTCGCCGACCCGTTCGCCGAGCTCGCCCGCGGGCTCGGCTGGAGCGAGAAGGAGGTGCTCGAGCGGCTGCGCCGGCTCGTGGCCACGGGCGTGGTCCGCCGGGTGGCGGCGGTGCCGAACCACTACCGGCTCGGCATCCGCGCCAACGCCATGACGGTCTGGGACGTGGACGACGGGCGGGTCGGCGAGCTCGGCCGGAAGGTCGGCGCGCTCGCCTTCGTGAGCCACTGCTACCGCCGCCCGCGCCGGCTGCCGGCGTGGCCCTACAACCTGTTCGCCATGGTGCACGGCCGCACCCGCGCCGAGACCGAGGCGCAGCGGGCCGAGATCGCGCGGCTGCTCGGCGACGCCTGCCGCCGCTCGGACGTGCTCTACAGCACGCGGATCCTCAAGAAGACCGGGCTGCGGCTCGGGGGAGAGGGATGATGCGCCGCCCGCACGCGCTCCTGTTCGGCCTGGCCCTGCTGGTCGGGGCGGTCGGCGCCGCCCCGGCGCAGACGCCGGCGGGCGTGCCGCCCGACACGCGCGAGCGGCTCCTCGTGCCGCCGCCGGCGCGCACCAAGATCCTGTACGAGATGCGCGGTATGCTGGAGGCCCTCGAGGGCGTGCTCGCCGGCCTCGCCCGCGGCGACCGGGCGGCCGCGGCCGGAGCGGCGCGTGCTGCGGGCGTGGCCAACGCGGTCGACGTGCAGCCGCAGATGCAGCGGGTGCTGCCGGCCGCCTTCGTCGAGGCCGGGCTCGAGGCGCACCGCGCCTTCGACGCGCTGGCGGCGGTCCTGGCCGGGCCCGGCGACGACCGCGCGGCGCTCGGCGAAGTGGCGGCGCTCACCGGTCGTTGCGTGGCCTGCCACGCGGTCTATCGTCTGGACGAGATGCGCTGAGGAGCGAGCGATGTTCCGCCTGAGCCGGTATCTGGGCGAGCTCGTGCGGCCGACCCCGCCGCGGCGCGGCGCGCCGAGTGGGCCGGTCGTGATCTGGAACCTGATCCGCCGCTGCAACCTCAACTGCATCCACTGCTACTCGCTCTCCGCCGACGTCGACTTCCCGGGCGAGTTGACGACCGCCCAGGTCCTGGGGGTGATGGAGGACCTCCAGGCCTTCGGCGTGCCGGTGCTCATCCTCTCGGGCGGCGAGCCGCTCCTGCGCCCGGACATCTTCGCGATCTCGGCGCACGCCAAGGCGATGGGCTTCCATCTCGGCCTCTCCTCGAACGGCGCCCTGATCGACGAGGCGATGGCCGACCGGATCGCCGCCGTCGGCTACGACTATGTGGGCGTGAGCCTGGATGGCATCGGCGCGGTGCACGACCGCTTCCGCCGCCAGGAGGGCGCCTACGACCGCTCGCTCGCCGGGATCCGCGCCCTGCGCGCGCGTGGCATCAAGGTCGGGCTGCGCTTCACCGTGACCGAGCGCAACGTCGAGAGCCTGCCCGCCATGCTCGATCTGTTGGAGGCGGAGCGGCTCGACAAGTTCTACCTCTCGCACCTGGTCTACGCCGGCCGCGGCAACCGCTACCGCCGGGACGATGCCGCGCACGCCACCACCCGCGCGGTCATGGACCTCCTGATCGAGCGCGCCTGGCGGCACGTCCAGGAGGGCCGCGGCACCGAGTTCGTGACCGGCAACAACGATGCCGACGGGGTGTACCTCCTGCGCTGGGTCGAGCGCCGGTTCCCCGACAAGGCGGCGCATCTGCGCGCCCATCTGGAAGCCTGGGGCGGCAACGCCTCGGGTGTGAACGTCGCCAACATCGACAATCTGGGCAACGTCCACCCCGACACCTTCTGGTGGCACCACAGCCTCGGCAACGTGAAGGAGCGGCCGTTCTCGGCCATCTGGCAGGACCTGTCCGACCCGATCCTGGCCGGCCTCAAGGAGCGGCCGCGGCGGCTCTCCGGGCGCTGCGGGCGCTGCCCCGAGCGCGCCATCTGCGGCGGCAACACGCGGGTGCGGGCGCTGCGGGTCTACGGCGACGCCTTCGCCGAGGATCCGGCCTGCTATCTGAGTGATGCCGAGCTCGGCATGGACGCCGCGGCGGAGCCCTCCCGTGCGGCTGCCTGAGGCGCTGGCGGCCGGCCTCCTCCTGCTCGCCGCCCCGGCCGCGGCCGAGGAGTCCGCCGCCACGCGCGCGCTCTACGCCGCGCACTGCGCCGTCTGCCACGGCGGCGACCGGCTGGGTGGCACCGGCCCGGCGCTGCTGCCGGACAATCTCGGCCGGCTGCGCCCCGAGCAGGCGCGCAAGGTGGTCGAGGAGGGCCGGCCGGCGACCCAGATGCCGGGCTTCGCGCAGAGCCTGGGTGCGGCCGAGATCGAGGCGCTGGTCGCCTACATCTACACCCGGCCCGCGGCACCGCCGGCCTGGAGCACGGCCGACATCCGCGCCTCGCGCAGGGTCCTGGTCGAACCCGACCGGCTGCCCGACCGGCCCCTGCACGCGGCCGATCCGGTGAACCTGTTCGTGCTGGTCGAGCAGGGCGACCACCACGCCTCGATCCTGGATGGCGACCGGCTCGCCCGGCTCGCCCGGTTCGCCACCCCCTTCGCCCTGCACGGCGGGCCCAAGTTCAGCCCCGACGGCCGCTTCGTGCACTTCCTCAGCCGCGACGGCTGGCTCCTGCGCTACGACCTCTGGTCGCTGCAGCCGCTCGCCGAGGTGCGCGCCGGGATCAACAGCCGCAACGTCGCCATCAGCGGCGACGGCCGGGTGCTCGCGGTCGCCAACTACCTGCCGCCGACGCTCGTCCTCCTGGACGCCGCCACCCTCGAGCCGCTCGAGGTGATCGAGGTCGCCGACCGCAAGGGCAAGCGCTCGCGGGTGAGCGCCGTCTACGCCGCACCGCCCCGGCAGAGCTTCGTCGTGGCGCTCAAGGACATCGCGGAGATCTGGGAGATCTCCTGGCTGGACGACCCGCCGCCGGTCTACGAGGGCCTCGTCCACTCCTACGAGAAGGGCATGGTCGAGGCCTTGCCGAGCAGCACCGGCCGGTTCCCGGTCCGGCGCATCGACGAGCTGCCGGAGCCCATGGACGACTTCGTCTTCGACCCGGCCTGGCGGCACGTCGTCGGATCCTCGCGCGACGGCAGCCGGCTGCGCGTGGTCAACCTCGACGTCCGCCGCGTGATCGCCGAGATCCCCTCGGCCGGGCTGCCGCATCTGGGTGCGGGGATCACCTTCGAGCGGCAGGGGCGGCGGGTCCTGGCCTTCCCCAACCTCAAGGAGGGCTCGCTCACCGTGGTCGACACGGGAAATTGGCAGACGGTCGCGCGGATCCCCACGCTCGGGCCGGGATTCTTCCTGCGCTCGCACGAGCGGAGCCGCTACGCCTGGCTGGACGCCAGCCTCGGGCCGCGCCGCGACACCGTCCAGGTGATCGACAAGGAGACGCTCGAGGTCGTGGCGACCCGCACGCCCCTGCCCGGGCGGGTGGCCGCGCACACCGAGTTCAGCCGCGACGGGCGGCAGGTCTGGCTCTCGGTCGGCGACCGCGACGGGGCGGTCGTGGTGTACGATGCCCGCACGCTCGAGGAGGTGGCCCGCATCCCGGCCGACAAGCCCTCGGGCAAGTACAATGTCGGCAACAAGATCGGCCGCTCGGAAGGGACCAGCCACTGAGCCGGCCGCGGGCCGTCCTCCTCGCCACCCACGGCATCGCGGGCGGTCCCGGGGTGGCGGCCGAGCACGCGCGCGCGCTCGCAGCCGACCATCCGGGATGCGCCGTCGCGGTCGGCTGCATCAGGGGCGAACCCTCGCTCGAGGCGGCGCTCGACCGGCTCGGGGCGCCGGTCGTGGTGGTGCCGCTGCTCATGGCCGAGGGCTACATCCTGGAACTCCTGCAGCACCGGCTGCGCGACCGCCCGGGGGTGACCCTCACGGCCCCGGTCGGGACGCACCCGGGGATCGCGGCGCTGATCGAGGCGGCCGGCCTGGACGCGGCCCGGGCGCGCGGCTTCGATCCCGCCGCCTGCCTCCTCCTCCTGGTCGGGCACGGCACGCCGCGCCACCCTGGCAGCGCGCGGGCGGCCGAGGACCAGGCCCGGGCGGTCCGCGCCCGCGGCCGCTTCGCCGAGGTGGCGACCGCCTTCCTGGAGGAGCCGCCCCATCTCCCCGAGCGGCTCGCCGGGCGGGCCGGTCGGCCGGTCGTGGCGGTCGGGCTGTTCGTGGACGCCGGCCCGCACGGCCGCGACGACGTGCTCGCGGCGCTCGAAGGCGCGCCCGGGCCGGTCGCCTATGCCGGCCCGCTCGGCCCGCTCGTGGGGATCCGGCGCCTCGTCGCGGCGCGCGCCGGGCTGGGCTGAGCCGGCTCAGGCGGCGCGCCCGAGCCGCGCGCGCTTGGTCCACAGCCGCTCGGCCTCCGCCTGCGCCGCGGCCGGGTCGGCGGCGCGGCCGAGGAGATGCAGGGCCACCGCCGCGGTGCCGGTGACCGCGGCGACCGCCGCCGGCAGATCGAGCCCGCCGTCCCAGAGCGCCGCCAGCCGTGCCGGCTCGAGCGGCTCCTCGCGCCAGGGGTGGCGGCCCTCGGGCAGGAGGGCCGGCCAGACCGTCTCCAGGGTCGCCCGCTCGGCCACCACGAGCACGCGGCAGGGCTTCTCGGGGTTGCGCTGCGCCTCGCCGCCGCCGCCCTTGAAGATGGCGGCCCGGCCGCCACCCAGGAGCGCGTTGGCCTCCGCCTGGAGGCGCAGATAGGGCGGGTGGAAGATGCCCAGGAGCCGGGCCGGCGCCCGCGCCGGGTCGAGGGCGCGGACCAGCGAGTTGACCGCGGTGCGCACGCCCAGCCGCGGCTTGAGCGCGAGCAGCCGGGCGAGCTCCGGCGAGAGGAGCTCGAGCGGCAGGTAGGCGAGCCCGGTGCGGTCGAGCCGGCGGGCGGCGTCGGCGAGGCTCGCGGCCGGCACGAGGCCGAGCGCCGCCAGACCCTCGCGGGTGCCGGCCGGCCCCTCGCCCGCCGTCCCGTGCAGCAGGATCCGCACCCCGGCGCCGGCGAGCAGCCGGGCGGAGAGCAGGAACCAGGGGAGCTGGCGGTGCGCGTCGGCATAAGAGGGCCAGTCGAGGTCGACGGCGAGGCCCTCGAGGGCCGGCAGGCGGGCGCGCGCGGCGCGCACGAAGCCCGCGATCTCGGCCGCGGTCTCGCCGCGCGTGCGCAGGGTCAAGAGGAACGCGCCCGTCTGCAGCTCGTCGGCGGCACCGTCCAGGATCGCGGCCATCGCCGCCTCCGCCTCCTCGAGGGCGAGCGGGCGGGCGAGGTTGGGGCCGCGGCCGACGATCCGGAGCACGCGGGCGAACGGCTCGCCCGGTCGGAAGACGAGATCGGCCACGGCCCGCCTCCGCTCAGACGCCGAGCTTCCTGTGCAGCCGGGCGTCCCTGGTCTTGAAGTGGTCGACGAACCAGTCGCGCACCGCGCCCGCGAGTGCCTCCTCGTAGTCGAAGTACCGGTCGGCCGCGTGCGCGTCCATGATGTCGCGCAGATCGTCGAGGAGCTTCTCGTGGTCGGCCTTGTGCTCGGCGTACTCGTCGTAGCGGTGCTTGCGCATGATGGTTTCCTCGAGCGCGAAGTGCGCGGAGATCCTGGCGAACACCTCGCCGAGGAAGCGCGCGACGCGGTCCTTGTCGGCACCGGCCTCGAGCGCGCCGTGCAGCTCGTTGATCAGGCCCACGAGCTCGCGGTGCTCGTGGTCGACCGCCGGCACCCCGGTCTCGAACTCGCTGCGCCAGCCGATCAGCGCCATGCCCCGGCTCCCTCAGCGGAACACGAACCCGCCCCGGTCGGGGGCGAAGTCCACGGCCAGATTCTGCAGCGGCCGGAGCTCGACGTCGACCCGGCTCTCCCAGTCCCACCCCTCGGCGCGACCGCTGTCGGCGAGCCGGGCCCGGATGGTGTGGCGCCCGGCCGGCACCGCGAGCTTCTCGTAGATGCGCGCCGGCCCGTCGCTCGCCACCCCGGTCGGGTGCAGCTCGGCACGCAGCACCGGCTGCTCGTCGAGCAGGAGCTCGAAGCGCAGCGGCACGCGGCCGCGGGCGCAGTCGTTCGGCCGCCGCTCGCGCGGCGGGAGCTTCGCGATCTCCTCGGCGCTGAGCCGCCGGCAGTCGGTCTGGCGCGCCCCGCCGTGCGCGAAGGAGACCTTGATCTGGGCGAGCTCGGGCGGGTGCTGGCGCCAGGTGGGCCAGGTGGCGAAGCCGCCGGTGACGAGTGCCGCGGCCGTGTAGAACAGCGCCTGGCCGGCCCATTGCGTCGGCCTAGGCATCGCTCGTCTCCGCGGCCTGCGGCAGGATCCCGCGGGCGCGCGGTGCGGG
>JBBIIE010000075.1:0-15408 GCA_037446605.1 Geminicoccaceae bacterium | reverse complement strand
TCGGCCCCGCGATGTCAAGGACGACCCGCCACGCCGTCGCCGTGCCCGGCTGTGTTACCGGCACATCGGTCGGGGAGCCGCCGATCGACGAGGCCACGACGACATCCGCGCCGTAGAACCAGGGATCGGGGAGGGAGAAGTCGAGGACGGCGGCGAAGGCAGCTCGCGCGGCGAGGAGCGTCGCCTCGCGGAAGGCGACGCACTCCGCCTGGGCCGTCCGCTCCGAGCCGTCGGGGAGGACGTGCGTGAGCGGCCGAAGCCCCGGTCGGGCGGCGAGCTCCCGGAGCGCATCGAGGTTCTTCTGGGCCTGGCGCAGCTCGTCAAGCCCCGGATCGAGGCCGCCAGCAGCATTGGCCCCGCCGACGAAGCAGACGAGCCCGAGGCGTCTGGCGTCCGGCGCCTTCGGGGCATGGACGCGGCCTGGCAGGTTCGGGACCAGGATGTCCTCGCCCCGGAGCGGCGGGCCGTCTTCGGCGCTCTCGATCTGGCGGACAGTGACCGCGTAGGTCGCGAGATCGACGCCGTCGTAGCGCCAGCGATCGGGCAGGGCGAGGACGCTCATGCGAGCCCCACGGCGAGGAGCTGGAGCTCCCGGCGGACCGACCGGCTCGCCGGCTCGGGAGCGGGGTTGTAGATGTTGATCGCGCCGACCGTCGTCCCTGCCGCCCCCACGGGTGCCCCGATGACGGCCCGGCCGGCCCGCACAGCCTCGGCCTCTGCCGCCGGGATGACCATCTCGCCCTCGTGGAGCCAGGCGAGGCCCTCCGGCGCGAAGCGGGTGCCCTCCTGGAACTTCGGCACGAGGCCACCGATGAAGTCGCCGACGCCGCCCAGGACCTGGCCGGCCCTCGCCGGGATCCCGGCGATCCCGTCGATGAAGGCCTTGGCGGCATCGGCGGCCGCTCGGCGGAACCGGTCGACGAGGTCGTTGAAGGCGCCGCCGACCCGGCTCGGGATCGTGCCGACCTCCCGCACGATGTCGTCGACAAAGCCCTTGACGGCCTCGACGCCGCGCCAGAAGTTGTCGTGCATCTCCTGCGCCAGACCCGGGAAGAGTTCGTTGATGAGCAGGGCGAGCCCGACACCGATGGCGACCGCAACGGCGCCGACGACGAGGGGTGCCGCCGCAGAGATGATCCCGGCCAGGCTCGCCCCGAGTCCGGCGAGCGCCGAGGAGGAGATGACCCCAGCCGAGACCGCGCCGCCGATGAGCGAGCCGAGCGAGCCAGCGGCGCTGAGCACCGGGCCGCCGGCGGCGCCGATTTCGGCGAGGATGCCGCCGATCTTCTCGCCGAGCAGGGCGAGGCGGCGCGAGAAGCTCGAGTCGATCTGGGCCGCGGCTCGGTCCGAAGCGCCCGCTGCCTCGTCGGCCGAGACGGCGAACTCGTCGAGGGAGCTGATCCCCGGCTTGATCGCGTTCGCCAGGGCGCCGCCCGCCTTGGCGCCGAAGATCTCGACGGCGAGAGCGGCCCGCTGCGTCGGGTCCTCGACCGCGGCGAGCATCGCGATCCAGCGGTCGAGCGGGGCCGCTTCGAAGGCCTCGACCTCGCGGTTGTAGACCTTCTGCCAGTAGGCGGCGCGCTTGACCGGGTCGGCGATCTTCGCCGCCTCCGCGCTGTAGCGCGCGAGCTGCGTCGGGACGACAAACTTCTTCATCTCGGCGACGAGGTCTGCGGTGACCTCCTTTGCCCGCTTCGCAGCGTCGTGCTGTTTGCGGTGGGCGGCCGTGATCTCGGCGAGGGAGCGCGGCATCTTGAGCTGCCCGACGGCCGTCCTCAGCGCCCGCACCACCGTCGTCGCGTCGAGGCCGGATGCGGCGGCGAGGTTGAGGAGGGCGATCCCGTCGTTGAGGTCGGCCTTGAGCGCCGCCAGCGACGGTGCCATCTCGACGAGCGCGCTCCGGTTCTCGGTGATGCTGCCGCCCCAGCGCTGCTGCGAGACGATGAGCTGGTCGAGGACCCGCATCGCCCGCGGCAGATCGACGCTGTAGGCGTCGACGATGTCGTCGACGCCCCGGACCGTGTCGCCGGCTGCCTCTTTCGCGACGAGCGAGAAGTTGAAGAGGTGGTCGGCGACCCGATCGATCTCGGCGCCGGTCAGCCCGAGGTCGGTCCGCATCGCCCCGATCGCGTCGCCGATCTCCTCCAGCGAGGCCGTCGTCCGCCGGTTCTGCCGACGGATCACATCGGCCATGATCTCCCAGTCCTCGCCAGCGGCGCCCGTCTCGGCCCGGACACGGGTCAGCGTGTCCTCGAGCTCGAGGCCGCCTTTTGTAGCGAGGGCGAAGGCACCGGCCGCCGCCCCAGCGAAGGCAGTCTTCAAGAGCGAGCCGAGCTTGATCGCCGATCGACCGCCGGCCTCGAAGGCCTTCGCGGCCCGGTCACCTGCTCGCTGGGCGTCGGTGATCAGGCCAGAGTCGTCGCCACGGAAGGCGAAGTAGAGATCGCCGATCTTCATGCATCGAACCTCCGCGCGCCCCGCTCGACGTGGGTCGGGAAGTCCGCCAGGAGCTGCCGGAGTCCGCGCTGCGTTGCTGCCGGGTCGCGGTCGAGCTCGAGATAGTCGGGCATCCGCCGGCCGCCACGGGCGCGGACGCGCCCGACGGCGATGTCGGCGTCGACGATCGCGTCACGGACGGCCTGGAAGATCTCCGCCCGTCGGAGTCGGCTCTCGCGGAGGAGGCGCTGCTGCCCGGCTGCCCAGAGCACCTCTAGCTGCCCGGCGTCGAGGCGCTCCTCGAGGCTGTCGGGGTCGAGGCCCCAGTAGGCGAGCGCGCATTCGTAGGCTTCGGCGAGGCTGATCTGGCGGCCTCGGCGTGGGCCGCCAGATCGAAAGGGAGCGTCGAGTTCAGGAGGGTGACGAAGAGCGGGGCGAGTTCGCCGGGCAGGAGGCGCTCTTCGAGGGCCTCCCGCCCGCCCAGGATGCCGCCGCCGTCGTAGGCGACGACGGCGTCGAGCATCGCGTCCTCGATGCCGTCGAGGATGCCGGCGGCCTCGTGGAGGGCGTCGGGCCGCACCTCGACGTCCGCCCAGTCGGCCCAGAGTGCGAGCGCCGAGCGTCGCCAGGCCCGCGCCGCGCGGAGCTTGAGCCGGGGCAGCTCGACCTCTGCGCCGCCGACCCGGACGAGGAGGAGCCCGAGGAGGGTGCGCTCGTCGCTCACGCCGGCACCCGCAGCCGCCACGACGGGCTCGCCGGGTCGAGGCCGTTCCGTCTGGTGGCCAGGGTGACGGTGATGGCGGCGACGGCCTCGTTTCCGAAGGTGATCTCGGCCTGCTCCGTCGTGCTGATCGCGTTGTAGAGGTAGAGCTCGTAGTAGTCGGTCGGGCTCTGGGCGACGAGGACGAAGTCGTGGTAGGCCGTCAGCGGCATCCGCCGCTGGTTGCCGGGCGTGATCTCCGTCTTCCCGTCGGCCGTCGCCTTGGCAACCGTGGCACCGCTCGCGTGGGACTGCAGGAGCGGATCGCGGAAGACGAGCGTTGTGCCGGTGATTTTGTCGATGACCCGGTACTCGCTCGCGGTGCCGGTGTCAATGTGGGCGATGTCGCCGACGGTGATCCCCGTTGCAGCCGCGACGGTGATCGACGTCGCGCCAGCGGTCGCGGCCGCGGCGAGGGTCGTCGACCAGCCCGCATCCGTCGGCGTCGAGGTCGTCACGACCGCGCCGAGGATGGCGAGGGCGAGCTTCTCCCCGGCGAGCTCCGGCATCTGGAACTCGCACTCGGCCGACTGGCGGCTGACATAATCCATCTCCCGGATCGCCTCGAGGACGCCATTGAACTCGTCGGAGGGGTTGAACCGGCTCTGGTTGACCCGGAAGGTGACATCGCCGATCGTCGCCCCGATCGGGGTCCACTCCCCGGAGCCGCCGACCGGCCGGTAGTATACGTCGGCCGCTCCGATCACGTACTTCTTCGGGTCGATGACGACTGCCATCACTCACTCCTTTCGGGCGTGCGATTCGATGAGGACCTCGACGTACGGCTGGCCGGTGTCGGGGTCGCGCAGAGAGGGGCCGATGCTCGGCGTGTACGTCCGGTACAGCTCGCCGCGCGGGCCTACGTTGTGGAGCGCATCGGCGATCGCCCCGGCGAGCGTCGTCGCCTCATGGTCGGAGCGACCATAGGCCCGGGCCGCGATCGGCACGTGCTGGACGGGCAGGCGGCCGAGCTCGAGCGTCCCGTCGAGACGGAGGAGGACGACGAAGGGCTGCCACTCGCCCGGGCCCCGTGCGTCGCCCGGCGCGGGCTCAAAGCGCCGGACCCGGTCGCCGACCAGGGCGGCGACGACAGGGGCGGCGGCGATCTCGGCGAGGATCGAGCGGAGGGGGTCGATCATCGCGCTGCCTCCAGGCCCTGCCGGATCGTCTCGGCAAGGAGCGCCTTTGCCCGCTGGGCGATGACATCGGCGGATGGCCGGAACCACGGCCGTGGGGGCTGGCGCACCGTCCCGAACTCGAGGAGGTGACCGTGCGGGGCGCCGTAGCCGACGATCGTGCTGATCGTTTCGCCAGTCCGGCGGAACGAGCGCGGCTTCGAGCCCGGGCCGGCGACCTTCCGCCCACGGACGAGGACGAGGTACCCGCCGCTCTCCTCGAGGACGCCGAAGCGGCGGTGGGGTTTGAGGCGCTGCGCCGATTCGGTGAGGAGGGCGTCGGCGAGGGCGACCGTGCTGTCGGCGATGAGGAGGGTGAGCGCGTCGAGGGCCTCGCGGTTGAGGAGGACGCGCTTCGAGGGTGCCCGGGAGCGAGCCATCACGGCGCCTCCACCCGCTGGAGGATGAGCTCGAGGTGGTGGCCGGCGCCAGCGGCGTCGGCGATCTCGAGGATGTCGTAGCGGCGGCCATCGACCTCGACCCAGCAGTCGGTCGCCAGGCCTGGCAGCGGCGCGAGGTAGGCCCGCCACCGACCGGTGACGGGGCCGGCTTGATGGGTGGCCGGCTGCTCGGCTGGCGCGCCGGTCGTGGTCCGCATGGCCGGAGCGAGCCGGCCCCGGACTGTCGCGAGGGTCGTGACGGTCGTGAGTGGCTGACCGTCCGCATCGACGCCTCCGGTCGGCGTCCGACGCCGGACGATGAAGGTGTGGCGGTAGAGGGACTCGATCGGCATCAGGAGAGCGCGAGGGGCTGGGTGATCTCGGCGAGGATCTGGGCGCGAGCGGCGGCCACATCCGGCGCGTACGTCTCGCGCCAGTCGCCGATTTGCTGACTCTCGAGCCCGGGCCGCGCCGCGACGTCGAGCATGACGAGCGCGATGGCGACCCGGTCGCGGAGGGCCTCGTCGTCGAGGCTGTAGGTGACCCGAACCGACCCAAGCCAGGCCGTCCGGGGGTGCGCGCCGGTCGCGAGCCGCTCGAGGAGCTGCCCCCGGAGGCGCCAGTCGGTCGGATCGAGATCGACTGGCGCTCCGTCGAGGTCTTCGCGCACGGCCGTCACGGTCGCCGCCGCCGGCAGCAGGATCCAGCGGCCGGAGGGCGAGAAGACCTCCGTCCGCTGGCCCGGCGGGCCGACCACGCGCTCGATGTCGGCGTAGGCCGCATCGAGGAGCCGGGTCAGGGCCGTGTCCGGGAGATCGGTGGCGACGTGTTCCCGCAGCTGGGCGACCGTGAGCATGTCAGGCTCACTCCGTTGGTGGGGCCTCGGCCTCGGGCTCGGCCGGTGGCTCCTTCTTCGCCGGCCTGCTCGGCCGTCGAGGCCGAGGCGGTGGCGAGGAGCGCACGCGCGGCGCCCCGAAGCGGCCCGGCGCCATCCGCACGATCGGGTCGTCGGCGGCGAAGAGATCGCCCGCCCGGACGACGAACGGGCGATCCCCGACGTTGACGACGAAGCTCGTCGTCGCAGCGACGATCTCAGCCATCGCTAGACCCCGACGCGGAGGACGGCGAAGGCCTCGGGCACGAGGATCCTCGCGTTGTTCGACCAGAGGGCGAAGACGCCCCGCTCGCCCGTCGGCCGCTGGTTCGCCCCGAAGACGTGGGGGACGAGCTCGACGGTCATGCCGATCCGGTCGACGATGAGGAACTGGCTGAAGTCGCCGTAGACGAGGATCTCATTCCCGTCGGCGATCGCCGCGTCCATCGTGCTGATCTCGTAGGCTGGCCGGCCGGCGAGGGTCGGCGGGTTCGGGCCGGCGAGCTGGACCCAGAGGGCAGCGCCGCCGGAGGTGTCGAACTGGCGGATCGCGTCGTAGATCGCGCCCTCGGCGAGGTAGGCGCCGCGGCCCCGCCAGCGCGCTGCGACAGCGTTCTTGACGCGGTAGACGTCCTCGACCCCGAACTGGCCCGAGCCGCCGGTCGTGATGATCCGGCCGGCCGGCATCGAGCCGACGAGGCCGCCGGGGTTCGTCCCGGTCCCGTCGCCGGTGATGAAGGTCGTCGCCTCCTCGACGTCCTTCGCGTCCTGGAGGACCCGTGCGATCTCCGCCCGCAGGCTGCCCCAGGCGGCCTCGAGCTTCATCGTGAACCGGACGAAGGCCTTCACCTCGATCGTGTCGACCTCGGGCTGGGGAGGGTGAATTGCGTGTCGGGGGCCTCGGCCGCCTCGGCACCGCGGCTGACGGTGGCACCGGCCGAGGTCAACCCCTGCCACCTCCGCCCCATCACGCGCTCGACCCGGGCGAGCTGGCGGAGCGGGTTGATCGCGCCGTTGCTCGTCAGGATGATCGTCGGGTCGAGATCGAACGGGACGGCATAGCCGCCCTCGCCCGCGGTTCCGAGGGAGAGCGCCCCGACCTCGCCCGAGTCGAGCGGGAGGCCGCGGAGGAGCTTTTCGAAGGCCCGGTTGTAGGTCGGCGAGCCGGTCGCGAGGATTCGGCTGGCGAGCGGTTCGGCCTGGGCCGGCTCGAGACCGCCGATGAACCGGTGGAGGTCGGCCCGGATCGCATCGGCGTCCGCAGCCGGATGCGGGTAGGTCGCCGCGTCGATCGCCTTTCGGGCCCCGTCGACGAGGAGGCGGGCATAGTCCGTCTCGTCGCGGGCGGCGGCGCGGTAGGCGGGCAGCTCCCAGATGTTGTCCGGGAGCCGGCTCCGGACGGCTGGCATCGGCTGGACCGGCCGCTCCGTCACCCGACCCGTGTCGGCGGCGAGGAGGCTGGCGAGCGCAGCCCGCCGGGCCTCGATCTCCTCGACGCGGGCGTCGATCTCGGCGACGACGTCGGTGATCTCGTCCCATTCGGCGCGGGCTGCCTCGCCGAGCGGCAGGCCCGCGTGCTCACGCTCGATCTCTGCGAGGCGAGCCGTGAGCGTGCCCCGGTAGTCGCGCAGCGCGTCGACCGTCCGGAGCGTGTTGAGGTCGACGAAGTCCATTCGTCCGCTCCTTCAGCTGTGCCGCCCATGCTCGTCGCGTCGGCGGCGGCGGCAGAGCCGCCAGACGCGCTGCGAGATCGACCGGGGTGGTCGAACCCTCAAAGTCCGGGACCTCGCGCCCGGCATCGCGCTCGTGGGCCGCGAGGTGGTCCCACACGCCAGGGCGATCGGCGACGGGGATCGTCGTCCCGCCCCTGGCGCCAGCGAGGACGGCGCGACCGGTGGCGCAGGCGGTGAGATTGGCCGGCCCGGGCTCACCGTCGCGCCCGACCTCGTGATGGAGGAAGCGATACGACGCCTTGACGTCCGGGTCGCCGTCGGGGTCGACCCAGGCGTAGGCTCGCCGCAGGAGCGGCGCCGCGCCGTCGCCCGAGGGCAGGCGGCGCTCGTGCTCCGCCGCATCCCAGGGCCCGTCCGAGGTCTCGGTCTCGTGCGGCGGGAGTGCCGTCGCCCCGATCCGGATCGTCGCGCTCTCGGCCTGGGCCGTCGCCCGAAGCGATGGGCGCGCCGCGGCGACGACGTCCTCGTAGGTCGCGACTCGGTCGACCATGCCGGCGGCGAGGGCGTCGGAGGCGAGGAGCACCCGCCCGCCGCTGTAGCGCTCGACGACGTCGCTCGGGCTGATCCGCCGACCCGCCGCGACGTCCCGGACGAACATGGCGGCGAAGGCGTCGACGCGCCCGGCGATGTCGGCCCGCGCCTCTTCGGAAAGCGGCTCGTACTCGTTCCCCCAGACCTTGGCGGGGTCGCTCGCGATGAGGGTCACGGTCCAGCCGCTGGCGGCATCGGCCTGGCTGTGCTCCTCGTGGATGGCGACCGTCCCGATCGAGCCGACGACCGCGGACGGGCTCGCCACGATCTCGGACGTCTGGGCGGCGATCCAGTAGGCGGCCGAGGTCATCTGGGTGTTCGCGACCGCCACGATCGGCTTGCGGGCGCGCTGGGAGCGGAGCCAGCCGGCGAACTCCGGCAGGCCGTCGACGGCGCCGCCGGGCGAGTCGACGTCGAGGACGATCCGCTCGACGCTCCGGTCGGCAAGCGCCTCGCCGATCGCCGCCCGGAGGTCCTCGAGGGTCGTCAGGCCGCTCGCCTGCTCGATCGGGCCCGAGCGGGGCACGATCGGGCCGTAGACCGGGACGACCCGGGTCGAGCCGACGTCGCGGGCGCCGAGGCGCTGACCGACCTCGCCGAGCTGGGCCCGGATCCGAGCCTCGATCGTCTCCTCCGGCGGTCGGCCGACGGCGACGCGCTCGTGGAGGATCCCGTCGATGAGCCGCAGGTAGCCGGGGTCAAGCGCCCAGACGCGGCCGTGCACCCAGGCGAGGATGTGGGCATACGAGCGCATGCGCGCCATTGTTGGGGACACAGGGGGCACAGATCAAGGGGCACACCGGGGCACAGGTGCCACGAGATGGGGACACATCGGCACAAAACGCGGGCTCACGGCTCGGCGAGCCGCCGGCGGACGGTCTCGCGCGAGACCCCGAGCTCCCGGGCGATCGCGTCGATGCCCGCTGGCCGGCCGGCGCGGGCGAGCCGAGCCCGCGCCGCGAGGACCTCCGCTCGGCTCACGACCTGGGGTCGGCGGTCGATGGGTTCGAAGCAGGATGGGTAGGCGCCAACAAGTGGATGGTCCGGCGGCAGCTCGGTCCCGGCCGGCACCCGCCCGAGGGCAGCGAGCGGCCCCTCGGCTGCCCAGAAGTCCGTCCGGGCCCGGTAGGCGGCTGGCGCCTCGAGCGGCGGCTGGAGCTGGACCGACGTGAGGCCGGTGTGGGCAAGGCGAGTCCAGTCACCGCCGGCCACTACGGCATCGATGACCGATGCCGGCGTGAAGCCGTCGCGGATCAGCTCACCGATCGTCCGCGCCTCAGCCTCGACGACCTTCGCCCTGTCGCTGACGTCGTCGCGGAGGAACGGCACGTCGCGGTCGTCGTACCAGAGGCGCGTCCCCGGCAGCGGGGGCACGATCGTGCCGAGCGCACCCGCGATGTCGCGCCACAGCGGCCGGAGCGTCGCATCGGCGACCAGGCGGCGGGCGGACGAGAAGTTGCCGACGTTGAGCGACGCGCCCTGCAGTCCCTCGGAGAGGGCAGCGACGACCGGATGCATGCCGGTCAAGGCGGCGATCCGGGTCTCGGCTTCGCCCTGGAGCTCGGTGTACTGCATCGCTTCGAAGGAGAGCCCGACGCCCTCCACCTCGACCCCGCCGCCCAGATAGAGCGTCCGCCAGGCGTTGAGGGCGCCGGCCTGGCGGGCCTCGAAGAGGTCGATCCACTGCTGCGCCGATGCGAGGGGCATCGTCGGCGGGAACCGGATCGCGAGGTTCGGGGTGGCCGCGTTCTCGAAGAAGCGGAGCTTGTGCGTCGTCGCAGCCGAGTCGGCGAGGATCTCGCGGATCCCGGCGGTGAGGAGGCTCAGGCCCCGGTTCCGGGCGAGCGGATCCTTCGTCGGTGCGAAGTGGGCGACCTCCTCGGGCAGGTAGACGGTCGGCTCCTGCTCGGGTGGAGCGTAGCCGTAGCCCACGACGACCGCCTCCGGATCCCAGAGGTCGGCGACGGTGGCGCGCCGACTGCCCCAGATGATCGTGACCCAGTCCGGCCGCAGGCGGAGGATGCGATCGCCGCGACGGAGCAGGAAGGCGTTGCCGCCGAGGTCGGCATCGAGGATCGCCGCGGCGAGGAGGTCGCCCGTGGTGCGCCCGGGCTCCGGCTCTTCGAGGATGCGGAGATCGGGCGTGCCGAACAGGGCCCCGGGCCGGCCGCCGCGCATCTGCTGCCATGCGAAGCGGATGTCGGCAAAGAGCCGGGCCCGGAGCGAGAGGCAGGCGAAGACGATCGGATTGCGCAGATAGGTCGCCCACACGACGCTACCGAAGGAGGCATCTGGGAGCTCCTCGCGCTCGCGGGCGTAGGTCGTCCGGACGGCGAGCGGACCATCGGGCAGGAACCAGCTCGCCCATTCGTCGAGCGAGATCGAGCGGTCGGCGCGGACGGGAACGAGTCGATCGATCAGCGCGGCCACCGCAGCCTCCCGGCGTGGTCAGGATCGAAGGTGACGAGGCCGAGGATGGCGATGCCAGCCCCGACGAGGCCGGCGGCCGGATGCCAGACGGCGAGCCCAGCGACGATGCATCCGACGCCGAGCCCGAGCAGGACGATGACGATCCGCCGGCTCATCGGAGAAGCACCCAGGGCTCGGCCGTCTCTGGCCCGCCGCCCATGTCGAGGAGCCAGCCCGCGACGGCGTTGAGGAGCGCCGAGACGGGGTCGATCTTGTCGGGGCTCGTTGACGATGGCTTCGCCGGACGGACGTTCCCGTTGTCGTCGGTCTTCGCGTCGGTGTTCGCGATCGCCCAGAGCAAGAGCGGGTTCCCGCCGTGGCGGAGCCGCCCGGCGGCCGCGAGCCGGTCGAGCTCCTTCATCGGCCCAGACAGGCTCAGCCAGCCCTGGCCGATCGGCTCACAGGGCAGCCCCGCGGCGACGAGGCGAGGGATGAGCCCGGAGGCCATCGCCCGGTCGTACTTGAGGCGCGCGACGGCGTAGCGCTGGCAGAGCTCGAGGATTTCGGCCTCGAGGACGGCGTCGTCGCGGACGTCGCCCTCGGTGAGGGTCAGCCAGCCGTCCGCCGCGAACCGGTCGTAGAGGCCGTCGGCCCGTCGGCGCGCGGCCGCTTCGGGAGCCCAGGCCCGGACGACGATCTCGAACGCCTCGCCCCGTGGGATCCAGAGCGCGAAGGCGGACAGGTCCCGGCTCCAGCCGAGGTCGAGCCCTGCCCAGGCGGCGGCGCCATCGGGAGCGGTCACCGGCGCCGAGGCGGCCGGCGTCGACCAAGCGGCGACGTCGAAGTAGCGGCTCGTCCGGGTCATCGGGCGGTTCAGACGCAGCCGCGCGAAGTCGTTCAGCTTGGCCGGGCTCGCCTTCGCCTCGGCTGCCCGCTGGCGGAGGTCGGCGAGCTTCGGCGTCACCGGGAGCGAGGGGTTCGCCTTCGGCCAGCAGGCCTCGTCGAAGGGATCGTCGTCCGCATCGATCGCCCAGATCGCCGCGAAGTAGCGCTCGTTCGAGGTGAGGCCCCGCAGGATCGCCTCGGCGAGCCGCCGCTCCGTCGCCCAGGCATTCTCGCCGGGCTCGCCGGCCGTCGTGATGATGAGCAGGAGCGGGGCGAGCCGCGAGCCGAAGCTGTTCTCGATCATCCCGATCATGCCCCGGTCCCGATGGCGGTGGAGCTCGTCGACGACGGCGACGTATGGGTTGATGCCCTCCTCTGTGTGCTCCTCGGCCGAGAGGGGGACGAAGCGGGAGCGAGTCCCGGCCGCAAAGAGGCTTCGAGCCGAGCGGGCAATCCGGGCTCGGAGGGCCGGCGAGGCCTCGACGAGGGCGACGGCGTCGTCCCAGACGAGGCGCGCCTGGTCCCGCTTCGTGGCGATCGCGTAGCCCTCCGCGCCGGGCTCGCCGTCGAAGAACGTCCGCTTGAGGGCAATCCCGGCAGCGAGCAGGGTTTTGCCGTTCTTCTTTGCGACCTCGACGTACGCGGTCGTGAAGCGCCGGACCCAGCCGCCGGGCGCCTCGGGTGCGCGGATGTACCAGCCGTCGAGGGAGCCGACGACGAAGGCCTCCCAGTCGAGGAGTGCGACCGGTTGTCCAGGCCGCCCGCCGCGGGGGCCCCACTCGCCCTTGTAGTGACGGAGCAAACGGGGGAAGAACTCGATCGTCCAGCCCGCCTCCTCGGGCCGCCAGCAGAGTCCCCGCTCGTCGCCGGTCGCGAGGTCACGCAGATGGCGCTCGCAGGCGAGGCGCATCAGCTCGCCGGCGACGACCCGCCCTGCGACGACGGCCTCGGCGTAGGCCGTCACCCGCTCGGCGGCCGCGACGAGGCTCCTGTCAACCGAGGCGACGGCCACGGAGGAACTCCTCGGCTGGGTCGGCCTCGGCCGCGCCGACCGCGGCGATCCGGGTCCGGGCCGCTGGTGTCAGCCCGAACTCGCGCAACAGCGTGATGAGCTGACGCTCCGCCTCGCGGAGGAACGTCATCTCCGGGCGCGCCCGCCAGAGCGCCCGCTCGTCCGAGCCAGTCTCGTAGGTCGGCTCGTTCTCCTCGAGCCAGACCACCCAGCGCCGCCACTCGGCGAAGGTCCGGGCGAGGAGGGCGAGGGCGGTCGCGTCCGTGACCGCGAGGACGCCGGTCGGCGAGAGGATCTCGACGAGTTCGCGCCAGTAGCGGCGGGCGAGCTTGTCCCTGAGCCAGGCCGGCGGCCGTGCCCCGACCTCGAGACGGGCCGGCTGCGGCTCGCGCGGGTTCGCTCGATCGGGGCGCCAGGTCCCCTCGAGGCGCTTGAGCGCGGTCGGCTTCGGGGGGTTCATCAGGGGAGGGACCCCTTGGGGGGCGCGCCGACCCTGGGGGACCGGCCTCCCTGGACGGCCTGGCAGTGGGCGCAGGCGGGCCGGACGTTGCCCGGGACGGCCATGCCGCCCATTCGGCGCGGCAGGATGAGGTCCGCCCCCGTCGCCACCCCGGTGCAGCCGGGGAGGCGCAAGGCGCAGGGCTGCCCACGGAACGCGCGAGCGATCCGGTCGTAGAGGGCGCCGTGGCCGCGCTGCTGACGCGGGACGCCCCGGTGGTTGCGCGGCGAGCGGCGGTCGCAGACGGCGCAGCGCCCCCGGCGGAGACCCGGCGCAGCGCCGCAGTCGAGACACGGTTGCAGCGGTGCTCGCGGCAGGGTGGGCATGGGCGCTCAACCCCGGGGGGGAGGGGCACTCCCTGCGCGGCGAAGAGCCAAGGGACCGCGGCGCCCCCCTCGCGCGCGCACCGTCAGTTCGCCGAGCCTTTCGGGCGCCGGCCGCATCAGGCCACCCCCGCCCGGCTCGACGCGACGTCGTGGACGCCAGCCGCGGCGAGACCGCCGACGAGGCCGACGAGCACAGCATCGACGAGCGACGCATACGGCACCCCGCCGGCCGTTGTGACGGCGAGGGCGACGAGCGACAGGCCGACGCCGACGGCGACGGCGACGATCGGCCCGAAGCGGTCGACGGTCGCCGCGTCAGGCGCCAGCGTCCGCCAGAACAGCTCGCAGATCAGGGCCGTGACGGCGGCGTTGCCGCCTACGGTGAGCAATTGGCCGACGGTTGGAGCATCCATCTCATCCCTCCTTGGCGAGTGCATCGATCGCCCGGCCGACGGCATCGAGGGCGGCCGTTCGGGCCCGCTCCAGGGCAGCCGCGCGGGCACGCTGAACGAGGTCATTGCAGTCCACCGATGGGGCCGGGCGTGCGTTCGTGAGGGGCCCGCGGGGGAACCAGACGACGAGCTGGCGGAGCGTGCCCGTCACCTGGGCGGTCTGGACGAGACCAGCGCGCCACGCCCAGTCCTCGGTGCCGGACGGAGACAACGGGGCGCCGAAGGTCCGGATGGTCGCCGCCTTCGATAGGCGGCCGAGTTCCCGTCCGTTCGGACGGTCGTAGAAGGGCAGCCCAGCTGGCGCATCCCAGAGCTCTTCCTTCCAGGCGATTGTGGCCATGTCTGCCTCCTGCAGCGCAAACGTGACGCCCCAGGCGCGCCCGCCCGTCACGAGCCGGCCATCGGTGAGGGCGGCGACGAGGGCGCTTTCGGCGATCGGGAGCGGCGGACTCCCCTCCGGCGCGAGCGGATTGGCGAGCAGGAACGTCCCCCGGCCGGCGTCCCAGACGAGCCCGACCGCATGGGGGCCCGTGAAGCGGAACTGCAGCTCGCGCGGTAGCGCACCGGCCCAGACCGCGACGGCAGCCGCGCGGCCCGAGCGGACCGCCTCGAGGAGGCCGTCCGCTGGGCCGAGGTAGCGGGTTGGCGCGAGAGCGGGCCACAGCGTCGTCGCGGCGCGGACGAACTCCGCGAGGTTGCCGCCGTCCGCGACGCCATCGTCCGGATCACCGGCAGCGGCCCGAATCTCGCTGATCGTATACCGCCGGGCACCGGGGTCGGCGGCGACTGCGGCCCACAGAAGTGCCATCGTCCAGCAGTCGTCAACGTCCTTCGGATCGCGGATGACCTGGTTGAAGATGCCCGGCCACGTCATTTCAGGAGGCGCTCCATGAGCACCGGCCCCAGAATGGAGCCGAGAGCGATCAGGGCACCGAGCTTCACCTCCATCCCGCGGAGCCTCCCCTCGAGTTCGTCGACCCGGTTGTGGATCGAGGCCAGGCCCTCGGAGGTGCTCTTCTCAAGGGCTGCCATCCGGTTGTCGAGCAGCTCGTCCGCCCGCCGGCGGTAATAGGTGCCGTTCTCCATGGGGAGTTCAGCCGGCCGGCCCCGAGCAGACCGGCCGGCTGACGGGGGAGGAGGGCGATGCGCGTCCGCTCACGCGGACACCCTAGTCGGGGCCGTAAAGTGACCGTTGAACAGCCCTGTGGGTGGCCCGGGCCGGCGACTGGCCTCTCCGACGTCGAGGTGATCGGGCAGCCGACCGAGGTGGAAGGCGCCCGCCAGCTCGCCCAGTCGCCCGAGGGGCGCTACCAGTTCCAGTGGTGGGCCCTCGATCTCGTCGGCGCCCAGCCGGTCGGCGGCACGCAGAAGAAGGGTGCCGACCGCGGGATCGACGGTGTCATCAGCCTTTCGACCGGGCCGCGGGGTGAGGTCGGCCGGGCGCTTCAGGATAGCCCGAGCAGGCGATCGATTCGCCGGCTCTCGCGCTCCTCGGCGATGCGTCGCAGGGCCGCCTCAATCGCGCGCAGGCGAACCCGGCCAGCGGCGAGAGCCTCGACGAGGACCCGGTGCTCCTCGGCGAGGGCGCGTTCGTACTCGTCCAGGGCGGCATCCACGTCCGGCTCGCGGAGGATCTGGTGGACGCGGACGCGGCTCAGGCCGACCTCGCGGGCGATTTCGGAGAGCGTCCAGCCGGCGGCGCGGAGCCGCCGGATCCGCGCATCGCGGGCGGCTCGATCGGCTACCATCGGCTCCGTGACGCCATCGTCCGGTGAGTGCACCGGTGAGTGCACTCTGGCCCCGATTCACGCGCAGAGCCGTCAGGTTGCGGACCTGAAGGCCGTGAGTTCGAATCTCGCCGGGCGCGCCATTTCGTGCTCACAGAGCGATCTCCTGGCATCTCCTGGGGCCTCCTGACGCGGCCTCGGTGAGTGCA
>JBBIIE010000074.1:0-15825 GCA_037446605.1 Geminicoccaceae bacterium | reverse complement strand
GGCAGCACCATCGGCCGCACTCCGGCATGAAGGCGGGTGATGACCGAGCTGCGCGCGATCATGCCCCGGGGCCGGCCGTGGCCCGGACCGGTGCCGATCGACCCGGCCGCGCTCGCCGCGGCGCGGAGTGTGCTCCTGCGCGCGCTCGCGGGCGTCGACGGCCGTGCCGGGCCGCCCGGCATCGTGGTCCCGCCGGCGGACCATCGCGCCGCCTTCTGGGTGCAGCTCGGCGCCGGCGAGGCGGGCCCGGCCGCGGCGCCGACCGGACGGGCGACCTACCGGCTGGCCGCTGATGCCGGCATCATCCTCGAAGGGCTCCACCGGCCGGTCGATCTCCGGGTCTGAGCGGCTTGCCGCCGTGCCGCCGCCCGGGCAGCCTGCGACCGGCGGCGAGGGAGGGCGGAGGGATGGCGGATCTCTGGCTCGAGGACTTCGCGGCGGGTCGGGTGTTCGAGACCGCCGGCTGCACGCTGAGCGAGGCGCAGATCCTCGACTTCGCCTGGCTGCACGACCCGCAGCCCTTCCACATCGACCGCGAGGCGGCCGCCGCGGGCCCCTATGGCGGTCTGATCGCCTCGGGCTTCCAGACGCTGCTCGTCGCCTTCCGTCTGTTCTACCAGGAACGGGTGATCAACGCCGCCTCGCTCGGCTCGCCGGGCATGGACGAGCTGCGCTGGCTCGCCCCGGTGCGGCCGGGCGACACGCTCCGGGTGCGCGCCCGCGTGCTCGAGCAGCGGCCGTCGCGCTCGCGGCCCGACCGCGGCACCGCGGTGCTCGACTACACCGTGCTCAACCAGCGCTCCGAGACGGTGATGACCTTCAAGATCACCCACATCCTGAGGAGGCGGCCGGCGTCGGCGGCACCCTGACCGGCTCGGCTGCGGTCGCGCGCCGCCCGATCGCGAGCGGCAAAGCGAGCAGGCCCAGGAGGGTTGCGAAGCCGAGCGTCGCGAGCCGGCACACTCCGGTTGCCGCCACCGCCACCTCCGGGGGTGTGGCGAGCGCCACGAGCAACGCGATCATGGTGGCCTCCGTACCGCCCACCCCGCCCGGGAAGAGGGGCAGCGCGCCCACCAGCATGGCGAAGCCGAACACGAACGCCGCCGCCTGCAGCCCGATCGGCCGGCCGAGCGCGTCCATCAGCCAGGCGAGGCCGGCGATCTCGGCCGCCCAGCCGAGCAGGCCGAGCGTGCAGGCGGCGGCGAGCACGCCCGGTGTCGCGAGCTCGCCGAGCGCGCGGCCGGCCCTCCGGGCGCGCACGAGAAGCCGCCCGGCTCGCCCGGTCAGTCGGTGCAGGGCCAGCGTCGCGCGCTCGAGGGGGCCCGGGCGGAGCACCAGCAGTCCGGGCAGCAGGACGAGCAGGCCCAAGAGTGCCACCGAAGCCCCGTGGCCGCCGATCGCGGCGGCGCCCGCGGCGACGAGCAGGAGCATCGGCAGGGCGTCGCTCAGCCGGTCGAGCACGAGCAGCCCCGTCGTCCGCTCGTAGGGATGGCCGCCGTGACGGCGCATGAGCCACAGGCGGACCACCTCGCCGAGCTTCCCCGGGGTGGTGGTGAGCGCGAAGCCGGCGGTGTAGTCGAGCAGAGCGCGTCCGGGTGCGAGCGCGGTGCCGTTGGCGCGCGCCAGCAGCCACCAGCGCAGCCCGCGCAGGAGGTAGTTGGCGAGCGACAGGGCGAGCAGGCCCAGGATCAGCGCGGCGTCGAGGCGGGTGAGCTCGGCCGCCACCTCGCGCCAGCCGGCGACCAGCCCGGCGGCTGCCAGAACCAGTGCGAAGGCCAGGAGCCCCATGGCCAGGAGCGCCACCGCCCGGCGCGGCGTGGGTCGCACGGCCGACGTCCCTCAGAACCGCAGTCGGTGGAACAGCGGCTCCGGCAGGGCGCGCACCGCGAGCATGATCCAGCGCCAGAACCAGGGGGTGTAGAGGACCGAGCGGCGGGCCCGGATCGCCCGCTCGATGTCCCGGGCGACCCGCTCCGGCGTCGCCCACAGGGGTCCGCCCTTGCGCAGTCCGGCGGTCATCGGCGTGTCGACCAGCCCCGGGCGGATGTCGAGCACGGTCACACCGCTCGGCGCGAGCCGGTGTCGCAGCCCCTCGAGGAAGGTCGACAGGCCCCCTTTGGCGGCACCGTAGACATAGTTGGAGGCGCGGCCGCGGTCGCCGGCGACGGAGGTGACGACCGCGAGCGTGCCGCGTCCGGCCGCCTCCATCCGACCGGCGAGCGCGGTCAGGAGGCAGGCGGGGCTCAGGAAGTTGGTGGCGAGCGTCCGCCGCGTGGCGTCCGGATCGCGGGCGATCGTCGCCTGGTCGCCGAGCGTCCCGAAGGCGACGAGCGCCAGGTCCGGCGGGCCGAGGCGTGCCTCCAGGACGGCGAGCAGCGGGGCGAGCCCCGCCGGGTCGTCGAGGTCGGCGACCTGGACGTCGACCAGGCCGGCCCCACGCAGGCGGAGATCGGCCGCGATGCGCTCGAGCCGCTCGGGATCGCGCGCCACGAGCAGGAGCCGCGCGCCACGCGCCGCCAGCAGCCGCGCCACCTGCTCGGCGATCGCCGAGGTGGCCCCGAAGATGGCCACGGTCCGGGCGGTCATGCGGCGCGCGCCACGGGTCGGCCCGAGGCCGGGCCTACGCGCTGCCAGAAGCCCGAGGAGAAGGCGGGATCGACCAGCCCGGCGAAGCGCTCCCAGCCCGGGAAGCCGGCGCGGAAGACGTCCGCCGGCATGCGCCCGTCCTTGGCCGGGTAGAGCCGCCCGCCGGCCTCGAGCACGATGCGGTCGAGCCGGGCCAGGAGCTCGAGGGTGTCACGACCCCGCTCGGGAAAGTCGAGCGCCAGGGTGGTGCCCGCCATCGGGAACGAAAGGAGGCCGGGTGAGGTCGGCGCACCGAGCGTCTTCAGCACCGCCAGCAACGACCCCTCGCCGGCGGCGGCGATCGTCTCGAGCAGGCGGCGGACGGCGGCGGGCGCGCCCGCCTCGGGCACCACGCATTGGTACTGGCGGAAGCCGCGGGGCCCGTAGAGTAGGTTCCAGTTGGCGATCGCGTCGAGCGGGAAGAGGAAGTCGTGCGCCGGGAGGAGCCGCCGGCGCCGGCCGCGCGGCCCGAGCCGGCGCCAGAGGAGCGCGTTGAAGGCACGCAGGGTCAGCCGGTTGAGCGGCGAGACGGGCGGCGCGAGCGGCACGCCCAGGCGCGGTGCGGTCGGCGGTGGGACGCTGCCCCCGGGCTGGTGGCGGGCCCGGCTGAAGATGCCGCGGCCGAGCCCTCGCCCCCGGGCGAGACAATCGACCCAGGCGACCGTGTAGGTCCACGCGGCCGAGTCCTCGGCAGCTCGGTAGAAGCCCTCGAGATCGTCCAGGCGCAGGTCCTCGACCTCCAGCAGAAGCCCCTCGACCCGGACGAGACGGAGCGTCGCCTCGAGGATCAGCCCGGTGAGGCCGAGACCGCCCACCGTGGCGGCGAAGAGCTCGCGGTTCTGGTCGGGCGAGCAGCTCGCCCGCGTGCCGTCGCCGCGCAGGAGCTCCAGGGCCGCGACGTGCCGGCCGAAGCTGCCGGCGATGCCGTGGTTCTTGCCGTGCACGTCGTTGGCGATGGCCCCGCCGACCGTGACGAAGCGGGTACCCGGTGTGACCGGCAGGTACCAGATGCCGCCCCCCGGGGCAGGTCGGCCGCAGATCGTGACGAGCAGCTCGCCGAGGCTGATCCCGGCCTCGCAGCGCAGGAGCCCGGTCAGGGGATCGAAGGCGAGCAGCCGGTCGAGCCCTCGGGTCAGGATCAGGAGCCCGTCCGGGTTGAGGCAGGAATCGCCGTAGGAGCGGCCTAGGCCGTGCGCCAGCACCCGGAGACCGCCGCGGCGGGCGAGTGCCGCCCGCGCCGCGAGAGGGTCGCCGGGCCGTATCACCCGGTGGCGGACCCGCTCGACCCGGCCCCAGGCCCGGTAGGCGGTGCTCTCCGGAAACCCGCTCACCAGGCGAGCAACAGGCAGGCGAGCACCGCCGCCCCCATGGCGAGGGACGGGCGATCGGTGAGCGCGAACAGCACCGGGTCCTGGTCCATTCGACCGTGCAGCGTGAGCCGCCAGGTGCGCAGCAGCCAGAGGAGCAGGATCGGGAAGACCAGCCAGAGCCAGCCCGGCCGCGCGTAGATCGCGCGCGGGAACTGCTCGGCCACGAGGTAGACCACGAAGATCACCGTGGCGGCGACCCCGTTCGCCAGCCCCGCCGCGAGCAGGAGCGGCAGGTCGGCGGTGCCGTAGCCGCGGTCGACCAGCTCGCGACCACCGGCCGCGGCGAGCTGGCCGAGCTCGGCATGGCGCTTCACCAGGGCGAGGCTCAGGAAGAGGAACATCGCGAAGGTCAGGAGCCAGTAGGAGAGCGGTGCCGCGATCACCTCCGCACCGGCCAGCACGCGGATGGTGAAGAGGCCGGCCAGGACCAGCACGTCGAGCAGCGGCACGCGCTTGAGGCGGAGCGAGTAGGCGAGCGTGAGCAGGAGATACGCCACCGCCACCGGGGCGAAGGCCGCGGGCAGAAGTGCGGCCAGGAACGCGGCCACGAGGAGCAGGATCGGCACGGCGGCGAGGCCGGCTCGAAGCGGCAGGGTCCCGGCGGCGAGCGGGCGGGCCCGCTTGCTCGGGTGGCGCCGATCGGCCTCGAGGTCGAGCAGGTCGTTGATCAGGTAGCCGGCCGACGCCAGCAGCCCCATCGCCACGAAGGCGAGCAGCGCGTGCCCGAGGTCGGCGACGGTGGCGAGCGGACCGGCCAGGAGCAGCGGCACCAGCACGAGCAGGTTCTTGGCCCATTGATGGAGCCGCAGGGCGCGCGCCCAGGGTCGCGTGCCGGGCCGTTGCCGGTCGATCCTGGCCTCGACCGGCGCCAGGGCGCCTGTCGGCGGCAGCGCGTCGGCCGGCAGCACGAGGCTCCCGGCGGCGGCCGCGAGCGAAGGGGGCGTACCGGGCCCCGCCAGCAGCGCGAACGGCTCCGCCTCGAGCGGTCGGTCCACGACCCCGATGGCCGGCCCGAGCCGGGCGGCCAGGCCCCGGGCCAGCGCCGGGTCGTCGCCCGCGACCACGCGGACCCTCCGACCGGCGCTCGCCTCCGCCCGCAGATGGGCCTCGATCCCGGGGTCGAGCGGCAGGAGCGACGGGTCGAGGCGCACGCCCAGCGTCGCAGCCAGATCCGCCAGGGGCTCGGGCCGGCCGTGCGCCAGCCAGCCGAGCAGGGCCCCAGGCCGCCGGCGAAGGAGCGCCAGCAGCAGTTCGACGTGCGGATCGGTGCCGAGCAGGGTGGCCGCGGGCACGAGCAGCGGCGGGGCTTCGCTCGCCGCAGCGACGGCACGGAGCGGCGTGGCCGCTGCCATCCTCCCGACCTTCTCCCCACCCGCGGCGTCCGCACGACCCGACGCCAGCCGTTCCCTTCTGCGTCGGGACCTCTGCGCCGACAAGGGAGCGATCAGTCGGTCGCGGGTCCGGATGTAGTGGCGTACGGTCCTGCTCGGACCATCCGCTGGTGCGGGATCCCGGCCTCCACGAACGGCGCGCCCTCCGGCCGAAAGCCCAGGGCGGCATAGAGGCCCTGTGCACGGACCTGGGCGTCGAGCACGAGCGGGCCGACCCCGAGACCGTCGAGCCGGGCCAGGAGCCAGCGGAGGAGCGTGCGCGCGACGCCGCGGCCGCGCGCCTCGGGGCGGACCGCGACCCGCTCGATCTTGGCGGTCCGTGCCGGCCCGATCCGGCGCCAGCGCAGGCAGCCGACGACCCGCCCGTCGAGGCGGGCGACGGCATGCTCGGCCTCGTCCTCGAAGGCGTCGACCTCGAGCTCGGCCGGGACCCCCTGCTCGTCGACGAACACCGCCATCCGCAGCGCCAGGGCCTCGGCCCGCTCGGCCGGGCTCCGTGCGACCTCGGGATCGATGCCGCCCTCGGGCCGCTCCAGGCAGACCACCTGCATCGGCTGACGGAAGCTGCGGCCCCCGGCGGTGGCGGTGCCGAGCCGGGTGAAGGCGGCGGCGATCGGGGCGCGGGCGCGGGCGAGGCCGGCGGCACGCGCCGGATCGGCGCCGACCAGGGCCGAGAGCAGCTCCTCGAGCGAGCGGCGCTGGACGAGCTGCACGTAGCGGGTCCGCACGACCGGACGGAAGGCCAGCGCCTCGGCCCGCGCAAGTGCCGCGGCGGCCGCGGCACGCACCGCCGTCTCGTCCTCGAGCGGCCGGACCAGCTCGAAATACTCGTCCTCGGCGAGCGGCTCCAGGACCAGGAGACGTCCGCCCGGACGGAGCACGCGGCGGGCCTCGACCAGCGCCTCGGTCTGGAGGGGGACGGGCACGTGGTGCAGGCTGTTGTGGTGGAGCACGCCGTCCAGGCTGGCCGTGGCCAGCGGCAATGCCGCGCCGGTGCCGGCCACGAGCCCGGCCCGGCCGAGCGCCGCTCCGGCCCGCTCCAGCCGTTCCGCCTCGACCTCGAGTCCGATCGCTTCGGCGCCGCGCCGGCGCAGCCAGCCGAGGAGCGCGCCCTCGCCGCAACCGACCTCGAGGATCCGCCGGCCGGCGACCGGCAGGAGCTCGGCGATCACCTCGGTCGTGCGGCGGACGGGTGGTGCCGTTGTGTCGGTCAGGGCGGTTCGCGCCGGGGCTGGCAACGGAAGCGGATGCCGCATAGCGTCCGGAGGCGGCAGCCGCAAGCCGCCGGGCGGAGCTCCGATGCAGGGTGGTCACCTCTTGATCTCGGTGCTGCTGGTGCTGCTCGGGCTCAGCGCGGCGGTGGCGCTCTGGGTCTGGCGCGAGCTCGGTGACGTGGCGATCGAGCCGGAGGGCTGGCTGGCGCTCGCCGGCGGTGCTGCAGCCACCCTGCTGCTCGGCATCGGCCTCATGGTGCTGGTCTACCAGAGCCACCGCCGCGGTTTCGACGACCGCGCCGGCCGCGAGTGACGGGCGGGGCCGGTGCTCGAGGCGCTGAGATGGCCGCTGGAGGGCGTCGAGATCACACAGGCGCACTCGCTCGCCTGCGCCGATCTCGGGCCCGAGGCGCCGCTCGCCCTGATCGTGGGTGTTGCCGGCGGGCCGAACCGGCTGCTGCGGGCACGCGCCGGTCGGCTGGAGGAGATGCCGCTGACCGAGCTCGCCGATCCCTTCGGGGCGGCCCGTGCGCTCGCCGCAGCCGATCTCGACGGCGACGGGATCGAGGAGATCTGGGTCGCCAACGGCGAGCCCGGGCGCCCGGAGCGGGCCCGCGCCGACCGCCTCTTCGATCGCGCCCAGGACGGCTTCCGCGACCTCCTGGCCGAGCCCGGCGCCGGGCTCGCGGGCGGGCTCGTCTCGGGTCTCGCGGTCCGCCCGCTCGATCGGCTCGGGACCGGCCTCTACGGCTTCCTCGTGAGCGCGGCGAGCGGTCCGCTCCGGCTGATCGAGCGCGAGCCCGCGGGAGGCCTCGTCGATGCGGCCGAGCTCGCCGGGCTCGACGAGCTGGTGCCGGCATCGGCGCTCGCCGCCGGGCCTCTCCTCGGCCGCGGTCCCGACCTCTTCGTCGGTGCGCTGCACGGACCGAGCGCGCTCTACCAGGCGACCAGCCACGGCCGCTGGAGCGAGGTGGCGGAGGCGGTCGGGCTCCTCGTGCCCGATCTCGGCGCCGTGGACGCGACCCTGCTCGAGGTCGACGGCGTCGGGACCCAGGGCCTGTTGTGCCTGCGCCGGCGCGGCTCGCACCTGCTCTGGGTGGCGTCGCCCACGGGCCTGCTGCAGGAGCTGGCGCCGCCGACCGTGGCGCGGCCCTCGGCCGCCTCCTCCCTGCTCGTCGCCGACCTCGACAACGACGGCCACGAGGAGATCCTGATCGGCAATGCCGGAGAGCCGAACCGGCTGCTCGGCTGGCGCGAGCAGGGCTGGCGGCCGCTCGATCCGGGCGACGCCCTCGAGCCGGCCAGCCTGCCGACCGCCATGGTCGCCGCCGATCTCGACGGCGATGGCCGGCTCGAGGTGGTGGTCGCGCGCGCCAGCGGGCGCGGCGGCGGCCTCGCCTGCTATCGGGTCGAGGCGGGGAGCGGCGCCTGGCTGCGCGTGGCACCGCGCACAGCGCAGGGCGCGCCGGCCCGGGGCGCCCTGGTGCGCATCCTGGCCGCCCGGTGCGAGCAGCTCCGCGTGGTGGGCGAGGGTGGGCGCGGCGCCGGCGAGCCCGTGGCGCATTTCGGGCTCGGCCCCGCCACCCGGGTCGAGCGGGTCGACGTCCGCTGGCCGGACGGCGCGGTCCGTCGGTTGACCGATGTCGAGCCGGGACGCACCCTCCACCTCCCCCACCCGCTCGTGGCCGGGCGCTGAGCCTTCCGCCGGCGGGCCTGCCGGGAGTGCCCTCCGTGCCCGATCCCGAGCCCGCCTTCGCCGGTGTCTTCCCCTACCTGGTCTCGCCGGTCGAGGCGGACGGCCGGGTGCGCGCGGCGGCGCTCGGCCGGCTGGTCGACGATCTCGTCGCGGCCGGCGTGCACGGGCTCACCCCGCTCGGCTCGACGGGCGAGTTCGCCTATCTCGACGCCGAGCAGCGCCGCCGCATCGTCGAAGTGGTGATCGAGGCGGCGGCCGGGCGGGTGCCGGTGGTGCCGGGCGTGGCGGCGACCACGACCGCCGACGCGGTCCGTCAGGCGCGGCTCTGGGAACGGCTCGGCGCCGCCGGCATCCTGGCCATCCTCGAGGCCTATTTCCCGCTGCCGGAGGAGGCCGTCCACGGCTACTTCCGAGCCATCGCCGAGGCCACCACGCTGCCGGTGGTGCTCTACACCAACCCGAGCTTCCAGAGGGTCGACCTCTCGCTCGAGGTGATCGCGCGGCTGAGCGAGCTTCCGAACGTCCGTCATCTGAAGGACGCCTCGACCAACACCGGCCGGCTGTTGACGATCATGAGCCGCTGCGGCGACCGGCTGCGCATCTTCGCGGCCTCGGCGCACGTGCCGGCCGCGGTGATGCTCCTGGGCGGGGTGGGCTGGATGGCCGGTCCCGCCTGTCTCGTGCCACGGCCGAGCGTGCGGCTCTACGAGCTCTGCCGGGCCGGCCGCTGGGACGAGGCGATGGCGCTCCAGCGACCCCTCTGGGCTCTCAACCAGGCCTTCGCGCGTTGGAACCTCGCCGCCTGCATCAAGGCCGGCCTCGAACTCCAGGGCCATGCCGTGGGCGACCCGCTGCCGCCGCAGCCACCGCTGACCGCCGCCGAGCGGGCCGAGCTCGCCCGGCTGCTCGAGCGTCTGGGGGCCCTCGCGCCGCGCTGAGCGGCTCAGGCCGCCGCGGGCAGGCCCTTGGCGAGGAAGGCGCTCAATCTCCGCGCGAAGGCACCCGGGTCGGGGATGGTCTCGCCCTGCACGATCCGCGCCTGGTCGAGGAGCAGCCGGGCGAGCTCGGCCAGGTCGTGCTCGGCCGCCGGGTCGCGCGCCATCGCCGCCATGCGGCGGATCAGCTCGTGCCGGCCGTTGACTTCCAGGATCGGCTTGGACAGCCGGTCGAGCTGCTGGTGCTGCTTCAGGAATCGCTCCAGGCGGAAGTCGAGCCCGTGCTCGTCGGCCACGAGGCAGACCGCGCTCTCGCGCAGCCGGCGCGAGGCCCGCACCGTCTTGACCTCCTCGCCGAGCAGGCCCTGCAGCTTGGCCAGCAGCCGCTTCAGCTCCTCGTCCCACAGCTCGTCGGGTGTCTCGATCCTGCCCTCGTCGGCGATTTTGGAGAGATCGACCTCGCCCTTGGTGAGCGAGCGGAAGGGCTTGCCCTGGTACTCCTTCACCTCGGGCAGCCAGAACTCGTCCACCGGATCGTCCAGGAGCAGCACCTCGCAGCCCTTGGCGAGCGCCTCCTCGAGCTGCGGGCTGGTCCTGAGCGCCTGGGCGCTCTCGCCGGTGACGTACAGGATCGCCTCCTGACCCGGCCGCATCCGCCCGACATAGTCGGCCAGCGAGACCGGCTCGGGGCCACGGGTGCTCTTGAAGCGGGCGAGCTCGAGCAGCTTGGCGCGATTGTCCTGGTCCTCGAACAGGCCCTCCTTGAGGACCGCGCCGAGCTCGGCCCACCACTCGGTCCAGGACGGCCCCTTGCGTGCCGGCGCGGCCCCGTCGGCCGCCCCCTCGCCCTCGGCCGTGGCCTCGACCGGGGCCGGCTCGGCTGCCTTGCGCGCCAGCTCCTCCAGGATCCTTCGGGTCAGTGCCCGACGCATCTTCGGGACGACGACGCCGTGCTGCAGGGTCTCGCGGCTGACGTTGAGCTGCAGGTCCTCGCTGTCGACCACCCCCGACACGAAGCGCAGGTAGCGCGGCAGCAGCTCCTCGAGCTGGTCGGTGATGAACACGCGCCGAACGTAGAGCCGCACACCGTGCCGGCGCTTCGGATCGTACAGGTCGAACGGCCGGGTCGACGGCACGAACAGCAGTGCCGTGTAGGAGAGCTGGCCCTCGGCGGTGAAGTGCACACGGGCGAACGGGTCGTCGAAGGCGTGCGCCACGTGGTGGTAGAGCTCGGTGTACTGCTCCTCGGTGATCTCGGCGCGCGGCCGCGCCCAGAGCGCGCTCGCGCTGTTGATCTGCGCCGGCTCGTGCGCCTTGGTGCGGGTGTCGCCCGGCCGCGGCTTGGCCTCGAGCACGATCGGGAAGGCGACGTGGTCGCTGTAGGTCCGGACGATCTGCCGGATCCTGGCGTCGTCGAGGAACTCCCTGGCGTCCTCCTTGAGGTGCAGGCTCACCGCGGTACCGCGCGGCAGGGGCTGGTCGTCCTCCTTGACGGTGAAGCCCGACCGCCCGTCGCTCGCCCACACCCAGCCGCGCCGCTCGCCGGCCTTGGTCGAGCGCACCACGACGCGGTCGGCCACCATGAAGACCGAGTAGAAGCCCACGCCGAACTGACCGATCAGCTTGACGTCCTTGCCCTGATCGCCGGTCAGCCGCTCGAGGAAACGGGCCGTGCCGGAGCGCGCGATGGTACCCAGGTTCGCCGCCAGCTCCTCGCGATCCATCCCGATCCCGTCGTCGACCACGGTGAGGAGGTTGGCGCCCGGATCGGCCAGGATGCGGATCTCGAGCTTGGGGTCGGAGCCCAGGAGTTCCGGCTTGCTCAGGGATTCGTAGCGCAGCTTGTCGCAGGCGTCCGAGGCGTTGGAGATGAGCTCGCGTAGGAAGATGGCTCGCTCCTTGTAGAGCGAGCCGATGACGATCTCGAGGACCCGACCGACCTCGGCCTCGAACGGCTGCACGACCTCTTCCATGGCGCGCCGGCGCTCCGCTGAAGGCTGATTTCGCTGAGTGGCCGGCATTTGGGCACAGCGGGTGTCGCCTTCAAGCGCCCGAGCGTCCGCCGGGGAGACCGTGACCCGGATCACCCGACACGCGCGCAGGCTGTGCTACACGGATCCGAACGAGCGCTCGACGGGAGGGCGCCATGCTCGGCTCGGGTCAGGGGTTGTCGACGGTCCTGCTCGCGGTCCTGACGATCGCCCTCACCGTGGCGGCGGTGCGGCTGGCGGCGCAGGGTGGCCGACCGCTGCTCGAGGTGCTGTGGCCGACCCGTGCCGCCCTCCTCACCCTTCTCGCCGGGCTGCTGCTCCTGTTCGCGGCCGGGCAGGGGCGCGAGCTGATCGACGGCCTCGACGCCGCGCCCTGGGCACACCTCGCCTGGTTCGCGCTGGCGCTGCTCTACTGGTCGTTCCAGTGCTGGCACTGGTCGCGGGTCGAGCTCTATTTGGCTTTCGGCACGGACCGGGCCGCCTGGGGCGAGCGCGCCGGGCTGATCCTCCACCTGCCGCGCCTGTACGGCGTCGCCGTCCACGTGATGGCCCTGCTGGCGATCATCTGGTCGGCCTGGGCGACCCGTCCGGGAGTGGCCGTGCTCGCCCCGATCGCCGCCGTCCTCGTCTCGGTGACGTTCTTCCTCCTGCTCGTGAGCCGCCGCCTCGCCCTGCTCGACGCCCTCGAGCAGAAGGGGCTGGCGACCGGTCCCGTGGCGCGCGCCCTGACCACCCGCCCGATCCGCCCGGGCGAGCCGCTGCGCCGGGCGCTCGGCGCCCTGGCTCCGCTCTCGCGCCTGGTCCTCGCCGGCTCGCTCGCCTTCTTCGCGCTCAATGCCGCGCTCGGCGGGCTGTGGCCGGTCGAGACCGGCGCCCGGCACGGCTCGGCGGCGATCGCCTTCGGCGGACTCGGTAGCTGGGTCGCGATCCTGAGCATCCTGGCGCTCGCCAGCCGTGCCTTCCGCTTCCCGGTGCTGGCCAGCCTCGTGCTCGCCCGGATCGTCACCGGCCTCCTCGTCGACGAGCACCCGGTGCGCAGCGATCCGACGAGTGCCTGGGGCGGGCCCGCGGCCGACCCACGACCGACGCTCGCAGCCGAGGTCGGCCGCTGGAAGGCGGCGGTCGCTCCCGACGGCGAGGCGCCGGTCCCGCTGGTCCTCGTCGCCACCGCCGGCGGCGGGCTGCGGGCCGCCTGGTGGACCGCGGCGGCGCTCGCCGGGCTGATCGAACGCCATCCCGGGCTCGAGCGGCACATCGTGGCGGTGAGCGGCGTCTCGGGTGGCTCGCTCGGCGCCGCCGTGGTGGCGGCGTGCCTCGCCCGCGAGCAGGAGCGGGCTCGCACCCGGGCTCCCTTCGATCGGGCGGGCGTCGGCGCCTGCGCCCGCGGCGTGCTCGCCAACGACTTCCTGGCGCCGACCCTGGTGGCCTTCCTCTACACCGACGTGCTGCCGCCGGCGCTGACCGAGCCGCTCGGGCTGGGCGGCCGCGCGGCGGCGCTCGAGAACGCCTGGGCGGCGGCCTTCGACCGGCTGCCCGGACGGCCGCTGCGGTCCGACGGCTCCTGGCACAACCCGCTCGCAGGTCCCCTCCTCGGGCTCGGCGACGACGCCGCGGGTTGGCTTCCGATCCTGTTCCTGAACGCCACCCACGAGGAGCGTGGGCGGCGCGTGGTGGCGAGCCGGGTACGGATCGATCAGCCGGCCTTCCTGGACGTCTGGGACCTGCACCGGCTCATGGGCCGCGACCTGTGGACCGTGACCGTCGTCCACAACAGCGCCCGCTTCACCTTCGTGAGCCCGGCCGGGCTGGTCCGCGGGCCGGCGCCGGAGAGCCTGCCACGCGGCCACCTCCTGGACGGCGGCTATTTCGAGAACTTCGGTGCGGTGACGCTGCTCGAGGCGCTGCGCGGCATCCGGGACGGTCTCGAAGACCCGGATCGCTTCCTTCCGATCGTGATCCAGATCACGAGCGATCCAGAGCTCGAGGGCCACGACATCGTGACCGACGGTGCCTGCAGCGAGCCCGAGCCGCTGCCGTTCGGGGCGGATGACGCGCGCTCGCCCTGGACGCTCGCCAACGAGGCGCTGGCCCCGCTCGCCGGCCTCCTCGCCACCCGCGAGGCGCGCGGACTCCTGGCGGTGCGCGAGCTCGCCCGCGCCGTCCGCTGCGCACCTCTGCCCACGGGCGCGCCCGAGCCCGCCTTCGTGCACCTCGCCATGTGCGGGATGGGGGCGCGCCGGCCGGCGCTGGGGTGGGTGCTCGACTCCCGCTCGCGCGAGGCGATCGACGGGCTGCTCGATCCCGAGGGCTGCAACGGGTCCGAGCTCGCCGAGCTCGACCGGGCCCTGGGCGCGGCGCCGCCGGCGCCGGCCGCCCGCGACCAGCCCTAGCGTCCGCGGCTGCACCCGGGCGCAGCATCTGGGTCCCGCGCCCGCGTGCCCCCTTGCCAAGCGCGACGGGCTCGTCGATCCTCCGAGCATGCCTGTGGAGCAGGTGAGCCGCGCTCGCGTGGTGGCGGTCCTGGGGCCGACCAACACCGGCAAGACCCACTTCGCCGTCGAGCGACTCCTGGCCCACCGCTCGGGCATGATCGGCTTCCCGCTCCGCCTCCTGGCGCGCGAGATCTACGACCGGATCGCGGCACTCCGCGGCCCGGCCGCGGTGGCACTCGTCACCGGTGAGGAGCGGGTCGGCAACCCGACCGCCCCCTATGTCGTGGCGACCGTCGAGGCGATGCCGGTCGAGCGGCCGGTCGAGTTCCTCGCGGTCGACGAGATCCAGCTCTGTGCCGACCCGGAGCGCGGACACGTCTTCACCGACCGGCTGCTGCGGGCCCGTGGCCTCTACGAGACGGTCTTCCTCGGGTCCGAGACGATCCGCCCGATCCTCAAGCGCCTCGTGCCCGAGGCCGAGCTCGTGACCCGGCCGCGCTTCTCGCTGCTCGTGTGCGACGGCCACCGCAAGCTCGCACGCCTGCCGCGCCGCAGTGCCGTGGTCGCGTTCAGCGCCGCCGACGTCTACAGCCTTGCCGAGGTGGTACGCCGGCTGAAGGGCGGCGCCGCCGTGGTCATGGGCGCCCTCTCGCCGCGTACCCGCAACGCCCAGGTGGCCCTCTACCAGGCCGGCGAGGTGGACCATCTGGTCGCCACCGACGCGATCGGCATGGGCCTCAACATGGACCTGGCGCACGTCGCCTTCGCGCGGCTCGCCAAGTTCGACGGCCGCGAGCAGCGCCGCCTGCACGCCCACGAGGTGGCTCAGATCGCCGGCCGCGCGGGCCGCCACATGGCCAATGGCACCTTCGGCACGACCGATGGCGCGGAGCCGCTGGACGAGCGCACGATCGAGGCGGTCGAGGGGCACAGCTTCCCGCCGCTGAAGTCGATCCGCTGGCGCTCGGCGGCGCTCGATCCGACGAGCCTCGAGGCCCTGAAGGCCAGCCTCGAGGCGCCCCCGCCGGCCGACTGCCTGGTCCAGGTCAAGGACGCCCTCGACCACCGCTCGCTGGTGCTGCTCGCCCGCAGGCCCGAGGTCGCCGCCCGCGCCGACCGGCCGGAGCGGGTGCGGCTCCTCTGGCAGGTCTGCCAGATCCCGGACTTCCGCAAGACCCTGAACGAGGCGCATCTCCACCTCCTCGCCACGGTCTTCGGCTTCCTCACGACCGGCCGCGGGCTCCTGCCCACCGACTGGTTCGCCGCCATGGTCGCCCGGCTCGACCGGGTCGACGGCGACATCGACACGCTCGTCCAGCGGATCGCGCATGTCCGCACGCTCACCTATCTGAGCCACCGGCCGGACTGGCTCGCCGAGGCGCGTGCCTGGCAGGAGCGGACCCGCGAGCTCGAGGACCGGCTCTCGGACGCGCTGCACGAGCGTCTCACCCAGCGCTTCGTCGACCGCCGCACGGCGCTGCTGCTCCGCTCGATGCGCGAGCGCGGCGAGATCCCCGCGGCGGTCGAGGAGGACGGCGCCGTTCTGGTCGACGGCCAGCGGGTCGGACGGGTGCAGGGCCTGCGCTTCGCCCCGGAGCCCGCGGCCGGCGAGCTCGGCCGCAAGATGCTGGCCCAGGCCGCCCGGCGCGTCGTCGGCGGTGAGCTCGACCGGCGCGCGCGCCGCCTCGAGGAGACCGCGGACGAGGCGCTGGCGCTCGATCCGGCGGGCGGGGTGCGCTTCGAGGGCGCCCCCGTCGCGCGTCTCGTCGCCGGCGGCGATCCGCTCCGCCCGCGTGCCGAGCTCCTGGTCGAGGACGATCACCACCCGGGTCTCGCGACACGGGTCGCGCGCCGGGTCGAGCGCTGGCTCGAGGGCTGGCTCGAGCGGCGGCTGGGCCCCCTCCTGGCCCTGCGTGCGGCCGCCGAGGGCACGGCGCTGGCCGGCCCCGGCCGCGGCATCGCCTGGCGCCTCGTGGAGGGGTTCGGGAGTGCCGCGCGCCCGCCGCTCGAGCCCTTGCTCGCGAGCCTCGGCCCCGCCGACCGCACCCACCTGACCCGGCTCGGCGTGCGCTTCGGCTGCGCCTGGATCTACGTGCCCCGGCTCCTCAAGGCCGCCCCGATCGAGGCGCGCGCGCGGCTCCTGGCCCTCGCCCGCGCGCCCGGGCTCGTGC
>JBBIIE010000073.1:0-15878 GCA_037446605.1 Geminicoccaceae bacterium | reverse complement strand
CTTGGGGCGAGGCCTCGGCCCGGCCGCGCAGCGCGGCCAGGGCGAGCAGGCCCAGGGCCGCCGCGAGGGCGAGCTGGAAGCGCGGCGCCCGCTCGCCGCCCACCGGCGCGCCGAGCTCGCGCTGCGGCGCGTCGGCGATCGCCTCGGCATGGAGCCGGACGAGCCCCCCGCCGTCGGCGCCGAGGGCGAGGTGGCGGCCGCCGCCGGCCTCGGCGAGGGCGGTCATGAGGCCGGGTCGCGGCCGGCTCTCGACGGTCCGGCCACGGTACTCGAGCAGGACCGGCCGATCGGGCTCGCCGGCGATCGGGATGGGCGAGGCCCGCTGCGGATCGCCGACCAGGACGGCGTGCAGCCGGGCACCGGCGGCGGCGAGGAGCCTGGCGGCGTCGACCGGCTCGATCGCCTGGATGCCCTGGTCCTCGCCGTCGGAGATCAGGAGGAAGTCGGCGAAGGCCGGATCGGGCAGGGCGAGCATGGCGACCGCGCCGGCGAGCGCCGCACCGATCGCGCTGCCGCGTTGCGGCAGGTCGCCGACGACGGCGCTCTCCAACCGGTCGAGGAACAGCGCCCGGTCGCGGGTCGGCGGGCAGCGCACCTCCGGGCGGCCGGCGAAGGTCACGAGCGCCAGGCGATGGCCGGCCTCACCGCCGAGCGCATCGACGAGCGAGCGCACCGCGGCCTTGGCGCGGCCGAGCCGGTCCGGCTCGACGTCGCGGGCCAGCATGCTCGCCGACACGTCGAGCACGACGACGATGTCGCGGCCGCGCACCAGGCCGCCGCGCGGGTCGGCGCCCCATTGCGGTTGGGCCAGCGCCAGGATGATGGCGGCGAGCGCGGCCGTGCCGAGCGCGAGCTGCACCCGACGCTCGGCGGGACGATCCGGCGGCAGCACGAGCCCGGCCAGGGGTGCGTCGACCAGGGCCGCGCGGCGCCGGGCACGGACCCGCTCGGCGCGCCGGTGGAGGAGCCAGAACGCCGGCAGGACGGCCAGCAGGAGGAGCATGTGGGGGGCGGCGAGGCGCACCGCTGCCGTCCTCAGGGCACGGTCTGCAGCCGGCCGAGGCCGAGCGCGAGCTCGCCCGCGAGCAGCAGCAAGGCGAGGCCGGCGAGCGGCGGGAACAGCTCGACCTGGACCTGGACCCGGTCGGTCAGCTCCTGGGACTTCTCGAGGCGGTCGATCAGCGCGTAGATCGCCTGCAGCGCCGTCTCGTCGGTGGCCCGGAAGGCGCGGCCGCCGGTCGTGCCGGCGACGACCTCGAGCGTCTCCTCGTCGATGGTCACCGCCGAGGTCCGGTACTCGACCTTCCCGTCGACGCTGCGCACGGGGATCTGCGCGGTGCCGTTGGTGCCGGCGGCGATCGTGTAGATCTTGATGCCGAAGGCGGCCGCGATCCGCGCCGCGGCCTCGGGGCTGGCGCGGCCGACATTGTTGGAGCCGTCGGTCAGCAGGATCATCACCCTGGAGGGGGAGGGCACGCCGCGCAGCATCTCCACGCCGCGCACGATGGCATCGCCGATCGCGGTGCCGTCCTCGAGCGGGAACTCGACGATCGGCAGGCGGTCGAGGATCGGCAGGAGGGCGGCGTGGTCGAGGGTCGGCGGGGCGAGGACGTCGGCCCAGCGCGCGAAGCGGATCATGCCGACCAGATCGCCGTCGCGTCCGGGCAGTCCGCCGCCGCCGGCGAGGAAGGAGCGGAAGGCCGCCTTCACGACCTCGAGTCGGTCGGCCGAGCGCCCGTCGCGCACGAGGTCGAGCGCGCTCATGCTGCTCGACACGTCGATCACCATGGCGATGGCGATGCCCTGGCGGCGCACGCTCGTGGTCTCGACCCCCCATTGCGGCCGGGCGAGCGCCAGGACGAGCAGGCCGAGCGCCACCGTGCGCGCCCAGGGAAGGGCACGGCGCGCCCGGCTCGCCCAGCCCGCCGGCAGGGCCTCGAGGCCCTCGGCGACCGGGAAGCCGAGCGGTACCGGCCGCGCTCGGCGCCACTGCGCCCGGTGCAGCCAGGGCAGGGCGGCGAGCAGGACGAGCGCCCAGGGGTCGACGAGGCTCACCGCCGCGGCCTCCGGCCCGAGGTCCCGGCCGGCGGCTGGCCCGAGGTGGCGGACGGGGCGCGCACCGACCGCTCCTAGGGTACGGGCAGCCGCGCGAGGATCTCCCCCACGATGTCCTCGGCGGTCCGCCCGGCGGCCTCGGCCTCGTAGCTCGTCAGCACGCGGTGGCGGAGCACGTCCCTGGCGATCGACTTGACGTCGTGCGGGGTCACGTGCGCGCGGCCGTGGATGTAGGCGAAGGCCTTGGCGGCGAGCGAGAGGTAGATGGTGGCGCGCGGCGAGGCGCCGTACTCGATCAGGGGGCCGAGATCGAGGCCGTAGGCGGCCGGATCGCGGGTCGCCAGGACCAGATCGACGATGTAGCGGGCGAGCCGGTCGTCCAGGTAGACGGCATCGACGCGCTCCTGGGCGGCCAGGACGTCGGCGGTGGCGGCCACCCGCGGCACCTCGATCCGCGGCCGCGTGCGCGCCATGGTGGCGAGGATGGCGAGCTCCTCCTCGCGGCTCGGATAGCCCACCTCGAGCTTGAGCATGAAGCGGTCGACCTGGGCTTCGGGCAGGGGGTAGGTGCCGTCGTGCTCGATCGGGTTCTGCGTGGCGAGCACGAGGAAAGGCCGCGGCAGCGGGTGGCTCTCGCCGCCGATCGTGACCTGGCCCTCCTGCATCGCCTCGAGCAGCGCGCTCTGCACCTTGGGCGGTGCGCGGTTGATCTCGTCGGCGAGCAGGAAGTTGGCGAAGATCGGGCCCTTGCGGACGGTGAAGGCGCCGCTCTGCGGCTGGTAGATCAGGGTGCCGAGGAGGTCGGCGGGCAACAGATCGGGGGTGAACTGGATGCGCTGGTAGGCGGCGTCCAGGGCCTGGGCCAGGGTGGTGACGGCGAGCGTCTTGCCGATCCCGGGCACGCCCTCGATCAGGACGTGGCCGTTGGCGAGCAGGCCGACCAGGAGGCGGTCGAGCAGGTAGCGCTGGCCGACGATGACCGCCTCGAGGGCGGCGCGGAGCCGCGCGACCGGTTCCCCGGCCGGAGCCTCGGGCGACGCCTCGCCCGGCTGCACGAGCATCCCTTCCGCCTCCCTCCACGCCCGGCTGCAGCCGTGCTGGCCGGCGCGGCGGAGGCTAGCCGAGCCCGGGTCCCGCGCGCCAGCCCGATCGCGGCGGGAGGGGGCTCAGCGGTCGGTGCCGAGGGTGACGGTGCGGATGTACCAGCGCTGGAGGAGGAGGAAGGGGATCAGGGCCAAAAGGATCGCGGTCGAGGCCGAGGCGAACAGGCCGCCCCAGTTGGCGACCTCGAGGGTGACGTTGCGCGCCACCGCCACCTGGATGGTGACGAGCTCGGCCGAAGGTGCCGCCACGAGCGGCCAGAAGAAGGCGTCCCATTGGTGGATGAAGAGCACGAGGGCGGCGGTCGCCACGACCGGCCCGGAGAGCGGCAGGGTGAGCTTCGCCCAGATCACGAGCCAGGAGGCCCCGTCGACCCGGGCCGCCTCGTACAGCTCCCTGGGGATGCCGGCGAAGAACTGGCGGAAGAGGAAGACGACGAGCCCGCTCGCCACCTCGGGCAGGATCAACGCCAGGTAGGAGTTGGTCCAGCCGAAGGTGCGGATCAGCACGTAGAGCGGGATGACGATCGATTCGAACGGCATCATGAAGGTGAGGAGGACGAGCGCGAACAGGGTGCGCTTGAGCGGGAACTCGAACACCGCGAAGGCGAAGCCGGCGAGCGAGCAGACGAGCACGCCGAGCCCGACCGTCGAGAGCGCCACCAGGAGCGAGTTGCCGACCGCGCGCGGCAGCTCGCCGGCAAGCGCGCGCTCCCAGTGCTCGAGGGTGATCCGCTCGGGCCAGATCGTGGCGAGCCCGACCTCGGCGGCGTGGCGGAAGATGTCGGCCGAGGGCCGGAGCGAGGAGACCAGCAGCCACCAGATCGGCAGGAGCAGGAGCGTGGCCACCAGCACGAGCACGGCGTAGCGCACGAGCCCGCCCAGGAGCCGCGCGGTGCCGCTGCCGCTCACCGGCGCTCCCGGAAGAGGCGCAGCTCGGCCGCGGCGATCAGGCCCAGGATGAGGAGGATCACGGTCGAGAGGGCGAGCGAGCGGCCGTGGTCGAGATAGGCGAAGGCCGCCTGGTAGGCCTCGAACATGAGGAGCGAGGTGGCCCCGTTGGGCCCGCCGTGGGTGATCACGTAGACGGGTGCGAAGAGGAGGAAGTTGGCGGCCGTGTCGGCGACCAGCACGAAGGCGAGCGGCCGGCGCATCAACGGCAGCGTGATCCGCCAGAAGCGCTGCAGCGGCCCGGCCCCGTCGAGCGCCGCCGCCTCGTACAGCTCGCGGGGGATGGTCAGAAGGCCGGCCAGAAGGAAGATCATCCAATAGCCGACCCCCTTCCAGCTCGCCACCGCGACCAGTGCCGGGAGCGCCTGGTGCTCGCTGCGGAAGAAGGGCTGCGGCGGCAGTCCGAGCGCGCGGAGGAGACCGTTGACCGGTCCCGAGGTCGGCTCGAGCAGGATCGCCCAGAGCACCGCGGTGAGGGCGATCGAGACGGTCATCGGCGTGAGGAAGGCGGCGCGGAACAGCGGTACGAACCGGGTCGGGCGGAGCACGAGGAGGGCGAGACCGAGGGCGCAGACGATCTGCAGCGGGTTGACCACGAGGTTGAAGAGGAGGGTGACCTCGACCGACCGCCAGAAGGAGGGGTCGGCGGCGAGCGCCTCGAAGTTGGCCAGCCCGACGAACACGGTCTCACCCGTGAGCCTCGTGCCGGTCAGGCTGCCGCCCGCGGCGATGCCGATCGGGGTCAGCCGGAAGACCGCGAGCAGGAGGAGGGCGGGCGCCAGGAAGGCCGCCGGCACGCGCAGCGGCACGCGGAAGCCGGCGCCCAAGGCCCTGGCCGGCCCGCCGCTGGCCGCGCGCGATCCGCGCTCAGCGGTACTTCTGCAGCTCGCGGTCGATCTTCTGCGCCGCGGCGCCGAGCGTCGCCTTGACGTCGGCGCCGGTGGTGATGTCGCGCAGCGCCACGCGCAGCACGTCCTCGTACTCGCGGAAGCCGGGCGTGGCCGGCCGCGGCACGGCGGTATGGTCGAGCTCGTGGCGGGCGATCCGCCACATGTCGGTGTCGAAGGCCTTGGCCTCCTTCTCCCAGACCGCGCGCAGCACCGGCGGGTAGGGGCGCAGCTTGAACCACTGGATCTGCAGCTCGTCGCTCATGAAGTGGTCGATGAAGGCGAGCGCCGCCTCCTTCTGCCGGGTGCGCGGATTGACCCCGATGTGCCAGGCGCCGGTCGGTGTCACCGGCTTGCCCGCGGCGAAGTAGGGGTGCGGCGCCACGCCGAGCTCGATCGCCTTGTACTTGTCGGCGAGCACGGTGGCGTTGAAGGTGCCGGCCAACAGGAAGGCGATGCGGCCGTTGCCGAACTGCTCGACCGGCAGGTTCGGGTCGAACAGGCCCGGCGGGCTGACCTTCCGCTCGGTGTAGAGGCGCTGCATGAAGGTGTACGCCTCGACGAAGGCGGGCCCGTCGATGAAGCCCGTGGCCCTGAGGCCGTCCGGGCTCAGCGCCACGCCCCCCAGCGACTGGCCGAGCGGCAGGAGCTGGTAGGGCCGCTCCTGCTGCTCGAAGCTGAAGCCCCACTGGCCCTTGGCCGGGTCGGTGAGCCTGGCGGCCGCGTCGACGAGCTGCTCCCAGGTCCAGCGCCTGGCCGGGTCCGGCTCGGGCGGGGCGATGCCGGCCGCGCGCAGCAGCGCCTTGTTGTAGAAGAGCACCTGCATCGAGCTGCCGAACGGCGCCGAGTAGAGCTTGCCCTGCCAGCTCGCCGCATCGAGCGCCGCCTTGGCGAAGCGCTCGGCGCGCAGGTGCGGGGTGAGGTCGAGCAGGTGGCCGCGCACCGCGTAGGAGGCGGTCAGCGGCGAATCGCAGATGAAGATGTCGGGATCGGAGGTGCGTGCCTGCAGGCGCACCTCGAGCGTCTGGAAGATCTGCACGAAGGGGATGGTCTCGACCTGCAGGGCGATCGAGGGGTGCGCCGCGCGGAACGAGTCCATGAGCGGCTTGACCTGCCCCTCGGGCCAGCCCATCCAAACGACGCGCAGGCCGGCGGCTTGGCTGCGCGCGGGCCGGGCGAGCGCCGTGGCGGCGGCGAGGCCGAGGCCGAGCGTCGAGCGACGGTCGAGGCGGTGCATCGGGCGGTCTCCTCCCCGGGATCTGCGCGGGCCTCCGGGCCGGGCGGCGCCGATCGTGGCGGTGGTCCCCGGGCCGGTCAACGACCGAGGCTGCAGCAGAGCCGGGTGACAATGCGGTGACCAAGCTACTGATCGACTGCGATCCCGGCCACGACGATGCGGTCGCGATCCTCTACGCGGCGCGCCACGCCGAGCTCCTGGGCGTCACCACCGTGTTCGGCAACGCCCCGGTCGAGGCGACCACGCGGAACGCGCTCGCGGTGCTCGAGCTGGCCGGGCTCGGGGTGCCGGTGGCCCGCGGCTTCGCCGGACCCTATCTGGGCGAGGCGCCGCCCTTCGCCGCGGCGGCGCACGGGGCGAGCGGGCTCGACGGGGCCGAGCTGCCGGAGCCGAGCCGGGCGCCACAGGGCGTGCACGCGGTCGAGCTCATCGTCGAGACGGCGCGCCGGCATCGGGGCGAGCTCGTGCTCGCGGTGCTGGGCGCGCACAGCAACGTCGCGACCGCGCTGCGCCTGGAGCCGCGGCTCGTGCAGTGGCTGCGCGCGATCACCGTCATGGGCGGCAGCGCCGGCCCCGGCAACGTGCGGCCGGTGGCCTGCATCAACGTGTTCTCCGACCCCGAGGCGGCGCACGTCGTGTTCTCCTCGGGGGCGCGCATTCTCTGGCTCGGCTACGAGACCAGCCGCACCGTGCTCCTGCGCGAGGCCGAGCTCGCCCGCCTCGCCGGCGGCGGCCGGGTGGCGCGGACGATGGCCGGGCTCCTGGACTTCTACCGGCAGAGCTACCGGCGCATCTACGGGATCGACGGCGCCCCGGTGCACGATGCCGGGGCCATCCTGGCGGTGCTGCGGCCGGATCTGGTCCGCCACGAGGCGGTGGCGCTCGAGGTGGCGCTCGCCCCGGGCCCGACCCGCGGCATGACCGTGGTCGACCGGCGCGGCATCCGGCCGGGCGTCGAGCTGCCGGCGGGGCGGGCGCCGCGGCCGGCCAATGTCGAGATGGCGGTCGCGATCGACGTGCCGGCCGCGGTCGAGACGATCGTCGCCACCCTGCTCTCCTATCCCTGAGCCCCGAGCCACCACCCCCGAGCCGTCGCGAAGAGGTGCCATGCCGACCCCGATCCTGATCGACTGCGATCCGGGCCACGACGATGCGATCGCCATCCTGTTCGCGGCCCGCGAGCTGGATCTGGTCGGCATCACCACCGTGCACGGCAACGCGGCGCTGCCGCAGACCACGCGCAACGCCCTGGCGCTGTGCACCCTCGCCGGGCTCGAGGTGCCGGTGGTGGCGGGGGCGGCGGAGCCGCTCGTGGGGGTGCGCAGCCACGCTCCCGACATCCACGGCAGGAGCGGCCTGGACGGGGCCGTCCTGCCCGAGCCGGACCGCGCGCCGCTGCCGGGCCACGCGGTCGACTTCATCATCGCCGAGGCGGAGCGGCGCAAAGGCGAGCTCGTGCTCGCCGGCATCGGGCCGCTCACCAACCTGGCGCTCGCGCTGCGCCGCGAGCCGCGGCTCGCCTCCTGGCTCAAGGCGATCACGATCATGGGTGGCTCCTGCACGCTCGGCAACGTGACGCCGGCGGCCGAGTTCAACGTCTGGTGCGACCCGGAGGCGGCGGCGATCGTGCTGGGTGCCGGCGTGCCGGTCTGGATGGTGGGCTACGACCTGACCCGCCGGGTCGGCTTCGGCCAGGCGGACATCGACCGGCTGCGCGGCTCGGGCCGGCGGGTCGCCACGACCCTGGCCGACCTGCTGCAGTTCTACCTCGACCGGCAGCGCCGCGTGTTCGGCCTCGAGGTCGCGCCGATGCACGATGTCTGCGCGATCGTGCCGTTCGTGGCGCCGGAGCTGATCGCGCACCGGCCGACCGCGGTCGTGGTCGAGCTCCGAGGCGAGCACACGCGCGGGGCCACGGTGTGCGACCTGCGCGACAAGCGGCTCACCGGCACCGGGGGGATCCAGGACGCGGCGCCACCCAACGTGCAGTTCGCGACGACGGCCGAGACCCGCGCGCTCATCGAGCGCGTGCTCGCCACGCTGCTGCGCTATCCCTGAGGCTGGGCCGCGCTATCCCCGAGGCGGGGCCGCCCGGCCCCGAGGCGGGCCGGCGGATGGTGGGCGCGAGAGGGATCGAACCTCTGACCCCTACGATGTCAACGTAGTGCTCTACCGCTGAGCTACGCGCCCCGGCGGCGGCAGGTAGGAGATTTCCGGCGCGCGCGCAAGGGTGCCCTGCGCATTGAACGGGCCCTGCGGTTGTGGTTGGCTCGGGCCGGTCGCAGCCCGAGCCGCGCGGCGCGCATGGCCTTCTCGGACCCGCCCTTTGCCGAGTTCGCCCCGCCCGCGGCGCCGGCCCCGGTCATCGTCTCCTCGCCGCACAGCGGGACGGCCTACCCGGCCGAGCTCGCGGCGCTCCTGCGGCTCGCCCCGGACGAGCTCCGCGCCCTCGGGGACGGGCCGCTCGACCGGCTGGCCGCGGCCGCGGCGCGGGTCGGGGCGACGGCGCTCTGCGCCCGCTACGCGCGCGCCGTGGTCGATCTCAACCGGGCGCCCGAGGAGCTCGATCCGGACCTCGTGGACGCGGTGCCCGCGGCCGGGCTCGTCACGAGCGTGCGGGTCAAGGCCGGGCTCGGCGTGATCCCGAGCCGGCTGGGCACGAGCCCGCTCTGGCGGCGACCGCTGCGCCCGGCCGAGGTGGCCGAGCGGCTCGCCCGGGCCTGGTGGCCGTACCATCGAAGGCTCGACGAGCTCCTGCACGAGCGCCGCGCCCGGTTCGGCGCCGTGCTCCTGCTCGACCTGCACTCGATGCCGACCGAGGTCACGCTGGCGCGCGGCCGGCGCGCGCTCGACGTGGCGGTCGGCGACTGCCACGGCCGGAGCTGTGCGCCCGGTCTCACCGCCGAGGTCGAGGCGGCGCTCGCCGCGGCCGGCCTCTGCTGCGCCCGCAACCAGCCCTATGCCGGGGGCTACATCACCGAGACCTACGGCCGGCCCGGGGAGGGCCGCCACGCCCTCCAGCTCGAGCTGCGCCGCTCGCTGTTCATGGACGAGGCGACGGGGGCTGCGACCGGCGGGCTCGGGGTCCTCGAGGCCCTGCTCCAGAAGCTGGTCGGCCGGCTCGCCGCGGTCCTCGCCCCGCCGCTGCTGCGCGCCGCCGAGTGAGCCCGCGGGCGGTGCCGGCGGTTGCCCGGGCGGGACCGGCTTTCTAATGTCCGCGCCGCACCGCCGGCCGGAGTCCGCGCATGACGATCGTCGCCCAGAGCCTGTCGCGCATCAAGCCGTCGCCCACGATCGCGGTGACCGATCTCGCCCGGCGGCTCAAGGCCGAGGGGCGCGACATCATCGGTCTCGGCGCCGGCGAGCCCGACTTCGACACGCCCGAGCACATCAAGGAGGCGGCGATCGCCGCGATCCGCCGCGGCGAGACCAAGTACACCAACGTCGACGGCACGCCGCAGCTCAAGGAGGCGATCGCCCGCAAGTTCAAGCGCGAGAACGGGCTCGACTACGGGACCGGGCAGATCTCGGTCGGCTCGGGCGGCAAGCAGGTGCTCTACAACGCCTTCATGGCGTCCTTGAACCCGGGCGACGAGGTGATCGTGCCGGCGCCCTACTGGGTGTCCTACCCCGACATGGTGCTCTTGGCGGGCGGCACGCCGGTCTTCGTGCGCTGCCCGGAGAACACCGGCTTCAAGCTCCAGCCGGCCGACCTCGAGGCGGCGATCGGACCGCGCACCAGGTGGGTGATCCTCTGCTCGCCCTCGAACCCGACCGGGGCGGCCTACACGCGCGACGAGCTCCAGGCGCTCACCGACGTGCTCGTCCGTCATCCGCAGGTCTGGGTGCTGACCGACGACATGTACGAGCACCTGACCTACGACGGCTTCCGCTTCACGACGGCGGCCCAGGTCGAGCCGCGGCTCTACGCGCGGACGTTGACGGTCAACGGCGTCTCCAAGGCCTACTGCATGACCGGCTGGCGGATCGGCTACGCCGGCGGCCCGCCGGAGCTGATCAAGGCCATGGCCATGGTGCAGTCGCAGTCGACCTCGAACCCCTGCTCGATCAGCCAGGCGGCGGCCGTGGCGGCGCTCGACGGCGACCAGGGCTTCATCGCGGCGCACAACCGGGTCTTCAAGGAGCGCCGCGACCTCGCGGTGCGCGAGCTCAACCGCGCGCCGGGCCTGCGCTGCCACACGCCGGAGGGCGCCTTCTACGTCTATCCCTCCTGCGCCGGGGTGATCGGCCGGCGCACGCCCGAGGGCAAGGTGATCGAGACGAGCGAGGACTTCGCCCGCTACCTGATCGAGAGCGTCGGCGTGGCGGTGGTGCACGGCTCGGCCTTCGGCCTCGACCCCTACTTCCGGATCTCCTACGCGACCGCGACCGCGGTCCTCGAGGATGCCTGCGCGCGCATCCGGCGCGCCTGCGAGGCCCTGCAGTGACCGCGGCCAGGCTCGATCTCGCGGCGGTGATCCGCCGCGTGCCGAACTTCCCCAAGCCCGGCATCCTCTTCTACGACATCTCGACGGTGCTCGCCGATCCGGTCGCCTGGCGCGCCGCGGTCGACCGCATGGACCGGATCGTCGATGCCTTCCACCCGGACCTCGTGGCGGGGATCGAATCGCGCGGCTTCCTGTTCGCCTCGGCGCTCGCCTACCGGGCCGGGCGCGGGCTCCTGATGATCCGCAAGGTCGGCAAGCTGCCGGGCGCGGTGGTCAGCCATTCCTACGATCTGGAGTACGGCTCGGACACGCTCCAGGTGAGCGAAGGGCTGGTCACACCGGGGGCGCGCACCGTGCTGGTCGACGACCTGATCGCCACGGGCGGCACGGCCAAGGCCGCGGTCACCCTCCTCGGCAAGGTCGGTGCCGAGGTCGTGGGCGCGGCCTTCTTCATCGAGCTCGAGGGCCTGGGCGGCATGCAGCGGCTCGGCGTGCCGGCCCGCTCGCTGCTCCGCCTGCAGGGCTGAGCGCCCGCCGCGGGCGGGCCCGGGGCGCGGCCGGCCTCAGGGGATGAACTGCTCCTTGAGGATGCGCTCCTCCAGATTGTGCTCGGGGTCGAACAGCATGCGGCAGGCGATCCGCCGGTCCTCGAAGATCTCGACCTCGACGACGTCGCGCACCTCGGTCTGATCGGCGACGGCGCCGACCGGGCGCTTGTGCGGATCGAGCACGCGGATGGTGAAGCGCGTGGCCGAGGGGAGGAGCGCGCCACGCCAGCGCCGCGGCCGGAACGGGCTGATCGGGGTGAGCGCCAGGAGCTCCGCGCCCAAGGGGATGATCGAGCCGTGCGCGGAGAGGTTGTAGGCGGTCGAGCCGGCCGGCGTGGCGACGAGCACGCCGTCGCACACGAGCTGCGGCAGCCGGCAGATGCCGTCGATGTCGATCGCGAGCCAGGCCGCCTGGCGGGTCTCGCGGAACAGCGAGACCTCGTTGATGGCGAGCCCGCGGCACACCTCGCCCGAGGCGAGCGTGGCGCGCATGCGCAGGGGGTAGAGGTCGACCGGTGTGGCCGCCTGGATCCGCTCGGGCAGGCCGTCGGCGCGGTACTCGTTCAACAGGAAGCCGACGGTGCCGAGGTTCATGCCGTAGATCGGCTGGCGGCGCTGCAGGCTGGCGTGCAGGGTCTCGAGCATGAAGCCGTCGCCGCCCAGCGCCACGAGCACCTCGGCCTCGTCCGGCTCGACGTGGCTGTAGCGGGCCTCGAGCTCGGCCAGCGCGCGCTGCGCCTCGGGGCTGTCGGCGGCGAGGAAGGCGATGCGCATGACCGCTCCGGGCTCCGGGCGTCGCCGGCGCGCGGCGCCCCTTGCGAGGATCGCCCGGCCGAACCATACCCGTAAAGGTGCGGCGTGCGGCCGGTGCGGGGCCGGACAGCCGGAGGAGCCCGGGAGGAGGCGGCGATGATCGACCCGTTCGGTCGCGCGATCAGCTACGTGCGGATCTCGGTCACCGACCGCTGCGACTTCCGCTGTGTGTACTGCATGGCGGAGAACATGACCTTCGTGCCCAAGGCCGAGCTGTTGACCCTCGAGGAGCTCGACCGGCTCGCTTCCGTGTTCGTCGATCTCGGCGTGCGGCGGATCCGGCTCACCGGCGGCGAGCCCCTGGTGCGGCGCAACGTGATGTGGCTCGTCGCGCAGCTCGGCCGGCAGGTGCTCGACGGCCGGCTGGACGAGCTGACGCTCACCACCAACGGCAGCCAGCTCGAGCGCTTCGCGGCCGATCTGGCCCGCTTCGGGGTGCGCCGTGTCAACGTGTCGCTGGACACGCTCGATCCGGCCAGGTTCGAGGCGCTCACCCGCTGGGGCAGGTTCGACAAGGTGATGGCCGGCATCGCCGCGGCCAAGGCCGCGGGCCTCGCCATCAAGATCAACGCCGTGGCGCTCAAGGGCGTCAACGAGGACGAGCTCGACCGGCTGATCGCCTGGTGCGGCGAGGAGGGCTTCGATCTCACGCTGATCGAGACCATGCCCATGGGCGAGATCGACGGCGACCGCACCGAGCAGTACCTGCCGCTCTCGCTGGTCCGCGCCCAGCTCGCGCAGCGCTGGACGCTCGAGGACATCGACTACCGGACGGGTGGGCCGGCGCGCTACGTGCGGGTCGCCCAGACCGGCGGCCGGCTCGGCTTCATCACGCCGCTCACGCACAATTTCTGCGAGTCGTGCAACCGCGTGCGGGTCACCTGCACCGGCACGATGTTCATGTGCCTCGGCCAGGAGGACAAGGCGGACCTGCGCGCCGCCCTGCGCGCCTCCGAGGGCAACGAGCTCGTGCGGCAGGCGATCCTGGACGGGATCGCGCGCAAGCCCAGGGGGCACGACTTCGTGATCGACCGGCGCCACAACCGGCCGGCGGTCCGCCGCCACATGAGCGTCACGGGCGGCTGAGACGAGGCGGGCCGGGACGCCGCCGCCCCGGCCCGCGCGTTCCGGCACCCGGCCCGCCGCCCTCCGGGCGACGGGCCGTCACCGACCTCAGTCCCAGGTCACCTCGACCCGGCGGTTCTGCGCCTCGCGCACGCCGTCCGCGGTCGGCACGCGCGGCTGCGTCTCGCCGAACCACTTGAGGTCGAGGGCGTCGCCCGGCACGCCCGCGCGCCCGAGCTCGCGCGCCACGGCGCGGGCCCGCCGCTCCGACAGCCGCATGTTGTAGTCGGCCGGGCCGGAGCGGTCGGCGTGCCCGGCCAGGTGCAGGCGGACCATCCGCCCGGCCTTGAAGTCGGCCGCCACCTGCTCGATCACCTGCTTCGCCACCGGGCTGATGTCGGCCCGGTCCCAGGCGAAGAAGATCAGGTACTGCTGCGCCGCCCCGGGCCCGAGGGCGCGCTCGACCGCGGCGATCGCCTCCTCGAAGCGGGCCTTGCAGGCGGCGATGCCGGCCTGGTCGCCGGCCTCGGTGCGCTCCAGCCAGCAGTCGAAGGCGGTCTGCGCCTTGGCGGCATCCGCCGGGGCGGTGCGCCGGCCGTTGCCGTCGAGCGCCGCGAGGAGCCGAGCCCGGGCGGGTTCGAGCTCGCCCGAGGCACCCTCCGGCAGGCGGCGCAGCGCGAGCATGTCGGGCTGCACGTTCTGGCCCTTGGCCGAGGCCACCGCCTTGCGCGCGAAGTGGCTCCGGTCGAGCAGGTCGAAGCGGCCGGAGGCCTCCTCGGCGAGGTCGAGATAGCCGACCCGCAGGCCCTGGCTGAACGGTGCGCCCTGCGGCACCATCGAACGGACCGCATCCAGCTCGACGTAGCGGAAGTCGGCATCGTCGAGCAGCACCGGCTCGGGCGAGGCGATCTTGCCGTCCGGCGGCGTGCAGCCGGCCACGGCCAGCACCAGCCCGACGAGGAGAGCGACACGGCTGCTCGCGACCATTCCCGAGGATCCCCCAGCACGTTGTGCCCGCCGGATCGAGCCGCGCGCGGCACGCCTGGCGCCGATCTCGCCCGACTTGAGACAGTAGTGCGATCTCAAGGGAAAAGTCGCGGCCGCGCAAGGCCGACGGGCGGCCCGGCTACGCAACCGCCGGGCTGTGTTGCCGGCCACCAACGCCCACCCCGGCGCGCGCCCGGCTCAGGAGCGCTGCCGTGCCGGCGCGCGCGGCCGCGCCTCGAGGAAGCTGCGCACCGCCACGAGCCGGCTCGACAGCTCGTCGAGGAGTTCGGTGCTCGGCTCGGCGCGCTCGGCGCGAGCCGCGGTGTCGGCGAGCTCGACCGCGCCGAAGTTGACCGAGGCACCCTTGAGGGCGTGCGCCGCCTTGCTCCAGGCCTCGGCATCGTCGAGCGCCGAGCGCATCTGGCCGATGTAGACCGCCGCCGTCTCGACGTAGAGCGCGCTGAGTTCGCGCTCGAGCTGCAGGTCGCCGTCGCTGAACTCGCGCAGCCGCGCCAGGTCGATCGGGGCGGGAATGGGCATCAGCACCTCCGCAGCACTGGTCGGCACGCCACCGCCCTGGGTCAGCGCGCGCACCGCCCCGACCAGCCGGCCGATCGAGATCGGCTTGACGAGGAAGCCCGCGAGCCCGGCCGGGCGGCCGTCGCGCTCGAGGGAGGGCTGGTCGAGCACGTCGCCGAACAGCAGCACGGGCATCGGCGCGCTGCTCGCGGGCTCGCCCAGATGGCGGGCGAGCGCGATCCCCGCCATGTCGGGCAGGCGCGAGGCGACCAGGGCCAGGGCGAAGCGGGTGTGCGCGCGCATCATCAGCGCCTCGGTGCCGCTGCCCACCACCGAGACGATGTAGCCGAGCCGGCTCAGCACCATGCGCATCAGGCCGCGGCTGAGCGCCGGGTCGCCGACGATCAGCAGGCGACGTCGCTGCGGGCCGGGAGTGCCGTCCATCGAGGCGGTCGTTCCTCCACGGTGGATCCGCCGGCCCTATTCGCGCAGAAGGAGATATTCGTCAAGGTCTATTCATATCAATCGGATAGAACCGCGCGCCACCGCGCGGCCGCCGCGGCGGCGTCCCGCTGTTGCCGCGCGCCGCCGGCCGTCCCAAAGTCGGGCCGGCCGCGCGCCATCCTGGATCACCGAGCCGGAGCCTCCATGTCCGATCGTCCCGACCGCCATGCCGCGCTGATCACGACCATGGTGCTGATGTCGGCCGCCGAGGGCCGCATGTCGGATGCCGAGATCGACACCATGACCCGGCTGGTCGGCTCGCTGCCCGCCTTCGACGGCTTCGACCGCTCGCGCATCGCCTCGATCGGCCGCGAGTGCGTCGACCTGCTGCAGCACGACGACGGGCTCGACGTGGCGCTCGGGCGGATCGCGGCGGCGCTGCCCGTGCCGTTGCGCGAGACCGCCTACGCGCTCGCCTGCGACGTCGTCGCGGCCGACCGCGGCGCCACCCAGAGCGAGCTCCGCCTGCTCGGCATGCTGCGCGACCGCCTGGAGCTCGACCCCCTGGTGGCGGCGGCCATCGAGCGGGCGGCGCGCGCCCGCCACCGCGCCGTCTGAGGCCGGGCGGGGCGGGGTGGCGCCGGCGTTCCCGCCCGACGCGGTCCTGCTCGGGCCGCGGCCGATGGCGGCGGCGGATGCCGCCACGATCGCCGCCGGCACGCCCGGGATCGTCCTCATGGAGCGCGCCGGCCGGGCGGTGGTCCGGGCGATCACGGCCCGCTTCGAGCCGCGCCCGGCCCTGATGCGGCTATACCCAATTCCTT
>JBBIIE010000072.1:0-15964 GCA_037446605.1 Geminicoccaceae bacterium | reverse complement strand
CAGCTGTACAAGCCCTGAGCGATCGGCGCGACGGCCGGGCCGCGGGACCCCGCGGCCCGGCCTGCCGCTAGCGCTGCGCCGACCCGGCGAGGCCCGGCAGACCCCGGCAGACCTCGCCGGCGCCGGGATCCGGCGGCGCGTGCCGCCAGCGATAGGCGTGGACATGGCTGCCGGCCGGCAGCTCCACCGGCTCGGCCAGCCGCTCGAGCAGGTCGGCGGCCTCGGGATCGGCCAGGTAGGGGCGGCGCCAGTGCAGCGCCGGCGCCAGGAACAGCCCGCTCGGGTAGCAGCGGATCACCCGCTCGAGCGCCTCCAGGGTGCCGATCACCGCCCGGCCGGTCCGCGGGTCGCGGCCGAGGTCGGCGCGGGTGGCGGGCGGCAGCTCGGCGAGCTTGGACGGGCTGTAGAGGATGTCGTGCCGGCCGAAATAGTAGAGCGGGCCGAGCTCCTCGGTGTTGACGAGCACGGCCGCCTCGGCGAGCAGCGGACGGAGGACCGGGGCGGCCCGCTCCCAGTCGGAATCGGGGATCTCCGGGCCGAGCGGCAGGTCGGCGAGCAGGCTCGCGGTCCTCAGCCAGAACGGGTTGGTGAGCAGGAGCGCGGCGAGCGCGGCGGCGATCGCCGCCCGAGCGGCGAGCCGGGCACGGTTGCCGAACCCGGTGAGCAGCTGCTCGAGCTCGCGGGCGAGCCGGCCCGCCCAGCCGACCAGCGCCGGCAGGAGCGTCGCCAGGGCGAGCCCCCAGAGCACGAACAGGAAGGGCTGGGCGAAGGCGATGTAGCGCAGCGCCTTCGAGCCGGCGAAGGAGCCGAGCAGGAAGGACGTGGCGAAGGTGACCGTGGCGAGGCTGCCGAGGCCGGGCGCACGGGCGATCGCCACCATGGCGAGCAGGCCGACCGGGGCCCAGAGGGCCGGGTAGAGCAGGAGATACCAGAGGTAGTAGAACCAGAACTGCTCCCGGAGCGGAACGTTGAACAGCGGCACCTCGCGGTAGAGCGTCCAAAGGTCGGCCAGCCGGCCGCTCGCCAGGGCGACGGCGAGTGCCGTGGCCGCCAGGAGCGCGCCGGCCGCGAGCAGGCCGAGCCGGACCCGCCGGGACGGATCGGTCCGGCCGAGCAGGCGCAGGGCGAGTGCCGGCACCGCCCAGGCGGCGAGGCCCGCGAGCCCCATCAAGGAGGTCGGCTGCAGGCTGACGGCGACCGCCGCGAGCCCGCCGGCAGCGACCAGCCGGATCGCCTGGACCCGGGGATGCGCCGGCCGCGCCACGAGCTCGAGGACGAGCCGGGCCGTCCCGACCACGGCCAGGGCCTGGAGCGCGTAGAACCGGCAGAACTGGGCGATCTCGACCGCGAAGGGCGAGACCGCGTAGAGACCGGCCGCCAGCCAGGCGGGGCCCGCTCCGGCCTCGCGCCGAACCCACAGGAACAGGACGACGACCAGGGTCGAGGTGGCGATCACCGAGGGCAGCCGGGCGGCCACGAGGCCGTCGCCCAGGAGCCGGAAGGACGCCGCCACGAGGCGCGTGAACAGGTAGCCGCGCCAGTAGAGGCCGTCGGCGATGCGCGGCTCGCCGGTCTCGAGCAGGCCGCGCGCCGCCAGGATGTGGTAGAACTCGTCCGGGTTCTCGACCGGCTGGCCGAGGTTGACGCAGTAGAGCACGAGGCTCCCGAGGAACAGCCCGACCACGGCCGGCCATCCGGGGAGGTGGCCCACCCCCTCCCGTCCCGGATCCCCCACGGCCCCGCTCGGCGCGATCCCGATCTGACGCATGGCGCGAGCTCGCTCGGCAACGCTTGCGCCACGCGTTTACCCGGCCGCACCGGCCCTGTCTCGCCCGGTCGCCGCGTCCGGCCCTCCCGAGACGCTCACGCGAGGCCGACCCCGCTCGCCGACCGCGAGCATCTTCAGGTCCGCTGATCTTCTGGTAGAATGCCGCGCATCGCCGATCCTGCGGAGCGGGCCTCGCGTGAGCGTCTCGGTCGGGCCGGGCTTGAGCATCGCCGTGCTCGGCCTCGGCCATGTGGGCACGACGACCGCCGCCTGCCTGGCCGAGGCCGGGCACCGGGTGCACGGGATCGACACCGACCCGGACAAGGTGGCGGCCCTCGCCGCCGGTCGCTCGCCGGTCGTCGAGCCGGGGGTCGAGGAGCTCCTGCGGCGCGCCGTCCGCGCCGGCTCGGTGAGCGCCGGCCCGTCGCTCGAGGCGGTTCTCGACCGGCTCGATCTGGCGCTGGTGTGCGTCGGCACCCCGGCCGGCAGCGACGGTCGTCTCGACTATCGGGCGCTCGTCGACGTGCTGCGCCAGCTCGGCCGCGGGCTGCGTCGCCGCGACCGCTCCCGGCCGCCCCTGCTCGTCGCCATCCGCAGCACGCTCGCCCCCGGCACGATGGACGGGCTCGTCCTCCCGACGCTCGCGGCCGAGGCGGGAACCTCTCCCGGGGAACGCTTCGAGGCCGCCTTCAACCCCGAGTTCCTGCGCGAGGGCAGCGCCCTGCTCGATCATCGCAGCCCCTCGCGCATCGTCCTGGGCGAGCGCGTCCGAGGGGCCGCCCGGCGTCTGCTCGGGATCTACGAGGGGATCGACGCGCCGTGGTTCGAGGTGCCGTTCCGCTTGGCCGAGAGCGTCAAGCTCCTCGACAACGGCTTCCATGCCCTCAAGGTGGCCTTCGCCAACGAGATGGGGCGGGTGGCGCTCGCCGCCGGGGTGGCGCCCGAGCTCCTGGCCGAGCCGTTCCTGGCCGACCGGAGGCTCAACCTGTCGGCCGCCTATCTGCGGCCGGGCGGGGCCTATGGCGGGCCCTGCCTGCCCAAGGACCTGGCGGCGCTCCTGGCGTTCGGCCGCGACGCCGGCCTCGAGCTGCCGCTCCTCGCCGCGGTGCGCCGGAGCAACGCTCGCCACGTCGACTTCATCCTCGGGCGGATCCTCGCCACCCTGCCACCGCCCGGCCCGCTCCTGCTGCTCGGCCTGACCTTCAAGGCCGGGACCGACGATCTGCGCGACAGCCCCAACCTGGCGCTCGCCGAGCGGCTGCTGCGCGCCGGCTACGAGCTCGAGGTGTTCGACCCCGACCTCGACCCGGAACGGCTGAGCGGCGCCAACTTCGCGATCGCCGCCGCCCACCACGAGCTCCTGCGCCGCAGGCTGACCGCGGATCTCGAGGGAGCCGCCCGCCGCGCCCGGCTCGTGGTCGTCGCCAAGACACTCCCGGGACTGGCCGGCCGGCTGCCCGACGACCTGCCGGTGGTCGACATCCCGAGGCTGCGGTTGCCGTGAGGGCGAGCGCACCGCGCCCGGCCCGCCGGAGGCGGGGGTCCGGCCGATGAGAGCACCCGGCCCGCTCCTGGTCGAGACCGAGCTCCCCGCCGGTCGGCCGGCGCGCCACCGCCCCGCCCGGCCCCTGCCCGAGCCACGCCCGGGGCTCCTGCAGGCCGCCGGCCGCGGCCTCGGTCGGCTGCTCGGCACCCTCCTGTCGTTCGAGGCGCTGTTCGCCCTGTTCCTCTACTCGAACAACGTCAAGCCGTTCCTGCCGCACCTGCCGTTCGACGAGACCGTGGCGCTGATGGCGGCGAGCGCACCACTCGCGGCCTGGATCCTCTGGCGGAAGGGGCTGCGCCGCGAGGGGGTCGTGGTGGTCGCCGCCGGGCTCCTGTTCTTCGGCTGGCTCGCCACGACCATGCTGTGGAGCCCGGGGCGCACCCTGGCGCTGCGCGCCGTCGCCTTCAACCTCACCTTCAACCTCTACTGCCTGATCGTGGGGGCGCTGGTGCTCGCCGGCGACCGCGCCCGGATCCGCCGCTTCCTCCTCTTCCTCGTCGTGGTCGGGCTGGTCCTGGCCGGCAACGGGCTGTGGATCTACGTCGAGCACGGGACGTTCCGCTACTATCGCCCGTTCATGTTCACCCGCTACTACCTGACCTGGACCTACCCGGTGGTCTCGGCGAGCGCGGTGGCGCTGGTGCTCGCGCTCACCGCACCGGCCGGCAGCGCGCGCCAGCTCCTGGGTCTGGCCCTCACCTTCGTGTTCGGCGCCTTCCTCCTGGTCGGCGGTGCGCGGGGCCCGCTGCTCGGCCTCGTGGTCTGCCTGGTCGTGCCGCTGCTCGTGGTCGCCCCGCGTGCCGAGCGCGGCGCGCTCCTCGTGCCCAGGATCCAGATCCTGGCCTTCCTGCTGGTGACGGCCGCCGGTGCCTATGTCGCCTACCTGCTCGCGACCGGTCAGATGACCGCGACGCTCAGCCGGTTCCTCAGCCTGCTCAGCTACCTGCAGCACCAGGGAACGGCCCTGCGCCACGAGCGGCTGAGCTATTGGTCGAGCGCGCTCACCTTCTGGTCGCAGGCCCCCCTCCTCGGCAACGGCATCGGCAGCTTCTCGAGCCTCTACGTGCCGGGCGGCGGGGAGGTCGCCGGCACCCATCCGCACAACATCCTGCTCGAGATCCTGGCCGAGACCGGCCTCGTGGGTCTCGCCTTGTTCGTCCTCCTGCTGCTCGTGGCGGCACAGGGGGTGCGGCCGGCGCGGCTGCGCGAGGACCCTCTCTATCTGTGCGTCTGGATGCTGTTCGCCAGCCTTCTCCTCATCCGGGCGATGCTCTCCGACGACCTCGCCTACCAGTGGGAGCTGTTCCTGGCGATCGGCCTGTTGAGCCTGGCGCCACCCGCCGCGGACACCGTCGCCGGGCCGCGCCCGACCGATCCGGGGGGCGGCCTGCGGGAGGCACCCGGCCCGCGCCGCTGAGGCCGCCACCGGCGGCCGATTCGCTCAGCCGAGCAGCTCGGGCACGCGCTCGCGCGGCAGGAAGAAGCTGTTGAGCCGGCCGTAGCGGCCGGCCACGAAGCGGCCCCGCTCGAAGGCCGCGACCACGTAGTCGAGGCGCGCGAGGAAGGCGGTCTCCCGATCCTCGGCCGGATCCTCGATCAGGAGGATCGGCCGGGCCCGTCGCAGGGTCCGCTCGCCGCCCTTGAGCACGGCCAGCTCGTGGCCCTGCACGTCGAGCTTGACGAAGGCCGGATCGAGGTCGAGCGCGTCGAGCGGCGCCACCTCGCAGCGCAGCGGCTCGAGCCGCAGCAGCTCGGGGCGGAAGCCGTAGAGGCGCTCGCCGTCGAGCCAGCCGCGGGCGGTCTCCGGGTCGAGCGAGGCGAGGCCGTCGAACGACCAGCCGCGGTAGACCGGCAGCCAGAGGGTCAGCTCGCCCGGGGCCTCGCCGAGGGCGAGCGCCCGGCAACTGACGCGCCGGTCGCCGCGATGGCGCCGGGCGAGCGCCGCCGCGAGCCGCGGGTTGGGCTCGAAGGCCACGATCCGCGCCCCGCCGCTCAGCCGCAGCAGCGCCTCGACCACGAGGCCGCGGTTGGCGCCGATGTCGAGCACCAGATCGTCGGGCCCGAGGCCGAGCCGGCGCACGGCCAGGAGATCGGGCTCCACCGGCCGCCCGCTGCAGCGCTGCCACAGGCGCTGCGCCGCGAACCGGGCGTCCTGCGCGAACGGCACGAACACCTGCGCCGACCGGATCAGCTTGCGGAGCGGCACGCCTCCCCCTGCGTCGCTCGGTGCGTGTCCCCGTCGCTCAGTTGAGGTAGTATTTCTGGCTCTTCTTGTAGTAGCCGGTCCGGTCGTGATAGCCGTAGCGTGTATGCTTGTCGAGGTCGACCCGGGTCAGGACCAGGCCCTTGAGGTTGGCACCCAGCTCCTGCAGGGCCGCCACCTCGTCCTGGACGAGCGCGGCCGGGGTCTTGTTCCACTGCACCGCATAGACGACCTGGTCGACCAGGGGGGCCAGGATGCGGGCATCCGTCACGCTCGCGACCGGGGCCGTGTCGATCAGCACGAGATCGTAGCTCGCCCGGCAACGGGCCAGGACCTCGCGCATCCGCTCGCTCGCCAGGAGCGCGATCGGATTGACCGTCTGCCCCTTGACCGGGAGGAAGTGCACGCCGGTGTCCTCGTCCGGCTGGATCGCCTCCTCGAGCGTGCACTCCTCGCGCAGCACCTCGACCACGCCGTGCGGCAGCTGCCAGCCGAGGTTGCGGTGCACCGAGGGGTGCCGGAGGTCGAGGTCGACCAGCAGGACCCGCTTGCCCGAGCGGGCGGCGAAGGTGCCCAGGGAGACGACGAGCGTGGTCTTGCCTTCCTCGGGCAGGCTCGAGGTGACGAGCACGACGCTGCCGCCGCCGGGCCGCGCCGGGCTCGCCATCAGCGCGACGAACACCGCGCCGACCGCCTCGGCGTAGACCGAGAGGGGCTTCTCGAGCAGGTAATGGTGCGGCTTGTGCCGCCGCCGCCCGGGGATCTCGGGGACCAGGCTCAACAGGGGCAGGCCGGTCAGCCGCTCGACCTCGCGCGCGCTCCGGAGCCCCTTGCCCAGCCCCTCGAGCAGGACGGCGAGCGCCGAGGAGATCAGGAGCGAGCCGGTGAGCCCGACCAGGAGATAGACCTTGGGGCCGAACGAGCTCGGCGCGAGCGGCGGGGTGGCACGGCTCACGATCCGCGCATCGGGCTCGACCAGCTGCTCCTCCTCGCGGGTCTCCTTCGAACGCTGCAGGACCGACTGGTAGAGCTGGCGGGCCGCCTCCGCCTGCCGCTCGAGCTCGCGCAGCCGGACCTCGGCCTGGCGGTCCCTGGCCGAGCGTCCCTTGATGCCGGCGAGCTGGCTCTCGATGGTCCCGACCCGCGCCTGGACGACCCGCACGTCGTTCTCGAGCTGGGTGGCGAGCCGGTCGACCTCGGCCCGCACCTTGGCCTGCAGGTTGGCGCGGTCGCGCTCGAGCTGGACCATGCGCGGATGGCGCGGTCCGAACTGGCTCGTGAGCTCGGCCTCGAGCCGGGTGAGCTCGGTCTCCTGGGCGCGCAGGTTGACGATCACCGGCGAGGCGGCGATGTCGCTGATCGCATCGAGCCCGCGGCCGCTCGCCCGGAGCTCGCGCACGAGCCTGAGCTTGGCCTGCCGCTCGGCCAGCTCGCCCCGGGCCACGATCAGCTCACGGTTGAGCTCGCTCAGCTCCTGCTCGCTCAACGTGACGCCGCGCGCATCGAGGAGCCCCTGCTCGGCGCGGAAGCTCGCGACCGCCCGCTCCGCCTTCTCGACCTCCGCGCGCAGGCTCTCCAGCCGCTCGTCGAGGAAGGAGGAGGCGCGGCCCGTGGCACCGATCTTGCTGCGCAGCTGGCCGTCGATGTAGACCTCGGCCAGATGGTTGGCGATCTGCGCCGCCTTGGCCGGCTCCTCGGCGCTGAACTCGAGGTAGATGAGGTAGGACACGCCGTCGTTGACCACGCGCAGCCGCTCGCTCAGCGCGGCGGTGACGAGGTCCTCGACCGGCTCGGCCGGCACCTCGGTCTCGCGTGGCCAGCCCGCCGGCTCGGCCGCGACGCCGATCGCCACGAGCCAGTCGCGCGGCAGGAGCGCCAGGACGCGCTCCATCAGGAGTTGCGGATCGATCCGCAGCCAGCCGGCCTTGGGTGCCTGGAGGACGGGGTTGAACTCCGGGTCGTTGACCAGGCCGAGCTCGTCGACGGTGCGGCGCAGGTTGGCGTTCGAGGTGATCACGCCGATCTCGGTGGCGACGACCTTCTCGTCGACCGGCAGCCGCCCGACCACCTTCTCGATGTTCAGCACACGATCCTCGCGCGGATCGACGACGATCAGCGCGCTCGCCGTGTAGAGCGGCACGCGGTTCTTCCCGTACGCCCAGCCGATCGTCGCGCCGACCAGGGTGATCAAGAGGATCAACCATTTGCGGCGCCACAGGATCGTGAAGAGCGAGACGACGTCGACCGCTCCATTGTTGAGCGTCGAGGGATAGCTCGACGGAACGTCAACCTTAACTGGTGCAAGGTCTCGCATCGATTGCGGCTCGCGTCGCTCTTCCTCGGCGTGCAACCCTATATGCACATTCCGGTGGGCAGGCAAGGGAACGCCCCCGACCGGGGGCCGTGAGCCTACCGAGGTGTGCGGCCCGGTAACGATCGCGCGGCCGCCGCCGTGCCGCCCACGGCCCGACCTCGACGGGGCACGATCCTTTGATCAAGATTCCATTCCCCGGGATCTGGTCGCGCCCGCCCGAGGTCAGGCTGGCACTGGGCTGCGAACGATCCTCCGGGATCCGGTCGCGGTCCTCCGGGATCCGGTCGCGCCGGGTTCGGGATCTGGTCGCGCTGCCGGCGCCATCCCCCGGGATCGGGTCGCCGATCCCCCGGGATCCGGTCGCGCCCGGGCCGTCTTTTCCCCCGGGATCCGGTCGCGCACCGCCGGTCCATTCGGGAACTGGTCGCGCCCGGTTCGGGAACTGGTCGCGCCCCTTCTAAGGAGTCAAAAGATACCAACAAAATATGATCGGGATCTCCAGCGCGACCAAATCCCGAATCGACATCCGCCGCCGGTCACTGCTATCCAGGACCGAACGGGCAACGGACGACGGCAGGTATCGATGGCCGCCGAGCACGAGCTGATCATGCGCGAAGGTCTGGACGCGGCGCTGCGGCAGGCGAGCAACGCGCGGCAGCGGGCGCAGCTCCGGCTCGCCGCCGACATCCTGGTGCAGGAGGCCGAGAACCCGGCCGCCACGACCCACCTGCACTCGATCCTGTGCACGATCTACCTGCCGCATCGGCGCACCGAGCCCGACCTCGCCTGGCAGCGCTCGAACGGCGAGGGCGCCACGCTGATGATCCAGCCGACCAAGGACGAGCAGGGTCGCTACTACGGCGTGCCCTACGGGGCGACCGGCCGGTTGATGATGATCTACCTGCAGAACGAGGCCTACCGGAACCGCTCGCGGCGGGTCGAGCTCGGCCGCTCGATGCACGCCTGGCTGCGGGCCATGGGTGTGGATTCCTCTGGAAAGGGCTATCGCGCCGCCCGTGAGCAGGCGGTGCGGATCGAGCGCTCGCTCGTGACCGTCGCCTATTCCGGGCCGAGCGGCCGCGAGCGCTGGCAGGACACCATCATCCGCGGCTCGTTCAATCTCCTGCCGGCCGACGACAGCGGCGGCCGGCAGCAGGAGCTGTTCCCGCAGCTGATCCAGCTCTCGGAGAGCTTCTACGAGGCCTTGATCCGCCACCCGGCGGTGCTGTTCGAGCCGGCGATCAAGGCGCTCGCCGGCAAGAGCCTGGCCCTCGACGTCTATCTCTGGCTCGCCTACCGGCTGCACGCGCTGGAGCGCCCGACCCGCGTCGGGTGGAAGAGCCTGCACCAGGCGTTCGGGCCCAACTACGACCGGGAGCGCGACTTCCGGGCGAAGTTCCGGGAGGCGCTCAAGGAGGCGCTCCTGGTCTACCCGCAGGCGATCGTCGATCTCGCCGCCGACGGCGTGCAGCTCTCGCCCTCCGCGCCGCCGGCTCCCCCGCGCAGCGTCCATTTCCTGGATACCCGCCGGCTGGCGTGGCAGCGGACGCCTGCTTGAGACCATAGTCTTCGGGACATGGTCGCGGCCGCCTCTCCGGAGCCTCCCCGCAGCGACCTTCCGCGGACCGGGCTCGCCGCGGCCCTGCGGGCGCGCACCCGGATCCTGCACGGCCGTGCCGAGCGCGCCGGGGTGATCGCCGAACTCCTGCGCGGCAGGATCCGCCCGTCCGCCTACCTGCTCCTCTCGGGCAACCTCCTGCCGGTCTATCGCACCCTCGAGGACGGTCTGCGCCGACACGCCCACGACCCGATCGTCGCACCGTTCGCCCGGCCCGAGCTCCGGCGTGCCGAGGCGCTCGCGCGGGACGTGGCGGTCCTCGCCGGCCGCCCGGACCCGGGCGCCGTCCCGACGCTCGCAGCGGGGCGACGGTACGTGGAGCGGATCGCCCAGGTGGCGCCGTCCGCACCGGAGCTCCTGATCGCGCACGCCTATGTGCGCCACCTGGGCGATCTGAACGGCGGCCAGATCGTGCGGCACCTGCTCGTCCGGGCACCGGGGATCGGCCCCGATGCGGTCCGTTCCTACGAGTTCCCGGATCTGGCCGATCTCGATCGGGCCAGGAGCGAGTACCGGGCAGCGCTCGACCGGGCCGGGATGCGGCTGACCGACTGGACGGCGGTGCTCGAGGAGGCGTGCGAGGCGTTCCGGCTCACGATCGCCCTCGCCGAGGAGGTCGTTCGTGTCGATGCCGGTCCGGTCTAGCGCCGCGGACCCGGGTCGGCGTGGCGGACGAGCTGCTCGAGCAGGGCGGCGGCCCGGCCGAGCGAGGTGCGCACGCTCTCGAGCATGTCGGACACGCGCGCCAGGTCGGCCCCGTCGGCGATCTCGAGCGCGGCGAGCTGGGCGTTGCCGACGATGGAGGAGAGCAGGTTGCGGAACAGGAGGTCGGCCTCGGTCTCGAGCCGGCCGGCCAGGAGCCGGTGTCGCTCCATGATGTCGGTCTGCAGGCGCTGCCGGGCGACCGCGGCGGCGCGCTCGTCGCTCAGATCGCCGAGCAGCAGCACGAAGCCCAGGACCCGCCCCGGTACGGCCAGGACCGGGTCGGCCCTGACCGAGAGCAGGACCGGCTCGTCGGACGGCCCGATCAGCTCGATCTCGGCGCGCCAGCTGCGGCGGTCCTGACGGAGCTCGCGCAGCGCGGTGCGCGCCGGGCCCGGATCGCGCAGCCGCCCGGGCAGCTCGTCGAGGCTGGTCGGCAGGGGCCGGTGTGCGCCGAGCAGCCGGCGCAGGCCGCTGTTGGCGACCAGGATCCGACCCTCCGCATCGGCGATCAGGACCGGCTGGTCGGCCCCCTCGACCTGCCGGCCGATCTGGTCGAGCTGGTCCTGGGCGATCAAGAGACGCACGGCGCGGAACTGCAGGACCAGGTCGCCGAGCGTGTCGCCGATCAGACGCGCCGCCGCCCGATCGGCCGTGCTCCAGGGATCGGCCGTGCCCTGCACCAGCTGGTGCCACTTGGCGAACGAGCGGCGCGGCGAGAGATCGCCCGGGGCGTCGCCGATCTCGACCGGCTTGAACGGGTTGCCGCCCCAGGTGACGGTGCGGATCCGCTCGGGCCTGAGCCAGATCAGCCACTCGCCCGGCAGGGAAGAGACCGGCACGGCGAGCAGGCCGCTCGCGATGCCGCGCAACGGCGCGAAGTCGGGCTCGTCGAGGCCGAGCGAGGCGGTCGACACGAGCCCCCTCTGGCCGCGTCCGTCGAGCCAGCGGCCGATCGTGCGGAGCTGCTCGGTGCCGGGCACCTCGCCCAGGGTCAACACCTGGCCGTCGAGCAGGAGCGCGGCGCCACTGGCGCCGACCGGCTGCAGCAGCGAGGCGGAGCTGTCGAAGAGCGCCGCCCGCCAGTCGCCCTCGCGCGCGATCGCCTCGTGCATGCGCTGCTCCAGACGCCGGACCTGGAGCTCGGCCTGGGCCTGCAGGAAACTCTCGAGGGCGGCGATCCGGGTGGCGACCGTCTCGGCCAGGAGCTCGCAGACCGCCCGGGTCTCGTAGGGTGTGCGGCGCGGCTCGTAGTGGTGGCAGGCGACGAGGCCCCACAGCCGTCCACCCACGACCAGCGAGGCCACGAGGGTGGCCGCCACGCCCATGTTGCGGAGATAGCGGATGTGGATCGGCGAGATGCTGCGCAGGCAGCAGAGCGACATGTCGAGATCGCGACCGGTCAGGGGCGAGAGGCGCGGCTCGATCGGGACCTGCGCCGCGCCGACGTCGACCAGCACGCGGATGCGGTTGCGCTCGTAGAGCCGCCGGGCGATCTGCGGGATGTCGGAAGCCGGGTAGCGGTTGCCGAGATAGGGCTCGAGGCCGGCCTCGCGGCGCTCCGCCAGGACCTCGCCGTGACCCTCGGCATCGAAGCGGTAGAGCATCACCCGGTCGTAGCCGGTGAGCTCCTTGAAGATCCGCGTGGTCTCCTCGCCGAGGCTCTTGAGCGAGGTGCAGGCGAGGATCGCGGCCGTGCCCCTCTCGACGTGCCGCGACAGGTCGACCGGAGGGCCCGGTCGCTCGAGCTCGAGGACGAGGCCGGCCTCGGACGGCCGGTGCACCAGGACGTCGAGGGCGCCTGCGGCCGCGCTCGCCGGCTGCCGCAGCACGATCGGGATGCGATCGAGCGGCTGCTCCAGCTGGCCGCGGATCTCCCGGGCGAGCTCGGGTGCCAGGGCTCCGAGCGGGCGGCCGAGCGGCGTGGCGTCGAGGCCGAGGAACTGCCCGGCATTGGCGCTCGCCTGGACGATCACGAGGTCGGGCTCGCGCAGCACGAGGAGGGCGCCGTGCGGTTGGATGGCGCCGGCCAGGTGGATCTGCTCACGCTCGCAGTTCGAGAGATCGGCCTCGCCGAACGCCGGGGCGAGCGGTGCCGGGATCGTCACGCCGGCCATCCGGGCCCCGCTCATTCGGGCCCGTCGGCGCCGTTCCCCGAACTGCCTCCGTCGAGGCCGTAGCGCTCGAGCTTGGCGTAGAGGCTCTGACGCGACAGACCGAGGAGCGCCGCGGCCGCGGTCCGGTTGCCGCCGGTCCGCTCGAGCGAGGCCAGGATGTACTGCCGCTCGAGCTGCTCGACCGCCTCGCGCACGAGCTGCTGGAGCGGCGCTCGGCCGGGTGTCGGGTCGAGGGCCGGGAGGGAAGCGACGGCACGCTCGACCGGGACCTCGCGCGGCCGCGAGCCGAGCTCGCGCAGCACCAGGAGCAGGCGTTGCCCGCGCTGGCCGGCGTCGAGCGCGCCCGAGATCTCGACCTCGACCTCGCTGCCGAGCTCGCCGCGGATCGCGCTCGACAGGCCGCGCACGGTGCCGTTGCGGTCGAGCGCGGCGAGGACGACGTCGAGATCGGCACCCGGACGATCCAGCCAGCGGCCCAGACGCTCACCCAGGACGGCGCGCGGCAGGGGGCACTGGATCAGATCCAGGAAGGCGCGGTTGACCCAGTGGACGACCCCCTCGCGGTCGACCAGCACGAGGGCGTCGGGCAGCTGCTCGACCAGCGGGCCGAGGCGGACCGTGAGCTCGCCCTCGGCCGCCGCCGGCGCCGGGCCGACCGGCGAGAGCTGGAGGAGGAAGACGTAGCCCGGCTCGGCCACGACCGGTGTGGCCCGGGCGAGCCAGGAACGCTGCTCGGGCCCGAGATGGACCAGGATCCCGGGCGCCCGGCCCTGCTCGCGGACCCGCTGCAGCATGCTCTGGAACGGCTCGCGGTCGGCCGGAGCGACCTCGCGCAGGAGGTCGCGGCCGTGCGGCGCCAGGCCGAGCGCGCGGATCGCCATGGGGTTGGCCTCGACGATCCCGAGATCGCCGGCACGGACCAAGAGGACGGCCTCGTTGGAGGTGTCGAACAGCAGGCGGTAGCGGGTCTCGACCTCGCGCAGCTTCCAATAGTCGCGCTCCATCGCCTGCTGCGCGGCGATCAGCCGGGACTGCAGCTCGGCCACCGCCTGCAGGTTGCGGCCGACCGCCAGCAGACCGGCGCGGCCGCCGAGGCGGATGGTGGTGTACTCGATCGGCAGCTCGCGGCCGCTCGGGAAGCGCTGGTTGACCTGACGGAAGGCGGACAGGCCCTCGCTGCGCGCCTCCTCGACGATCCGTCGGATCTTGTCCGAGGCGGCCTCGTCGGCGGTCTCGATCCAGGGCCGGCCGAGCCAGGACCGGGCCTCCTCGCCCGACACCTCGTTGGACAGCGAGACCCTCTGGATCACGCCCTTGAGGTCGAGCAGCAAGGTGATGTCGGGCTGCGCGATGCTCACCTGGATGCCTTGGGACGCCCCGTCGCCGCCCGCCTCATGTCGTGCCGTGCATCGGGCGGCGGCATCGCCTGGGTCACGACGGGCGGCACTTTACCGCAACTGTGCCCGGGACGCCACAGGATCAGCGGGACCAGCGGCCGGCGAGGTCGGCCAGATGCGCGGCCAGGGCGGCGGCGAGGCAGAGCGCCACGAGCGGCGCCGGAGCATCCACGAGGCAGGCGCGCAGGGCGAGCAGGAGGCAGAAGCCGGCCGCGAGCGTGGGCAGGATGCGGCGTGGCTCGGGGCCACGGCCGCCCAGCCGGTGCCAGAGGACGAGCCCGGCCGCCTCGAGGAGGAGGAGGAGGAGGATCGCGTCGACCGGGTGCGGCTCGATCGGCAAGCCCGGCCCTCAGGGTGCGCCGAACGGTGCGTTCAGATGGACCACGGCCAGGTTGAGGACGGCGGCGAAGCCGACCCAGGCGAGGTAGGGCAGGAGCAGCCAGGCGCTCGGCCGGCTGAAGCCGCGCACCACCAGGAGGAGCACCAGGATCGAGAGCCAGAGCGCGCCCACCTCGAGGAGCGCCCAATCGGGTCTGCGGAAGCGGAAGAACAGGATGCTCCAGAGCAGGTTCAGGCCGCCGTTGAGGAGGAACAGCTCGACCACCTCGCGGCGACGCAACGGGTCGGGGGCGCGCAGCCAAGCCTCCGCGGCGGCCGCGGCGGCACAGGCGTAGATCAGCGTCCAGGCCGGCCCGAACAGCCAGTCGGGCGGCTGGAAGGCGGGCTTGGCCAGGGACCGGTACCAGGGACCGAGATCGGTGGCGAGGCCGCCCAGCACGGCGACCCCGACCGCCACCGCGGCGGCGTACGCCACCGCGCGCAGGCGGGCGGTGCGGTCGGGCCCGCTCAAGCCGGCACGAGGCCCGCGAGGTGGGCCAGGTTCTTGAGGAAGATGCGCAGATGCGCGAGCGGCCGCGCCTTGACCAGCTCCTTGTTCATGTAGGCGTCGAAGGTCAGCTCCTGCACGTCCCGGTCGCGGCAGATGGCGACGAAGCGCTCGCGACGCTCGTCGCTCGTGTACCAGTGACGCTGCATCATCCCGAGGATCCAGAAGACCGCGCCGTGGGCGCGCAGGAAGCGGCGGCGGGCGCGGGCGAGCTCGCGCGGATCGCCGGAGGCGAGGGTGGCGTGGGCCGCCTCGGCGGCGAGCCGGCCGCCCTCCAGGGCGTAGAAGATCCCCTCGCCCGAGGCCGGGGCGACGACACCGGCGGCGTCGCCGGCGAGCAGCACGTCGCGGCCATTGTCCCAGCGCCGCAGCGGCTCGAGCGGGATCGGCGCGCCCTCGCGGCGGATCGTGCGCACCCCCTCGAGCCCCATGCGGCGACGGTAGGCCGCGACCGCCTGGCGGAGCGCGAAGCCCTTGCAGGCGCTGCCGGTGCCGATGCTGAAGGTGGCCCCGTGCGGGAACAGCCAGGCGTAGAAGTCGGGCGAGAGCCGTCCGTCGTAGACGACGTCGCAGCGCCGTCCGTCGTAGTCGGCGAGGCCCGCCGGGGGCGCCTCGCAGACCTCGTGGTAGGCGAACACGAAGCGCCGCGCCGTGGCCTCGGGGACCGCCTGGCGGGCGACCGCCGAGCCGGCCCCGTCGGCGCCGATGACGATCCGCGCCCGCACGCTCGCGAGGGGGTCCGGGAGGCACCCCTCGCGCGACCGCCAGACCACGCGCGCCATCCCGTCCGGATCGCGGTCGAGCCGCTCGAAGGTCCCGGTGGCCCGCTCGGCACCGAGCGCCGCCGCGCGACCGCGCAGCCACTCGTCGAAGACCTCGCGGTCGACCATGCCGACGAAGCCGTGCTCGATCCCCTCGATCGGGATGTCGACCGCGCGCTCCTTGGGCGAGACGATCCGCGCGCAGCCGATGCGGGCGACCAGGAGCGAGGCGGGGATCGCGAAGCGCTCGACGGCGCGGGGCGGGACGGCGCCGCCGCACGGCTTGATCCGCCCGGCCCGATCGAGCAGCAGGACCGAGCATCCGAGCCGGGCGAGTTCGGCGGCGGCGGTCGCACCGGCCGGTCCACCGCCGACCACCACCACGTCGTAGGTCACCTCGGTCGTCATCCTCGTCGTCCACCGGCTCGTCGTCCACCGGCTCGTCGTCCACCGGCTCATCGTCCACCCGGTCCACCACCGACCGCACCGAGCAGCGCCGGGGCCGGCGGGGCGGCCTCGCCGGCGTCGCGGCCGAGGCCGGCCGCGAGCAGGGCGGCGAGCAGGAACAGCCCCGCCTCGAGGGCGAAGACGAGCGCGTAGGCCGGCACCGCCGAGCCGATCGCCCAGCGCCCGAGATCGGCCACGACCGTGC
>JBBIIE010000071.1:0-16098 GCA_037446605.1 Geminicoccaceae bacterium | reverse complement strand
AAGCCGCCGAGCTCGGCCACGCCGGGGCGATGTCGAATCTCGGCGTGTCCTACGCACAGGGGCAGGGCGTGCCGCAGGATTTCGCCGAAGCCGCGCGCTGGTACCGAAAAGCCGCCGAGCTCGGCTTTGCCGACGCGATGTCGAATCTCGGCGTGTCACACGAATTCGGCCAGGGAGTTCCCCGTGATCTGGTCCGCGCGCACATGTGGTACAACCTCGCCGCGGCAAGTGATACCGATCCCAAGCGGCGTGACCGGTCGGTCCGAAATCGCGACCGGGTCGCTGCGAAGCTGACACTCGGGCAGCTCGCCCGTGCCCAGGCGCTGGCGCGCGATTGGCGGCCGGGCGCAGGAGAGCCGACCGAGCCGACCACCGCGCCTACGGTACCGCGAGCGCTGCCCGGCACGCCTAGGTGGAGGGAAATTTTCGAGGCGCAGCTCTTGCTCGCCGGCCTCGGCTACGATCCGGGACCGGTGGACGGTGTCGCCGGGCGACGCACCACGGCGGCCGTTCGGGCTTTCCAAGCGGCACGGGGTCTGCCGGTCACCGGTGTGATCGACACCGGGCTCTTGGAAGCTTTGCGGGCCGCCGCGCTCGGCGACGCGAACGTTCCGCCGGCTGCGGCGCCCAACGTCGCCACGACCGGTTCGGGCTTCTTCGTCTCGCGTGTCGGGCACGTGCTGACCAACCGACACGTCGTCGAAGGGTGCCGGAGCTTGACCGTGCGCGAAGCCGACGGTGCCCTCCACCCGGCCCGGCTGGTCGCGAGCGGGCGGGAGGACCTCGCTCTCCTTTCGAGCGAAGCGCGGCCTCGCATGGTGGCGCGGTTCCGCGCCGGCGAGCCACTGCGGCTGGGCGAGCCCGTGGCCGTCTACGGGTTCCCGCTCGCCGGACTCTTGGCATCGGGCGGCAATCTCGTGACCGGCACGATCGCCGCACTCGCCGGGCCGGGCGACGACCCCTCGCTCCTGCAACTCACCGCGCCCGTGCAGGCCGGTAACAGCGGCGGCCCGGTCCTGGACGGCAAAGGTCGGGTCGTGGGGGTGGTCGTGTCCAAGCTCGACGCCGTGCGGGTCGCGCGCGCCACGGGCGACCTTCCCCAAAATGTCAATTTCGCCGTCAAGGCGGCCGCGGCCACGAGCCTGCTCGAATCGCGCGGCGTCCCTTTCGAGGTGGAGCCCGCGAGCAGGGAGCTTCCGCCCACGGAGCTCGCCGCCCGCGCAAGGGCGATCGCCGTCCGGATCGACTGCCGGCGGTGAGAACGGACGCGGCGGTCCGCGGCCAAAGCTAGCCCCCGCTCCACGACCTGGTCGCGGTGCTTATATGAGCATTCGCTGATAGACGACGGCCGACCGTTCGGGAGACGCCCGATGCGCTTCGCCCCTCTCTTCGCCCTCCTCGCCCTCTTCGCCGCCCGCGAAGCCGGGGCCGAGGTCTTCGTCGCCGAACGGCGGATCGTCGAGGACCGCAAGGCCGTGGTCGCGACGGTCGAGAGCGTGCGCGAGGTCGAAGCGCGCACCCGCATCGGCGGCACGCTCGCCAAGCTCCTCGTCCGCGAGGGCGATCGGGTCGAGGCCGGGGCGCTGTTGGCCGAGGTCGAGGACAAGAAGCTCGCCCTCGAGCTCACCGCCCTCGACGCCCGGCTCGAGGCGCTCGCCGCCCAGCGCCGGCAAGCCGCGCAGGATCTCGAGCGCGCCCGGACGCTGCGCGCACAAGGTGCGGTGCCGCAGGCCCGGCTCGACGAGGCGCAGGCCGTCTTCGACGTGATCGAGGCGCAGATCGCCGCGACCCGGGCGGAGCGCGCGGTCGTCGAGGAGCGGCGCCGCGAGGGCCGGGTCCTCGCCCCGCAGGCCGGGCGGATCCTCGCGGTCCGCGGCACCGAAGGGGCGGTCGTGATGCCGGGGGAGACGGTGGCCCGGCTCGCCACCCGGACCTACGTGCTGCGGCTCCGGCTGCCCGAACGCCACGCGCGGTTCATGCGGGCGGGCGACCCGGTCGAGGTCGGGGCGCGCGGGCTCGCCGACCGGCCGGACGCGGTGCTCGGCACCGGAAAACTCGTCCTCGTCTATCCCGAGCTCGAGAACGGCCAGGTCGTGGCCGATGCCGAGGTCGAGGGGCTCGGCGATTTCTTCGTGGGCGAGCGGGTGCGCGTCACGATCGCCGCCGAGAAGCGCCCGGCGATCCTCGTACCCGAGGCCTATGTGCGGCGCGCGCCCGGGGTCGATCTCGTGCGGCTCGAAAGTGGCACCGAGGTGCCGGTCCAGCGCGGGCCCGTGCGGCGGGTCGGGGACCGGGTCATGGTCGAGGTCCTCTCGGGCCTCGCCCCGGGTGACCGGCTCGTGCCGCCCGCCGGAGACGCCCGATGAGCCTCGGCATCTCGGGGCGGCTCGCGCGGACCTTCATCCGCTCGCCCCTGACCCCGCTCCTCCTGCTCGCCGCGCTCGCCATGGGCCTGATCGCCCTCGTCGTCCTGCCGCGCGAGGAAGAGCCGCAGATCTCGGTGCCGATGGTCGACGTCCACGTCCGCGCGGACGGGCTCTCGGCGGCCGATGCGGTCGAGCTCGTGACCCGGCCGCTCGAGCAGATCCTCGAAGGCATCCCGGGGGTCGAGCACGTCTACAGCCGCAGCGAAGACGATCAGGTGCTCGCGACCGCCCGCTTCTTCGTCGGCACGGACGCGGACGACGCGATCCTCCGGGTCCACGAGAAGCTGCGCGCGAACTGGGACCGGATCCCGCTCGGCATCCCCGAGCCCCTGGTCGTGGGCCGCGGAATCGACGACGTGGCGGTCGCGGTCGTGACGCTGCACCCCGTGGGCGAGGCGATCGGCCGGGTCGACGATTCCGCACTCTTCGAGCTCGCCGACCGGCTGCTTTCCGAGCTCGTCAAGATCGACGAGGTGGGCCTCACCTACATCGTGGGCGGCCGGCCCAACGAGATCCGCATCGAGCCCGACCCCGAGCGCTTGGCGCTCCACGGCATCACCTTGAACCAGCTCGTCGACAAGCTCGAAGGTGCGAACCGCTCCTTCGCCGCCGGGGCGATGCGGAAGGACGGTCGGAGCCTTTCCGTGCAGGTCGGCGCCACGCTCCAGACCGTCCCCGAGATCGCGCTCCTGGTCCTGCGCACCACCGACGGCCGGCCCGTCTATCTGGGTGACGTGGCGAGCGTGGCGGTCCTGCCGCGTCCCGAGGAGAGCCGGGTCTGGCGGCTCGTGCGCGGGCCGGACGGCAGCTTCGTGCGCGCGCCCGCCGTGTCGGTCGCGCTCGCCAAGCGGCCCGGGGCGAACGCCGTCACGATCACCCGCGCGGTCGAACGGCGCCTCGCCGAGCTCCGCGGCACGCTCCTGCCGGCCGGGATCGAGGCCACGATCACCCGCGACTACGGCAAGACCGCGACCGAGAAGTCGGACGAGCTCCTCTTCCACCTCTTCCTCGCCACGGTCTCGATCGTGGGCCTCATCTGGCTCGCGATCGGCTGGCGGGCGGCGGTCGTGACCGCGATCGTCATCCCGACGACCATTCTCCTGACGCTCTTCGGCGCCTGGGCGCTCGGCTACACCTTGAACCGGGTCTCGCTCTTCGCGCTCATCTTCGCGATCGGCATCCTGGTCGACGACGCCATCGTCGTGGTCGAGAACATCGACCGGCACTGGGCGATGAACGACGGTCGCGATCGGGTGCAGGCGGCGATCGAGGCCGTGGCCGAGGTCGGCAATCCGACGATCGTCGCCACGCTCACCGTGATCGTGGCCTTGCTGCCGATGCTGTTCGTGTCGGGCCTCATGGGCCCCTACATGGGCCCGATCCCGGCCGTGGCCTCGACCGCCATGCTGTTCTCCTACTTCGTCGCGGTCATGCTCACCCCTTGGCTCATGGTGAAGCTCGGCGCCGGCCACCTCGCCCACGGGGAAGGCGCGCTCGCCCGCATCTACCGGATGCTCGCCGGGCCGATCGTCCGCCGGCGCTGGGCCTCTTGGGCCTTCCTCCTCGTCGTGGCAGTGGCGACCCTCGGCAGTTTCGCCCTCTTCGCGACCCGCCACGTCACCGTGAAGCTCCTGCCGTTCGACAACAAGTCCGAGCTCATGGTGCTCTTGGACCTCGAGAAGGGGGCGAGCCTCGAGGACACCGAGCGGGCGCTCTTCCGGCTCGCCGAGACGCTCGCGGAGGTGCCCGAGGTCGTCGCCACCAACCTGCACGCCGGGACAGCCGCACCCTTCAACTTCAACGGGCTCGTGCGCCACTACTTCGCCCGCCGCGCGCCGGAATTGGGCGATCTCGACATCCAGCTCGCCCCGCGCCACGAGCGGGAGCGGGAGAGCCACACGATCGCCCTCGCGCTGCGCGAGCGGCTGCGCGCCGTTCCCCTCCCCTCTGGCGCCCGGCTCGAGGTCGTCGAGGTCCCGCCCGGGCCGCCCGTGCTCGCCACCCTGATCGCCGAGCTCTACGGGCCCGACGCCGAGAGCCGCCGCGCCACCGCCGAGCGGGTCCGCGAGGTCTTCGCCGGCGTGCCGTTCCTGGTCGACCTCGACGACACGGTGCGCGAGCCCGGCACACGGCTGCGCATCCGGCTCCTTCCCGACGAGCTCGAGTTCCACGGCGTGGAAGAGGAGGCGGTACACGACACGCTCGCGGCGCTGTTGCGCGGGGTGCAGGCCGGCTGGTCGCACCGCGGCGCGGGGCGCAACCCGCTCGCCATCACGCTCCGGCTCTCGAAGGAGGCGCGCACGCCGACCGAGCGGCTCCTCGCCACCCCGGTGCCGGGCCGGCGCGGCCTGGTCGAGCTCGGCGATCTCGTCGAGATCCGCGAGGAGCCGGCCTCGCGGCCGATCTGGCGGCGCAACGGGCGGACCATGGAGATGGTCACGGCCGAGCTCGCCGGCGCCTTCGAGGCCCCGATCTACGGCATGCTCGCCGTGATGGACGGGCTCGCGCGGATCGCGGACGCGCCCGAGATCCGCTTCGCCTCCCAGCCGCTCGACGAGAGCCGCCCGGCGCTCCTGTGGGAGGGCGAGTGGGAGATCACGCGGGTGACCTTCCGCGACATGGGTGCGGCCTTCGCGGTGGCGCTCCTCGGGATCTGCCTCCTGGTCGTGGCCCAGTTCCAGAGCTTCAAGGTCCCGCTCGTGGTACTCCTGCCGGTGCCCTTGGCGCTCCTGGGTGTCGTGCTCGGCCACGCGGCCCTCGGGGCCGCCTTCACCGCGCCCTCGATGATCGGCTTCATCGCGCTCGCCGGGATCATCGTCCGCAACTCGATCCTCTTGGTCGACTTCATCCGCCACACACCCACCGAGGGGCGGACGGTCCGCGAGATCGCCCTCGAGGCCGGGGCGGTGCGGGTGAAGCCGATCGCCTTGACCGCGGCGGCCGCGATGATCGGGGCGGCCTTCATCTTCCCCGACCCGATCTTCAAGGGGCTCGCAACCGCGCTCTTCTTCGGCCTTCTGTCGAGCACCGTGCTCACGGTGGTGGCAATCCCAGCGGTCTATCGAATCTTCCGGGACCGGGCATGAGCCGCACCGCTCGACCCGGCGAGGCGGCCGGTCTAGGCTCCCGCGGTACGGGCGGTGGCGGCCGGTCCGTCGGGGAGGATGGCATGATGCGCCGCGTCAACCGCTGCATCGAGCTGCTGCTCGAGGACCAGGCGATCTACTACACCGGCGCGCATACCGGCCACGTGCTGACCTTCGAACAGGGGAAGCGGGACGCGCGGACCTGGGCCGACTACATCAACATCGGCATGGAGCACGGTGCCCTCGATCTGGCCGGGCTCGAGGCCTACATGCGCGGGCTCGTCGAGGGTGGACCCACCGCCTCGGGTCACCGCACGCCGACCGTGGTCGTCGAGCTGCCGGTCGAGGGAACCGATCCGGCGCTGGTGCGCGCCAACGCCTGGCAGATCCGTCAGATCCTCGGCCGGGGCGTGCACGGGCTCCTGCTCTGCCAGGCGGAATCGCCCGAGGCGGTCCAGGCCTTCGTCGAGTCGGCCCGCTACCCGCACCAGCGTGCCGGGGTCGATCCGGCGCTCCCCGACCCGCTCGCCCGCATGGCGGGCGCGGTGGGCGGGCCGCCGGCGGCCGGCCGGCTCGGTCGCGGCACCCGCGGGCGGGGCTCGGAAGCGACCGCCGCACCGGTCTGGGGTCTCGAGGTCGAGGAGTACATGCGCCGCGCCGAGCCCTGGCCGCTCGTCTCCGAGGGTGAGCTGATGCTCGGCGTCAAGATCGAGAGCCCCGAGGGGGTGGCGCGCTGCGAGGCGATCCTGGCGGTCCCCGGCCTCGCCTTCGCCGAGCTCGGCCCGGGAGATCTGAGCCTAGCACTCGGCTACACCGTGCCACCGCTCGACCCCTACCCGCCGGAGATGAAGGCGGCCCGCGAGAAGGTCCGCGCCGCCTGCCGGGCCAATGGTCTGGCCTTCCTCGAGCTCGCCACGCCGGAGAACGTGGTCGCGCGGATCTCCGAGGGTGTGCGGATCGTGGCCGGTGGCAGGTCCGAGACGGCCGCGGTCGGCCGCGCCCACCAGCGGCGGTCGATGCCGGTCTGATCGCGCCCCGCCCCCGACCCGGCCCGAAGGCGGCGCGCACTGGCGCCCGGGCCGGACCGTGCTAGGCTCCCCGGATCGGCGGACGATGCCGCCGGCAAGGGGGAGGACCGCGATGAGCCTCTACGTCGCGCTGATGAGCTGGACCGATGCCGGGATCCGTGCGGTGCGCAAGTCGCCCGAGCGCTTCGATGCCGCCAAGGCGATGCTCGAGGCGATGGGTGGGCGCGTGCTGCATCTCTTCATGACCATGGGCCCGCACGACCTCGTGGTGGTCTACGAGACGCCGGACGATGCCTGCGCGGCGCGCTGGTCGCTGCAACTCGCGAGCACGGGCAACGTGCGCACCCTCACCATGAAGGCCTACCCGGAGGCCGCCTACCGCGAGATCATCGGCTCGCTCGGCTGAGCGGGCTCAGCAGCTCACCTCGCGGCCCTCGGCGCCGAAGGCCGCGAGCCGTTCCTCGTCGCCGATCTCCCGGGCCCTCGCCGGTCGGTAGTGGTACTGCACCGCCCAGCGGAACTCGTCGGTGCGGTTGGTGGGCGTGCCGTGCGGGATCTTGCCGTCGAAGAGGAGCACGTCGCCGGCGCGCATCGGCGCCGCCACCCGTTCGACCGCGGGCACGTCGTCGCAGATCTGCCAGTCGCGCACCTTCTTGTGCGGCAGGGGACCCATCCGGTGGCCGCCACGGATCAGGTGCATGCAGCCCTTCTCGGACGTCACCCCGCCGAACGGGATCCACACGCCCACGATCGGCGTGTCGAGGGCCAGGTTGAAATAGGCGTGGTCCTGGTGCCAGGGCTTCTCCCGGCCACCCGCCGGCTTCACGAGGGCCATGTCCTGGAACAGGCTCGGCTCGGCGCCGCCCATGAGCCGGCACACGAGGTCGAGGACGGCCGGGTGGCGGGCGAGCCGGCCCAGGGCCGGATGGCGGTCGACGAAGCCCGCGAGCTTGCGCACGTGGCGGGCGCGCAGCTCGGCCGGCAGGGGCGGAAGGCCCGAGCCCGTCTGTCCCGGCACGAAGCCCACCCCCGAGCGGCGTCCGTCGACCACAGCATCCCGGCTCGGATCGAGCGCCAGATGATCGCGCAGCGACCCTTCGTACCAGATCTGCTCGCAGTCGGGATCCTCCGACAGCGCCAGCGCCTCGAGCTCGCGCCGCCCGGCCTCGAGGAGGGGGCCCTCGAGGAGGGCTCGAACCAGGAGAAAGCCGTCCTCGCGCCGGGCGGCGAGGCCCTCGGGACCGGCCGCGAAGCCCGCCGACGCGGGCTCGGCCTCGCTCTCGAAGGCGTAGAGCTCGGGGGCGTGATCCACGACCTTGGGCTCGAAATAGACCTGGACCCTTCCGGCCATCCGCACCCTCCCTGCACGGCGCCGAGCCTAGGCCCGGCCCCGACTTGGCCACAAGCACGGGCGCTGCCGACCCCCGATCTCGATCGGACGGGACCGCGGCCTCAGGCGAGCGGACGCAGGGCCAGGGCGCTCGCCCAGAGGCCGAGGCCGAACACCGTGTGGGCGGCGAGGTTCAGGGCCATCGTGCGCACCGGCTTCGGCGTGCGCGACGCGAAGAGGCCGAGGCCCATCCCGGGCTGCAGCAGCAGCCAGGCGGCGAACACCGTGACGTAGCCGGTGACCATCGCCGGCGCGAGGGTGGGTGCCTGCAGCCACGCGGCACCGCCGGCCAGGGCCGCGAGCAGGACACCGTAGAGGGCCCCGATCGCGTAGTGCATCACCCAGCCGATCGCCAGCTCGCCGGCGATCGGGGCCGCCGCGGCCATCGAGGCGTGGGCGAAGCGGCCGGCCGGCATGTGGCCGAACCAGCGGCCGACCAGGGCCCAGTTCGGCAGCGGCAAGGCGAAGGCTCGGTTGAGCAGGAGGGCCCAGAGGTCGAGCAGGGCCGTGGCCCCACAGCCGATCAGGACACCCAGGACGAGGACGCGCATCAGCTCGGAGCTCCCTCCGCTCGGGCCGGTGCCGCCACCGCCTGCAGCTCCAGCTCCTCGGCCCGGTGGCAGCGCGCGGCGCGACCGGGGACGATTCCGCGCAGGGCCGGCATCTCCAGCCGGCAGCGCTCGACCGCGTAGCGGCAGCGCGGGTGGAAGGCGCAGCCCGGGGTTGGTCGGCCGGGGTCGGCGACCTCACCCTCGAGCACGATCCGCCGCGAGCGGCGGCGCGGATCGGGGACCGGCACGGCCGACAGCAGTGCCTCGGTGTAGGGATGCAGGGGCCGGCCGAACAGCGCCTCGGTCGGGGCGAGCTCGACGATCCGGCCGACATACATCACGGCCACGCGGTGGCTCATGTGCTTCACGACCGAGAGGTCGTGCGCCACGAACAGGTAGGCGAGGCCGAGCCGGTCCTGCAGGTCGAGGAGCAGGTTGACGATCTGCGCCTGGACCGAGACGTCGAGTGCCGAGACCGGCTCGTCGGCGACCACGAGCGCGGGCTCGAGCGCGAGCGCGCGGGCGATGCCGATGCGCTGCCGCTGGCCGCCCGAGAAGGCGTGCGGGAAGCGGTTCATGTAGGCGGTCGGGAGCTGGACCATGTCCAAAAGCTCGGCGACCCGCCGTCGGCGCGCCTGGACGTCCGTCATGCCGTTCACGAGCAGCGGCTCGCCGATGATGTCGGCGATCGTCATGCGCGGGTTCAACGAGCTGAACGGATCCTGGAAGATCATCTGCATGCGCCGGCGCAGCGGCCTGAGCTCGCCGCGCGGCAGGGCCGCCACGTCGACGCTCCGGCCGGCCTCGGTGCGGAAGCGGATCGTGCCCGAGGTCGGCGCGATCGCGCGCAGGATGCAGCGCGCCGTCGTGGTCTTGCCGCAGCCCGACTCGCCCACGAGCGAGAGCGTCTCGCCCGGCGCGATCGCGAAGGAGACGTCGTCGACGGCACGGACCTGGCCCACGACGCGGCGCAGCAGCCCCTTGCGGATCGGAAAATGCTTCCTGAGCCCCTCGACCTCGAGGATCGGCCCGCCCGGGGGGGTCAAGGCGTGCCCTCCACCGCCGCCTCGCCGTGCAGGAAGCAGGCCACGACGTGACGGGGGCCGAGGCGGGTCTCGGCCGGGACCGCCCGGTCGCACCTGCCCGCCCGGAAGGAGTCGCAGCGCGGGTGGAACGGGCAGCCCCGGGGGCGGCTGTAGGGATGCGGGATCGAGCCCGCGATCGTGGCGAGGCGCTCGCGCGGGCGGGCGAGCACGGAGGGGATCGAGCGCAGGAGGGCGCGGGTGTAGGGGTGGGCGGGCTCGTGGAAGATGACGTCGACCGGCCCGCGCTCGACGACCCGCCCGAGATACATGACCACGACCTCGTCGGCCATCTCGGCGATCACCCCCATGTCGTGGGTGATCAGCACGACGGCGAGGCCGCGCTCGGCCTGCAGCCGGCGCAGGAGATCGAGGATCTGCGCCTGGGTCGTGACGTCGAGCGCGGTGGTGGGCTCGTCGGCGAGCAGGATCCGGGGCTCCGCGGCGAGCGCCAGGGCGATCATGACCCGCTGGCGCAGTCCGCCGGAGAGCTCGAAGCTGTAGGCGTCGATCCGCTGCTCGGGGCGCGGCACGCCCACCATGCCCAACAGCTCGATCGCCCGCGCCCGCGCCTCGGCCTTGGAGAGCGGGCCGTGCAGGCGGATCGCCTCGACCATCTGGTTGCCGATGGTGTGGTAGGCGGAGAGCGAGGTCATCGGCTCCTGGAAGACGAGGCCGATCTCGCCGCCGCGGATGGCCCGCATCTCGCGTCCCTGGGCGGGCAGACCCACGAGGTCCACCATCCGCTCGGAGCCGTCCGGCTGCCGCCGGCGCAGCAGGATCCGGCCGCCCTCGATCCGCCCCGGCCGCTCGACGATGCGCAGGATCGAGCGGGCGGTGACCGACTTGCCGCAGCCCGATTCGCCGACGATGCCGAGGGTCCGCCCCTCGAACAGCTCGAAGGTGGCGCCGTCGACCGCGCGCACCACGCCCTCGTCGGGATGGTACCAGGTCTTGAGGTCGACGACCGAGAGGATCGGCTCAGCCATAGGGGTCGGCGGCGTCGCGGAGCCCGTCGCCCAGGAAGTTGAAGGCGAGGATGACGGTGATCACCGGGATCGCCGGGATCAGGAGCCAGGGGGCGATGCCGAGCGACTGGATGTTCTGTGCATCCTGGAGGAGCACGCCCCAGGAGATCGCCGGCGGGCGGAGGCCGAGGCCCAGGAAGGAGAGCGTCGTCTCGCTGATGATCATCGCCGGAAGGGCGAGGCTGATCGCGGCGATGATGTGCGAGAGGAAGGAGGGCACCATGTGGCGGAAGATGATGCGCATCTGCGAGGCGCCGGCGAGCTCGGCCGCGACCACGAAATCCTCCTCACGCAGGGAGAGGAACCGGCCGCGCACCACCCGCGCCAGCTCGGTCCAGCCGATGAGCGAGATGATCAGCGTGATCGCGAAATAGACCTGGGTCACCGACCAGGTCGCCGGCAGGGCCGCCGCGAGGCCCATCCACAGGGGGATGGTCGGCACCGAGCGGAGGATCTCGATCAGCCGCTGGATCACCGTGTCGACCACGCCGCCGTAGAGGCCGGAGACGCCGCCCAGGAGCACGCCCAGGAACAGCGAGAGCCCGACACCCACGAGGCCGATGAAGAGCGAGGTGCGCGTGCCCCACATCAGCCTCGACCAGACGTCGCGGCCGAGCTGGTCGGTGCCGAGCAGGAACAGCCCGTCCTCCGGCCGGCCGTCGCGCACGCCGAGAAGATGCCGGTCGGTCTCGAACAGGCCGAGGAAGCTGTAGGCGTAGCCCCGGCCGAACAGCTCCAGATAGCGGCGCTGGTTCGGATCGGGAGCGTAGGTGAGCTTGAAGGTGCGCGGGTCGCGCTTGCCGACCAGCGCGTAGACGTGCGGACGGAAGCTGCCGTCGGCATCGAACCAGTGGATCGCCTGGGGAGGGATGTAGCTGCGCCGCGCGTCGGTCGCGTGCGGATCGGTGACGGCGAGGAAGTCGGCGAGGATCGCCACGAGATAGAAGAGGATCACCACGATCCCGCTCACCACCGCCACCCTGTGCTTCCGGAAGCGCCACCAGGTGAGCTGGAGCTGGCTCGCGACCGCGAGGCGCTCCTCGCCCGCGCTGCTCGCGACCTCGGAGAGGGGGGCGGCGGGTGCGTTCATCCCTGGATCCCGCTGCGCACCCGCGGGTCGATCCACATGAGCAGGAGGTCGGAGATCAGCGTACCCAGCACGGTGAGCACGCCCAGGAGCAGGATGATGGTGCCGGCCAGGAACATGTCCTGGGCCACGAGGGCGCGCAGGAGCAGCGGCCCGACCGTGGGCAGCGACATGACGAGCGAGATCACGATGCTGCCCGACACCACGAACGGGAAGAGGTAGCCGATCGTGCTGGCGAACGGGTTCAAGGCGGCGCGCACCGGGTACTTGAGGATCACCCGGCGCTCCGGCAGGCCACGCGCACGGGCCGTCACCACGTAGGGTTTCCGGAGTTCGTCCAGGAGGTTGGCGCGCATCACGCGGATCAGCTGGGCGGTCCCGGCGAGCGCCAGGATCAGCACCGGGATCGGCAGATGGCCGAGCATGTCCCGGACCTTGGCCCAGGACCAGGGCGCGAGCTCGAACTCCTTGGAGAACAGGCCGCCGATGTTGGCGTCGAACAGCGTGAAGCCGAAATACATGATGATGAGCGCCAGCAGGAAGCTCGGCACCGCGATGCCGATGAAACCCACGAGCGTGAACAGGTAGTCCGCGATCGAGTACTGGCGGACGGCCGAGTAGATCCCGATCGGCAGGGCGAGCCCCCAGGTCACGAGGATCGCGAGCAGCGAGATGAGGACCGTGAGCCAGAGCCGGTCGCCGAGGACCTCGGTGACCGGGCGGCCCCACTCCATCGACATGCCGAAGTCGCCCTGCACCACGCGACCGGCCCATTTGAGGTACTGCACCCAGATGGGCTGGTCGAGGCCGTAGAGCTGGCGGAGCGCCTGCGCCTCCTGGGCGCTCACCATCGAGCCGGAGGCCGAGAGATTGGCGATGTAGGCATCCACGAAGTCACCCGGCGGCAGCTGGATGATCACGAAGGTGACGACCGAGATCGCCCAGATCGTGATCAGCGCCAGGAGCAACCGCCGGGCGAGGTAGGCCGCCATCAGTTCTTGTAGAACCAGGTCTCGGGATGCGCGCCGCCCGGCGTCCGGCAGTGCTGGGCGATACAGTTGCGCGAGGGGACGTTGCCGAGGTTGTTCTTGACGAGCCGGACACCCATGAGCGCGGCCGACTGACCGACCGTGCCGATGCCGTACTGCTGGTCGATCAGGATCTTCCAGATCTCCTTGGCGGTCTCGATGCGCTGGGCGCTCTTCTGGCCGGCGGCCGAACGGAAGAGGTCGAGGATCCTGAGCATGTTGGGATCGTCGGGCTTGGTGCCCTGCGTGCCGCCCGAGGCGTACCACTTGGCGTATTCGGGCCCCATGAAGGCCTCGGTCGGGTCGACCGGGATGGCGTGGCGCGGGAACAGGTAGAGGAGCTCGGTCCCGCCATTGTTCCACACCATGATGTGGTGCTCGTTGTTGCGGGTCCGGGTGAAGGCGAGGTTGCGCTCGGTATCCTTGACGTCCGCCTGGATGCCGACCTTGGCCCACTGGTCGGCCACCATCTCCGAGATCTTGGGCCAGGGCAGGAAGGCCTGGACGGCCTGCATCTGGATCCGCAGCCGCTCGCCATTGTCGGTGCGCACGCGGAAGCCCTGCGCGTCCTTCTTGGCCAGCCCGATCCTGTCCAGGATCTCGTTGGCCTGCTTGGGATCGAAGGTCGACCACTTCTCCCGCCAGCCCGGGCCCGGGAAGTAGGGCAGGCTCTCGGCCGGCGCCGGCGAGCCGGGCACGGCGGTGCCGAGCCAGAAGGTCTCGTTGAGCTGGTTGCGGTCGATGGCGAGCGAGAGCGCGCGGCGGAAGTCGGCGTTCTTGAGCCACTTGGCGATCTCCGGATCGGCCGTGTAGCTCTGGTTGAACTGGTAGATCGCATCCGCGCCGTTGAACGCCAGGTCGAGGTGGACCTTGTAGTTGCCCTTGGCCCGGTTCTCCAGGATCACCGGCAGCTTGCCGATGTCGACGTGCCGTTCCTGGACGTCGTACTCGCCGGCGATGGCGCGGAGATTGAGGAGCTCCAGGTTCTCGGCGAGGGTCATCACCACGCCGTCGAGGTAGGGAAGCTGGTTGCCCTCGGTGTCGACGGCCCAGTAGTAGGGATTGCGCTCCATCGCCCAGGTCGGGTTGTTGATCGGCCGGGTGGTCCGCCACGGCCCCAGCACCGGGACCTCGGGGTTGAGGGTCCAGTCCTTCTTGAAGTGCAGTCGCGCCACCCAGTTGTCGAAGCCCTCGGCCTTGGCGGCGGCATTCGCCGCCTCGACCCCGCCCGCGTACTTCGGCAGGAACTGCTTGAGGTAGTGCGAGGGCGCGTAGGCGCCGTGCGAGCGCTTGTTCGACTGCCGGACCGCCTGGCCGCCGCCGATCAGCGTGTCGCCGGCCATCAGCTCCTCGAACAGGTAGAACGGGACGTCGAACTCGAAATCGACCGTGAAGTCGTCGACCTTGACGATCCGCCCGGGCTTGCCCTCCGGCGTCATGTCGGGGATGGGCGTCGGGTTGATGTCCTTGTTGTTGTAGATGTCCTCGAACCAGAACACGAAGTCGTCGGCGGTCATCGGATCGCCGTCGGACCAGCGGAGGCCGCGGCGCAGATAGAGGGTGAACGTCTTGCCGTCCTCGCTCATCTTCCAGCCCTTGGCGAGCGAGGGGCGCGGCACGGTGCCGGTGTGGTCGACCAGGATCGGCCGGTCGGAGGCGTTCAGCCGGTTGCCGTTCTCGTCGTCGCCCGGACCGGTGAAGCCGCGCCGCCAGATGCCGCCGTACCTGCCGATCTCGCGGACCGGCTGGATCACCATGAGGTCCTCGGGCAGGCGCTGCTCCACCGGCGGGAGCTTGCCGGCCTTGACCAGCTCGGCGAGCTGGGGTGCTTCCTTGAAGCGCTTCGGCCACTTGGCCGGATCGGTGACGATCGTCACCCCTTCGAGCTCACCGACGAGCCCCGACTGGGCCAGCGCTCCCTGAGCGCGCGCCTCGATCGGCACCAGTGCGCTCGCCGCCAACAGACACGCCCCGAGGATCGCCAAGCCCCGCCGCCGCATCGGATGCCTCCCCTTTTTCGACGACGGGAAGCGAACGGCGGGCGACCGGGCCTGTCAAGCGCCGCCGGCGGAGGACCGGGTGGCTGGGATGCCGGGGCCCGGGGCCGACCTCCGTGCCCTGACGCTTGCGCCCAGGGCCCGCTCGAGCGCCGCGACGTCGCCCGCGAGATCGATCGCCCGCATCGAGGTCACCTCGAGCCGTCGATCCTCGAGGATGTCGTCGGCGCCGAGCTCGCGACGTGTGGCCTCGATCACCCGGTCGCGCTCGGCCAGGAGCGCCCGGATCTCGGGTGCGTAGAAGCGCAGCATGGCACCGAGCCAGCGGTTGACCGGCCAGGACGGGACCGCGAGCGCGACGTCGAAGCCTTCGAGCAGATGGGCGACCCGGTCGGCCGGCTCGATCCGCTCGCCCGTCACCCAGCGGTTGGTGGTGAACAGATGGATGGGCAGTCCCGCGGCGTCCATCCCGATCGCCACGAGGTGGATCGTGTCCGCCCCGTCGCGCCGGAAGAGGTGGAAATGGCCGTGCTCGCCCGGCCGTTCCTCCTTGGGGTGGGCATGGTAGTACCACTGGCTGGCGCTCTCCGCGTCGAGCACGTCGCCGGGCGGATAGTGCTCCCACTCGTAGAAGGTACCGTGACCGGCGAGCACCTCGCCCACGAGGTTGCGACCGCTGCGGGCGAGGATCCGGATCCAATGCAGCGCCTCGCGACCCGCCTCGAGGCGGGCCGAGGCTCGGGTGCGTGCTTCGGCCATGCTCTCCGATCCTCCCGACGACCTCGCCCTGTCGCACCGAAACTAGCAGCCCGATCGCGCCGACGTGAACCGATGCGCGGCCGGCGCACGGGCCGGTGAACGCCCGTGATCCGCGGCGGGTGCACCATGGGCCCACGGCCAGCCCGCGGGGGCGCTGTTGCCCTTGCCCCTTGGCCGGGGCTTGGATCGGGGGAGAGGAGAATGCTGCGACGCGTGCGTACGAACCTGCTGGGCTCGAGCGGCCTCGGTACCCTCGGCAGCATCGCGGCCCTGGCCGGTGCCGCGGCGCTCCTCGGCGCCTGCACCGAGGCACCGCGCAGTGCCGGACAAGGCGGTGCACGGGTCGCCGCGGCCGGACCCGTCGCGCCCAATCCCTGCGCCGCCAAGAACCCCTGCGCCGCCAAGGTCGCCGCCAACCCGTGCGCCGCCAAGAATCCGTGCGCCGCGAAGAACCCCTGCGCGGCCAAGAACCCGTGTGCCGCCAAGAACCCCTGCGCCGCCAATCCCTGTGCGGCCAATCCCTGCGGTGCCGCCGGCAAGCGCAGTGACCGCTGCTTCGTCCCCGCGCTCCGTCAGGCGGCGCTGTCCAACCCCTGTGCCGCCAAGAACCCCTGCGCGGCCAAGAACCCGTGTGCC